>CAZARD010000008.1:0-12123 GCA_964487505.1 uncultured Blastocatellaceae bacterium | reverse complement strand
AACTTGAGCAAATCGAAAATCGGCAATCGAGAATCGCAAATCGCAAATCAAAACGATGCGTCCGTTCAAGATCAGACATATCGACATCGACCCGCCCTTGATCCTTTCGCCGATGGCGGGCGTGACCGACTATACATTCCGGCGTCTGATCAAGCGGCGCGGCGGGGTCGGACTGGTCGTTTCCGAATTCATCTCGGTCGAAGGCCTGACCCGGCATAATCCGAAGTCGAAACGGCAGATGAGGTTTGACGAAGAGGAAAGGCCGTTCGCGGTGCAGATCTTCGGCGGCCAGCCCGAAAGGATGCGGATGGGGGCCGAGATGGCCGAAGAGGTCGGCGCCGACATCCTTGACGTGAATTGCGGATGCCCCGCGCCGAAGGTCGTCAAACACGGAGGCGGATCGGGATTACTGCGCGATCTTCCAAGGCTTGAAACGATTTTGAAGGAGATCAAGAAGGCGATTACGATCCCGTTGACACTGAAGATGCGTGTCGGCTATTCCGACTCGACGATCAATGCCGTCGAAGTCGCGAAGATGGCCGTCGATTGCGGCGTCGAGCATATCCAGGTCCACGGCCGCACGAAAGAACAGGGCTACAAGGGGCTTGCCGACTGGAACCTGATCCGGGCCGTGAAAAAGGCGGTCGACATCCCGGTTTCGGGCAACGGCGACATCACCACTGTGTCGTACGGAATGCAGAAATGGATTGATTCCGGCGTCGACGGAGTTCTTATCGGGCGCGGGGCGATGCAGAATCCGTGGATCTTCCGGCAGTTCGCAGACGTTCTCGCCGGGCGCGAGCCGTATCAGCCGGATATCGAAGAGAAAAAGGCAGTTCTGCTCGAATTCTTCGAAATGCTGCGGGAGGAAATGCCCGAGATCGTCGCGCTCGGCAAGATGAAACAGCTCGCCGGGCAGTTTACGAAAGGGCTGGTTGGCGGAGCGCAGTTCCGGCAAACGCTTTATCATTCACATTCGGCCGACGAGATCCTTGAGAACATCTCGGTCTATTTCGAGACCCTGCGGGCGAGGAACACTTTCGGCGACGGAGTGACCGAGGCCGACCGCGATCTGGAGATCGAATCTTGCGACGCGTTTGACGAAGACGCGGAATCCTGCGCGTCCGCAGCTTGATCCGGGATGTCGCGTTCAAGGCAGTTCTAATGATTGTCGCCGCTACGATCGTAGCGGGCTTACGCGAGGGGGACGGGAAAGCCCTCGCCGAACAGGCACATTTCCAAGCGAAGAACGCAAAGGGCGCAATGTCAGGCAGTCCGAAACCCGTCAAGAATCCGCGATGGAATTAACAACGCGTAATTTGGGTTGAAACAAATGATGAAATCGATATTGATACTGGCGATGCTTCTTGGTTGTGCGTTAGCCGCCGCGGCTCAGGTCAAGCCGAAAACGCCGGCGCCGGCGGTCTCGCCGGTCCGGGCGACGGGCGCTTTTTCGGAAGTCCTGTTGCGAAAGGCCGAGTTGACCGCGGATCTTGAGTCGATGCTCGTCGAATACACCGAAGAGTATCCGCCGGCGCAATTGATCCGCGCCGAACTGGATTTCGTCCAAAAAGAGATCGACCGGCTACTGGCCGTCGCGCCCGCCGACATCCCGAAACTTTCGGTCGCGCTCGGCAAACTGATGGTCCGCAAAGCGCAGGCGGAAACCGAATGGTGGAAACTGCAGCGCGACTACAAAGAGGACCATCCGGACGTCAAATCGGCGAAACGGAAGATCGAGGTCTTCGAAGCGGCGATCAAAGAGATCCTCGGCTAGTTTCCGCGATCGATAAGTCGGAGTGTCGGATCGCCGTAGAATATGAAAGTCCGACGCATATCGACGGTCGGATAGAGAGACTTGACCTCGCGAACCGCGTCCCCGAGCCGCATACCGGCAAAGACCCGCTCGTAAAGGTCGCGACCCATCATTTCCTCTTCCATTGCGCCGTTCCAGCCTGAAGCCGCCCAGACGGCCAGCGCGCCGCCTTGGTTGCGTTTCATCATCGACTCTGCAAAGCCGTTGACGCCGAACACGGTGCTGTCGCCGTTCAAACACGCGAGCGAGACAATGAAGGGCGTCCGCTTCGGATTGAAAAGTCCGGCCGCGTCTACGTTTCGAAGGATGCCGGCGCTTGTCCAGGACGTGATGGATCCGTGGCCAAAGAAATTGACGATCGACGCCCCCGAGTTGATCCGTCCCATAATGTCAGCCCGAAGCGTCGCCGGATCCTGGGTTGTCCGGTCGACATATCCGACCGCGACCTGCGAAGGAATCGAGGCGGCCATGTTCCTGGAAGCGGAGGCGAAGTTGTAGCCGAGATTGTCATCGGAGACGAAATGCACGCCGCGCGCCGAAATCTCCGAAAGCTGCATCGGTCGCGAGTACATCGTTTTTTCCGTCATCTGGTAGAGCTCTTCACGTGTCTGCGCCGGCATTCTTCCGATCGACATTTCGCCGATGCTGTCACCGTTAAAGTCGACGAGCATCTCGTCGGTCGGGGCCTCGATGTTCCAGGTGTCCGTAAACATTGTCGGCACTTGATTTACACCAATTCCGCCGAGCCCCGAGAAGTTTCTCGGATCACTCGTCGAATCGCCCGCGAGAAGCACGAAATCCGGCGGCAGAGCCCAGTTTTGGCGGGCGTACGCGAGAAAATCGCGGATCGCCTCGGCACTTCTGACACCGTTTCCGAATTCGTCAAAAACGTCTTCGACATCCACGAGTTTCGTGCTGATGCCCTCAGACTCGCGGAGCGAACGCAGATCGTATAACGGTTTGAACATCGCCTCCGTCGAGATGATGATGAACCGCGCCTCATTGGACGGATCCATCAGATTCGAGGCCTTGTTCCGCACCATCGAACCTGGGCCGATCTCGGTTGCGTCGCCAACGATCGCGATCATCGACCGAGGCGATGCGGTTCCGGGAATTGTCGCCGTATGACTGCCGTCGCTTTCGAGCCGGGTTTCGGGATAGATCGCCGTTATCTGCTGCGGATCGGTGACATCGAACACGCGCACGGCGGAACCCGAGAACCCGCGCAGTTTGACCGCCGACGACGATTCGTGCGCGAACTCGAACCGGTCGCCCTGCGCGCGAAGGCGCCGCGGGTACACGACTCGGACCGCTTCAAGGAGGCTGTAATCCGCGGTCGATCCTAGACTCTGCAGCGATATCGTGTTGGTTCCGTCAACGAGCGCCGTCAGCGGAACCTGGAAACTCGCTTCCTTGCGGTTGTAGTGCGTGAAACTGAACTGCCCGATGACCGCGCCGTTGAGCGAAACCGAGATCGGATGCGTGCCGCTCGAGATCCCTTGAAGGTCGACGCCGATGGCCGCGGTCTGCCCGCTGTCGGTGGCGATGTCGCGAAGCGTGACCGATTTCGAAAGCAGCGTCGTCGAAACGTAACCCGCGAACCAGTTCTCGCGGACGCCGTTGATCGCGCTCGAGATCCGCATCGAACGGTCGCGCCTTTCGACCGTGACGCGCGAGAATCCGTCTCGGGCACTTTCGATGAACGGTTGTGAGACGTCGGCGACGCGGCGGCCGATCTCATTTCCCGACACTAGCCAGTAGACATTTGCGTCGGTTTGGATCGTATCGACGCCGGCACCGAAGAACTCGACCGAGCCGTCGGGCGCGATCTTCAGCGGCTGCTCAACGCCGCCTGCAAAAAGACTCAGGGTGTCTGATCGGATAGGGTCAAAACCGAAATCGGCGAGCGTCGTGGCATTGATCCTGAAGATACCGCGGCCCCGGACCTCGATCTTGACGGCCCTTCCGTCGCCCGCAAGGTCCCGAATTGCATTCACCGCGCTTCTCGGGACGGCTTCGAACGTTATCGCCGGGCGCTCTGTCTGGGTTTGCGGCGACCGCGCCGCATAGGCCAGGATCTTCGCGGATTCGTTGCCCGGATCGGCGAGCGCTTCGAAGGCGACAACCGGACCAAACCAACGCGATCCCGAGGCATCGACCGATTCGACCCAATAGGTCGCGCCGCTCGCGCCAAAAGGATCGTATGCGAAATACTCATCGCCCGTCGGCAGGATCGCATCACGCGTCTTCCCGATGCTCCCGGAGACGAGATCTTCATTGACCGCGACCCGGGCCCCTCCGGCTTCGCGCCATACGCGAAATCCCAATACTCCCCGTTCGAGCGCGGTCCGCCACTCGACCCGTACTCCGCTTCCAAAGTGCTCGGCGGAGACCTCTGCCATCTTTATTTCGGGAGCGGCGCGGCGCGGCGATTGCCGACGGTCGGGAGGTTTGCCGGCGAAGGCAGGCAAGACGGAGAGAACAAAGCAGAAAACGAGAAGGGCAGAAACGCGACTTCTACCAACCGAGCAGAGACCGCTCGCGGAAAACACGAAGTTACTCATTCTTATTATTTCACGATCGAATACGGCTCTGAGCCGGATCGTGGCCGGATTGTTTTGCTTTGCGGATGGCCGGGGTTGGAAAATATTGCGGTTATTTGACCTTCAGCCAACCTCTATTCAACGGGAATGGGATTCGGTTTGTCAAGACCTTTTTGCTACTTGAGTTCGATGACGACTCGCTTTCCGCCGCGCGTGACGGTGAGCGTCCGTCCCGCGACGGACCGTTCGAAAACCGTATTCGGTCCGACGCGGCGGTCATCGATCGCCTCGATCACGTCGCCCGCGGCGATGCCCGAGCGTTCGCCCAATCCGTTCGGGCGCAGCGATCGGACGATCAATCGCCGGCCTTCAGTAGAGGCCTCGATGCCGAGATCTGATAGCACCGAGCCGATCGGGATGCGCGTTCCGGATCCGAACCCCGGTATCATCCCGGGAGACGCGTTGGCGACTGTCGGAGCTTTCGAGTTTCCGGCCCGGATGGCACGATCGAGGGAACCTTCGCCCCCCGATGGGTCGGGACGGTTATCGGGAATCGCCCGCTCGCGTTGATCGCCCCGCGGCGTCGGACTGACCGCCGCGGTACGGTTTGGGATCTCCGGCGAAGCCGAAGGCGAATCGACCGGAGCAGGATCGATGAAGACGCGGGGCTCGGGATCGGCGACCGCGGTCAATGGCAGTTCGCGCGCCGAAAAGCCGAACCAGATAACGCCGGCGAAAAGCGCGAGCGCCATTGCCGGAACCGCGATGCGCGCAAAAACCGGCCAAAGCCCGGGCCGTTTTTCGGCGCGCTCCGCCGCAATGCGCGTCATCACGCGGGCCGTCAGGCCCTCAGGCGCATCGACGCGATCGAGTCTGCGGACCAGATCTTTCAGTCCCGCTTCGTCCGTTTCTTTCTTCGATTCTCGATCCATTCAGTCCAAATAGCCTTTCAGCTTTTCCCGAAGCAGCGCCCGTGCCCGGCTGATCCGTGATTTTGTCGTGCCGAGCCCGAGTCCGAGAATTCCGGCCACCTCCTCGTAACTGAGTTCCTGGACATCGCGCAGCACGATCGGCGCGCGGTATTTGTCCGGAAGCGCCGAGATGGCCTTTTCGATCGCGCGCTTCAATTCGGCATCGACGATCTCCTCATCCGGAAGCGACCTCAGATCAGGCGGATGCATCTCACGGTCCCCGCCGTCCTCGTTCTGAAAGAACGACGAGATCGAGAAGATGTTCCTCCGCTTGCGGCGTCTGATCTCCGAGATCGCGAGATTGGTCGCGATTCTGTAGATGTAGGTCGAGAACGCATAATCGGTATGGTACCGTTCAAGCGCGAAATAGACGCGCACGAAGGACTCCTGTACAAGATCGACCGCTTCCTCATAATCGCCGATCATCCGGAAAAGATAGTTTGTCAAAGGGTTTCGGTATCGGTCGACGATCTCGGCATACGCCGATTCATCGCCTGCCCTGACGATGTCGATGATCTGATGGTCTGACAGTTCCTTACGGGACACGGCGGCACGCACCTCCGAGCTCGCGTTTTCGAATCTGTCCAAGGCCATACATTCATACTCTTTTACACTACAAAGATGATCGAAACCAAAACCGCCCTGCATTCGTTCACGCGCGGGCGGTTGATTTGGTTGCGAATTCTTGGAACTTCCGTTACGGGATGGCAGTCGCGGTCAGGAAAAGGAAGACCACTTCGCCGGGGCGGTCGCCCGGCATCGTTCCGACAAGGGTCGGTTCACCCTCGACGACCTTGAACCTCGTGCTGCTGATCCCGATCCATTCGTAGGCAACGCCGCCAACGCCGGTCGACCCGTCGGCTTTCGCCTGAGCCACACCGATCGGCACCCGCGAGCCGTACCTGAAACCCTCAATGACCACGGTGTCACCCTCGTCCGGTATTCGACGAAGGCCTCGGATGGACCACTCGGCGAACTTCGGCGGGCCCGACGGGACCTGGATGACGCCTTTGTACTCAACCGAATTCGATCCGCGGTGCAACCAGGTCGCCTCAATCGCGAAGCCGGAAAGATCGTATGTGTTCTTGATCTTCTTGACGGCCGATTCCAATGCGGTTGGAATGACGGTCCTTCCCGTCGGGGATGCGGCTACGGTCTGAAGCCGCAATTCAAAGGTCGTTTCCACCTTCGCGTCCGCTTGTCCGAACGCCGTGCCAAAGCCCCCAATCATCAAAAGCAAAATGGTCAAAACTCTCATAAGTTACCTCCGGAGAAGTTTCACACCATCGGGAAGGGAAAGTTCCGAAAAGTAGACGGCAGGCGGTAGACGGTAGATGGCAGCTGGCAGGCGGCACGCCGTAGACGGTAAACGGTAAACGGTAGACAGTAGATGGTAGGCGGTAGACGGAAGGCCGCCCAATTCCTACCGCCTACCGTCTACTGCTGAAAGAGCGTTTCTTCGATCTTCTGGCCAAATGTGACTGTTCCGATGTCCGTTTCCTCGATCTCGCGGTCATTTGCGATCAGGACCGTCCGGTACGGGACGAGAGTTCCCTGCGCGTAATTATAATCGTAGAAGCGGCGTTGGAATTTGACTCCTTCGGATTCGTATTCGAGCATCATCACCCGCAATCGTTTGACTGAAATGAAGTATCGGGTCTTGCGGCCCTGCTTGTCTGTCAAGTCGACGACGTAGAAATCCACTCCAAGCAACTTCTCGCGTTTTCCAAGTTCGAGTTTCGACTCGTTTTCCTTGTATCTCAGCAACGATTCGATGCTGTGCCAGATCTGGTCCTGAAACGCTTTCGATGCATCCTCGCGCGGCGTAAACACGGTCTCGTTATAGAGCCCGTAAATCTTGTCGGCATTGAAAACAAGCGAGTACCTGGCATCGGAGAAGGTTTGGTCGAGCCGGACTTTCTCAGCCGCCATCGTTTCTCCACGAACAATGAACCGTTCGTAGGATGCGACATTCTTGCGCCCGTTAGCATCGGTGTAGGTCGTCTTTCCACGCTCGAACGTCGTCTTCCTGATCTGGTTCAGGTTCTGGCGCCCAAGCAGACCGCCGTAGATCAGGATGGCGGACTCAGCGATCTGATCTGCCGTCGCCGTATCGGCCGTAGGCGCTTTGTTGTCGTTCTTCGACGATTTCTGATCGTTGCTTTCCTGCGCCGTGCCAACGGTCGCAAATCCCAAAACAACGCTTAGAACAAAGATGCTGAAACGCAAAAACACTCGGTGATCTCCTTTAAGACGCGATCCCGCTGGCGGATCCGACGGGTTTCGACTTTACGAATTAAAGGCGGATTGTAGCATAACCGCCGAAAATAGACACACTCGACCCGATTCATTGATGTTCGGCCGCGGTGAAAAGATGCCAGAGCAGCGCAAAACGCGATACAGTGCAGAGTGCGGTTCAGTGCAAAGAACAAAACGCAAAGCGCAATCCAGTGCAAAGTGCAAAACGCAAAGTGCATAGTTCGGAGCCTTCATTGTGCAACGTGCTGCAGTGCAGATTTGCCGGCATCGGTGGGCAACGGACATCGCCAACTGGATATTTCAGATTCCCCGCAGTAATCTAGCAATCCGAACTTTGCGCTTTGCGTTTTGCACTGCTCCCCACTTTGCACTTTGCGTTTTGCACTTTGCACTGATTCGCCATTATGCCCTTTGGACTCAACGTCGCTCTTGTCGAACCCGAGATCCCGCCAAACACGGGGAACGTCGCGCGGTTGTGCGCGGCGACCGGGACCGCGTTGCATATCGTCGGCGTGACCGGCTTCAAGATGGACGACCGGACACTGAGGCGCGCCGGTCTCGATTACTGGTCAGAGGTCGATCTCCACCGCCACATCGACATCGAACGGCTTTACGCCGCGCTTCCCGGATCCCGTTTCGTTTATCTGACGACCAAGTCTGACCGGTCCTACACCGATTGGCAGTTCGCGGACCGCGATTGCCTTGTTTTCGGCCGCGAGACGCGCGGACTCCCCGAAGAACTGCTCGCAGCCAACCGCGACCGATGCCTCACGATCCCGATGTCCAATCCGAATGTCCGGAGCCTGAACCTCGCGACCAGCGTCGGCATCGTGCTCTTCGAGGCTATCCGTCAGCTGCGTGTATGAACGATGGCATCCATTTCGGCGGTCCCGACATCAATTAGATAGTCCGAAACGGACGAGCAAGGGAGGTAAGGGATATGATGACATTCAAAAAGATCGCGTTCTTTTCATTCGCAATGATGATATTCGCCGTGGCGGCAAACGCGCAGTTGCCCGGCCAAACGACGTCGCCGACCGAGCGCAAGATCCTGAAACGAATCCTCGCGCTCCCGTACTACGGCGTCTTCGATCACATTACGTTCACGATGGATGGCGGGACGGTCGTTCTTTCGGGACAGATCGCCGACGCGCGCAACCTGCGGGACGCCGAGATCGCCGTGCGGGACATCGACGGAGTGACGAGCGTCGTGAACCGTATCGAGGTCCTGCCGCCGTCAGGGTTTGACGATTCGATCCGCCGGCAGATGCTGCGTACGTTCAGCCGCGACGGCGGAAGCTTTTCGGGTTATCTGCTCGAACCGCGTCCGGCGGTTCGCATCATCGTCAAGAACGGTCACGTGACCCTCGAGGGGAACGTGACCTACAAGGGCGATTCGCAACTGGCGTATATTCTCGCGAACGGCGTACCCGGCGTCTTCAGCGTGACGAACAACCTGAAGGTCGGGAGATTGCTGAACCCGTAGACTCGCTTCGGTTTTGATAGTTGCCGGGATCGCCTTGCCGGGCGCATCCCGGCTTTTTTCATTTCAAAAAACAGTTGACCTTCCGCCCCGCCAGTCCTTAAACTTGCGGCAGTTCAATAGGAGAAAACGATGAAGATCAAGTCGCTTCGCATCATATCGGTCGTGGGTCTCCTGATATCGTTCGTCAACGTCGCCTATTCTCAGCTGAATTGCGCGGAAGCGGCCGCGACGCGTTTGCCCTGGCGTCAGCGGGCTGAGGCACAAACGGGAAACTGGGCGGGCGCGCTCCGACCGGTACACGCCGAGATGCAGCGGCTTTTCCCGCAGCCGCCGGCCGGTCTGGAAATCACGTACGGCATATTCGACGCGATGGGCATCAAGACGGCCCCGCTTAACTCGATCCAGTATTTCGAAGGCTTCTATATGATCAAGGACATCGTCTGCGAACGCCGAAACGGCGATCAACGGTCGATCGTCCCTGAGGGCGAAACGGGTTGTTGGATCTATTTTCGCGTCAACGACTTCAACAATTTCCTGGCCAATAACGCGAGCGGGACGAAAATGACGATCCCCGGGACCGAACTCCGTCTCTACACCGCTGCCGATCTCAGGATCGTCGAGAGCAAGAACGGCATCAGCGGCGTGTATTTTTTCAACGACCGCGACGAACAGACACTGGCCGGCTGGTATTTTTCCGCTTCGAAGACGTTGCCGTACCGGCGCCTCTCAAAGGCCGAACTGGCGGCGGCCTACCGCGCCTACTGGACGGTCAAGTTCGACGAAGAGATCAAACGGCTTGAGAATGTTCTCGTGACCTCACAGAAGACCGCCGCCCGCGTCGCCGCCGAGAAAGGCACGATGAGCGAAAAAGAGAAGGAGGAGTTTTTTCGGAGCCTGCGCGACGGCGATCGATCGACGCAGCAATCCATCGACCGATTCAAAGTCCAGCGGGCCGACGTCATCGCCCGGACGGATGCGATGTCAAAGGCTCCCGATGCCGGTTCGGACGCGCGGATATCGAACCTCAACGATCTTGTTTACGAGCCCTCTGGTCTCGATGCAAAGGGTGGCAAAGGCCGCTTCGTCTATGTTGAGAACCGCGCGATATTCGATCCGAGGCTTCCGAAATGGCAGCCGCAGTTCATAACCGCCGAGTTGCGCCGGCAGGACACATCCCCCGCCAAGACTTCCTTCGTCAAGCGCTTCGAGGATGAATTCGACTGGAACGTCGTCCGAAAGATCGTCGGACTCGCTCCGAGGCCGTCACCGAGCACGATCTCCGGAATCGGCAGCACGCCCGGCGAGTACACGACCGGGCGCATCGAGAACAAGCCGGCCGAACGGACCGGGATCCTGTTCGAGGAAGATTTCTCGGCTGCGCGTACCGGCGAAGCGCCTCCGAAATGGACCCTGAGCAGCCCCGGAATCGTCCGGTCCGACATCGGCGCTCCCGGCAAATGGCTTACGATCAAGGAACCCGGACTCTACTTTCCCGATTATTCGGTCCTCGTCCAGCCCAACGACTTCACACTCGAGTTCGAGGTTATGTGGAGCAAATCGATCTCATACTACAGTCCGAATTTTGTTTTCCATCTCGGCGCCGCGGCCTACGACAACACCTTGAAACGCTACGATCGGGCCCAGGTCAATCCGAACGCCTACACTTCGGCGCAGATGCCGCGGGTCGCGATCTGGATCGATCCTTACTGGAACGATTTCGGCCGCTACGGACTTCAGGTTTTCGACGCGCGCGGCGGCTATGTCCGCGACAGGACGGAAAAAACGCCGATCTTCTTCCGGGAAAAGAACAGCATCCGCGTGAAACTCGTCCGCAAGGGCCAAATGCTCTCGGTCTACTTCAATGACGTGAAGATGTTCGACGATGCGGTGCTCGGCGAGGAAACACGCTGGAACTTCTTTGGATTCGGGTTGACCGACGCGCCGAACGCGTTGCCTGGCGATGAGTTTTACGTCGGAAACATCAGGCTCTCACGCTGATCTCTTTTCCGCGCCTTCGGTATCGCCCGCAAACTTCAGACGGCCGAATCTCTTGATCGCCCGTTCACGTTTGCGCCGCCGATTCCATTCGAAAAGTGGCGGCGGGACGATGAATCTGAACGCCGTTCTGGCGATATGAAACGGCGATCGCGCCCCGCCGAGGTTCGAGACGAAAAGCTTCAGTCCGGCGGCACGGCGGCGGTTTCGTACGAAGCTCGCGACCGCGTCGAATCGCAGCTCGCGCTGAATCCGGTCCAGTTCGGAGCGCTCCATTCCGAGGCGTTCGATCTCACGATCCTGGGCGGCGATCCATTCGGTCATCATCCGCGGGAAATCGCCCGAAACGTTCGTGCCGTGCTGTCTCCACGCCGACAGTTCCTCGCGGTCAAAAGCGAACGGGCCGTCGGCTGAAAGCTTGAGATAAAGTTCGTAGTCCTCGAGTATGGAATCCTCGTTCCAGCGATGCTTCGCGAGGGCGCTTCGCCGATAAACGACGCTCGAACTCGCGAAGATCTGTCCGCGGAGAAGAAAATCGAGCATTGTGCCGCCGGTGAATTCGACCCAGTCGCGTGTCCGGTCGATGATCCGGTCAGCGTCGTCGATCAAGTACGCGTGACCGCAGGCGAGAACTGCGTTCGGATCGGCCTCGAGCATCGCCGCGCGTTTTTCCAGAAGTCGCGGAAGCCAGACATCATCGGAACCGAGGTAGGCAAAGAACTCACCGGAGGTTTTGTCGAGCCCCTCGTTCAGTGTCGCCGAAAGCCCTCGGTTCGGCCGCACGATAAGTTCACAGTGGAAGGGGCAGTCTTTCAGAGCGCTTTCAATGATGTTCGGCGAGTCGTCGCTCGATCCGTCATCGATCACGAGGAGTTCCGCCGGCGCGCGGGTTTGGGCAAAGATCGAACGCAGGCAGCGCTCGACGAACGGTGCGTGATTGAACGACGGGACAAACACCGAGATCGACTTTTGCTCATATTCTTGAATTCGGTCCATCGCTCTTCATTCGCAAGAGAAAATCAAACCATATTCGCCCCGGAAAGTCATTTGCTG
>CAZARD010000007.1:71487-75954 GCA_964487505.1 uncultured Blastocatellaceae bacterium | reverse complement strand
CCCCTTACTTCGTGCGGGGTTCTGCATTTTCGACCTGCTCGGAGATCCATCTGTAGGTCAGATCGACGCCTTTGCGGAGCGGTTCGGTCGGGGCCCAGCCGAGCTTTTCACGGATCAGGGCGTTGTCCGAATTTCGGCCGCGAACCCCGAGCGGGCCCGGGATGTTTCTGATCGAGAGGTTCTTGCCGGAGATCTCGATTACCATCTTCGCGAAATCGTTCATCGAGATCATCTCTTCCGACCCGATGTTCACCGGGCCGTGAAAATCCTCGCTTTCCATCAAACGGCGGAGCCCCTCGACGCATTCGTAGACCAAAAGGAACGATCTGGTCTGCTTGCCGTCGCCCCAAACCTCTATGTGCCCGCCGTCGGGAGCTTCGGCGACCTTTCGGCAGATCGCGGCCGGCGCCTTTTCGCGGCCGCCATCCCAGGTGCCGAGCGGACCGAAGATATTGTGAAGCCGCGTCACCTTGCAGATCATCCCGGTCGTCCGCGCGTAGGTCAGGTACATCCGCTCGGAAAACAGCTTTTCCCAACCGTACTCGCTATCGGGCTGTGCCGGATAAACCGAGTCCTCGGAACATTTCGGGTTGTCCGGATCCATCTGGTTGTATTCCGGATAAACGCAGGCTGTCGAGGTGTAGAGAATCTTTTTGACGCCGCTGATCCGAGCCTGCTCGAGCACGTTGAGGTTGATCATCGCGCTGTTGTGCATAATGTCCGCATCGTTCACGCCGACGAAAATAAATCCCGCGCCGCCCATATCGGCCGCCAGCTGGTAGATCTCGTCGAGATCGGGCGTGACGACCTTCGCGACCAGGACCGGATCACGCAGGTCGCCGAGAATGAACTCATCGGCGTTGCAGTTTCCGTATTCGTGTTCTTTCAGATCGACGCCGCGAACCCAATAGCCTTCATCTTTGAGACGCTTTACCAAATGGCCGCCGATGAATCCGCCGGCGCCGCAAACCAGTGCTCTTTTCATATTCGCTCAAGTCCTCGCCGCGCGCCGTTCGCCGGCGACGAGCTTCGGCATCTGCCGCAAAAATCTCCAATATCGCGGAACGTTCTTTTTTGGTTCCTCGAACGCCCGGTAAAGCCATTCAAGCTTCAGTCTTCGCATCCACTCCGGCGCGCGCCGGACGTGCCCGGCTCCGGCGTTGAAATTGAAGATCGCGCCGAACCCGAACATCACTCCCCGATCCAAAAACGGCTCGAGCCGGTACATAAACTCTTCCTGTTTCGGAGCGCCGAGCGAAACCCAAATGATATCGGTTTTTTCGGCATTTATCATCCCGGCGATCGCGGGATAATCGAACTCGTCCACCCTTCGGAACGGCAACTCCTCGAACCGCATCGAAGCGATCGCCGGATCGATTTTCGCAAGGTTCGCCCTCAAACCGTCGAGCACCTCGCGCGTGTTTCCGATGAAAAACTGCCGATAACGCTTCAGTTTGACGTATTCGGCGAACAGATCCGCGCCGATATACGGACGCAACGGCTTGCCGTGTATCTTGCCGAGGATCGCCGCGATCATCGAACCGTCGCAGATATTCACGAGCGCGTTCTGAACGACGTTCATAAAGTTCGGATCGCGGTTCGCGGTGGCGATGATATTTGCCTCGACCGAGCAGACGAAACCCTTTCGGTTGTTCGCAATGGTCGTTTGTATCACTTCGTCGACCTTACTCTTATCGAACTCGATCGGCACGTTGAAGTAATTCCGCATTCTGGTAATTCTTCTATTTCTCGCCGTCAAAATCAATCGTCGAGACGCGGCCTGAAAAAGGGCGCGATTGCGTTGAACTGTTGTAACTGGTCCTCGATCCAAGACCGGTCCTTTCCAATCTCGCGTGCCATTATCCCGGCGACTCTCGGAGCCATCTCGATCGCCGCGGCCGAATCAAGGAACAGCGCCCGCGTTCGGCGCGCAAGCACGTCCTCGAGCGTTTGGGCCATCTCGGAACGCACCGCGGCGACAACGTCGGCATCACGGTACTTCAGACGCGTGTGAAGCTTTCGCCCGAGATCGGGCTCGTGACGGACGAGGCGATCCGCTTCGACCGATGTGTCGACTATCTTCAGTTCGCTCGTGACGCATTTTCGGCGCTCGAGCCCCGAATGTTCGGAAGCTTGATTGACCGCATCCTCGGCCATCCGCCGGTAAGTCGTCCATTTTCCGCCGGTGACCGTCACAAGACCGGACAGGTCGATCTCGATAGTGTGGTCGCGCGACAGCGCAGCGGTGTTCTTCGCGTTCGATTGCCTGACTAACGGCCGGACACCCGTAAAAACGCTCAGAATATCGGCGCGCGTCGGCGGATCGGAGAGGTAATCGGCCGCAGTTTTGATTATGAAATCGATCTCGTCGTCCTGGGCGCGCGGTTCGGGTTCAGCCTTCTCGATCGCAGTGTCGGTAGTTCCGAACACCGCGCGGCCCTGCCACGGTATCGCGAACAATACGCGCCCGTCGCTGGTCTTGGGAACCATCAGCGCGCTTTTGCCGGGAAGAAACCGCTGATCGAAAACGAGATGCACGCCCTGGCTCGGAGCTATCAGATCAGGCGCCGCGCAATTGGACATACGGCGCACCGAATCGCAGAACGCCCCGGTCGCATTGATCACGGACCGGGCACGCGCAAGGTAAATCTGACCCGATATCTCGTCGGTGTACGCCGCGCCGTCGAGTTTCCCGTCGCCGCCGCGATGAAGCGAGTAAACACGCGCGTGGTTCAGGAGGACGGACCCGTGAGATGCCGCCGTCTCGGCGAGATCGATCAGGAGTCGCGTATCGTCGAATTGTCCGTCGTAGTAGAGAATCCCGCCGTCTAGCCCTTCCCGCTTGATCGTCGGCAACCGTTTGATCGTCTCGGCCTTGGAGAGTATCCGTGACCGCCCGAAACCGTACCGGCCCGAAAGAAGATTGTAGGTCTTTAGCCCGGCGCCGTAGAAGAACTTGTCCCAGTAACTGTAAACCGGTACGACGAACGCCTGCCGTGATATGATGTGCGGTGCGTTCTTGAACAGCAATCCGCGCTCCTTTAACGCCTCTTTGACGAGCGCGAGGTTTCCCTGCGCCAGGTACCGCACGCCGCCGTGAACGAGTTTGGTCGATCGGCTCGAGGTGCCCTTTCCGAAATCGTTCTGTTCAAGCAATAGCACGGAGAATCCGCGCGAGGCGGCATCGAGAGCGCAACCGAGCCCCGTCGCCCCGCCGCCGACGACCAAGAAATCCCAAACCTTGTCTATCTCGCCCGCGCGCGCGAGCATTGCCTCCCGATTCATCGTTCAATCCAAGCAGTTTCAATAAGTTAACACGAAGACAAGGCGCGGCGAAACGCCTGAATCATTAGCCGCGCTTTCGCAATTCGCCAGAATTGCTTGTAATATCCTTGCCTGACTATGAATCTCATCAGCCGCGCCGAGCGCTTCGCTCCGATCTGCGTCTCTGCCCTTTCGGTGGCTGCCATGGTCGTTGCGCTTTCGGCCCAGGGGCGGCTTTGGTGGTGCAAGTCGGGTGACTTCGCGCCATACATCAACGACGCGTGGAACAGCAGCCACACGTCGCAGCATCTCTTCGATCCGTATTCGTTCACGCACGTCCTTCACGGCGTTTTGTTCTTCTGGCTGATCACTTTGGTCTTCAAGCGCCTCGGCGGCGCCTGGCAAGCGGCGCTTGCGGTTTGTCTCGAATGCGCGTGGGAAGTGCTCGAGAACAGCAGTTTCGTGATCGACAAGTACCGCGAGAACACGGCATCGTTAGACTATTTCGGCGACTCGATATTGAATTCAGCGGGCGACGTCGTCGCCTGCGCGGTCGGTTTCGCGATCGCATTCACGCTCGGACCGTTACGTTCGCTGCTTTTCTTCTTCGCGGTCGAACTTATTCTTCTGCTTTGGATACGCGACGGACTGCTTCTGAACATCGTGATGCTGATCTACCCTCTCGAGTCGGTCAAGCAATGGCAGATGGGATGAGGGAGTTGGGATTTGGGGTTTGGGATTTTCGATTTTGGATTTGTGGAATTTGGAATACCGTTTTCAAATTTTCGACTTCAGTCCGAGATGTAGATTTCGTATCAGCCCTCGTAGAAGGCGTGACCGCCCTGCTTCGCCGCCTACAGCGCCAGCTGCGGGAAAATGCCGGGCAGCGAAGGTGCAGCGAGCCCTTGTAGAGGGCGGCAGAATACGAACCTCGGAGTCGGGTCAGGCCGAACCACGTTTGCGATGATCAGGACCGGCCCCTGTCGCCCTCTACGAGGGCTCAACCCGGCAATCCCGCGCTTCTCCCCGCAGCTGGCGCTGCGCGCCACACGCTCACGCCCTCTACGAGGGCTGACTCGAAATCCACACTCCGCATTCAAGTCACGATCTGTTGATTTTCGATTTTGGATTTGGGATTTTGGAGCTCGGATTTTGAATTCGATCTTGAATCCAATCTTGAATCTTGAATCTGGATCTTGAATC
>CAZARD010000007.1:41644-71387 GCA_964487505.1 uncultured Blastocatellaceae bacterium | reverse complement strand
GATTTTGAATTCGATCTTGAATCCAATCTTGAATCTTGAATCTGGATCTTGAATCTGGATCTTGAATCCGAATCCGGATATCGATTCCTATCTTTCGCCGCGGGCGGCTTCGGTCTTGGTTTCGAGATCCACCGCCAGTTTCCGGGCACCCGGCTGGTCGAAAGTCTCGATCCAGCGAATCGCTTCATCAAGAACTCGAAGTTGATACTCGCGCCAATCGGGCTTGCCGGCCGTCGCACCCATCTCGCCGTCGTAATACGCGGTGCGAGGAGGGCGGACCATATCGGTGATCTTGCGGTCGACCGAAACGAGCATCGTCGGAATTCCCTTCTCCTCGATCACGCGGGCCACGATCCCGAGCGTCTGATGACAGAGTCTCGACGCGGGGATCAGGATCGCCGCCTGAACTTCATAAGCCGAGAGGCGTTCGGCAATTCGCGGTCCGAGTTCGGTCGCGACCTTTGCCGCGTTTGGAATCCACGGCGACAGGCTCCACCAGACCCCGTTCAAGCTTCCGATCACCGCGTTCGCTTCGTATTCGAGGAGCCGATCGATCGGCACCAGCGCGTTGCGGTCCTGCTTGACTGCCGCCGGATCGTAGCCTTTGGCAGAGTAAAGGAGATCTCCGGCCTCGACCTCAACCGGTATCTCGCGGAAATTCAGATCGCCGTCCTTCGAATCGAGATCGAACGGATCGGTCCCGTCGATGTACGCACCGGCCGATGAGATCAGCGCGAGGTTCGTCAACGGCAACGCGCGACGGATCGGGCCGAAGGGCGCCCGGATGTTCTGAACGAACGGATATCCTGAAAGGTTCTCATTCCCGTTCCAGTTGCGGAAGCGGTTCGAAAATTCATCGATCTTTTCAATTGCGCTCATAGTGTCAAATCTTGAAGTTCTTCTGAAAATCCAAAGGGTCGGCGGCTTTCGCCGTTGCTGAAAAATTCTTGACAGAGATCAGCAGAAAAGCCAGCAGGGCCGCGATCATCGCCGTCATCAGGATCCAAACCGAGTATTCGTGAAGCGCATCGAACCGCAGCTTCAAGGGATCATCCGCGGCGAGTTCGTCCATCGGTCGACCGATCTCCGTCCGGAGAAACGTCATCCAAAGGCCGATCACAAAATGCCCTGCGCCGCACGCGGCGGTCACGATCCCGAGCAGTATCCGTTCGATCCAAACCAGGAACTTTTTCGCGCCGACCGGGTTCGCGAATGACGTCAAGACCAGTATCAGGCCGATGGCCAAGCCGCTCAAGTTGACGATCATCAGATTTCTCTGGACCAGCGATCCGGCCAGCTGCTGATAATTCGGGATCTCAGCTGCGCGGAGAACCGCAAACGCGCCGGGCGCTGCCGCGAAACTGAAAAACACCGCTGCGCCGAGCCAAATCAGCAGCAGAAGAACTCGTATGTTCGAGAGAAATCTCATCGCACGTGCAAGCAAACATTATGCGGTCTTTCAGTCGAAAGGGCAACCTAACGACGGCCCGGCCGGAACGGCGACGGGGCGATAAAAGTCTTGAAATCACTCGTGTTCTTCGGGCATAATCAAGTTGGTAAAACACTGTTTTACGACACTCTTCCTCTCGTTTGACCACGACAATGCTCCGGGAAAAAATCAGATCGATCGCGTCGACCGTCATTCTGCCGCTTGCCCTTACCGCGGCCTGCGTTGTCGTTTGGGAGCTTTCGCTTCATTATGCCCTGTATCTTCGATCGTTCATATCGATCGGGAAGATCGAGATCAATTGGTGGTTGTATCCCGTTTTCCTGGCGTACGGGATTGCCCTTGGTCTGATTGCCAACCGTATCGCGATCAAACGGATCGCGCCGTTCGTGATCGGATTTCTCGTCGCTTGGCTGCTCGCGAGTCTGATCGCTGCATACTATTTTGCGACGAACCTCTATTTTCTTCGCGTAACCCTGATCACGCTCTTGGTCGTGAGCCTCGTTCATTTCAAGAAGCTCTGGGTCATCGACCAGGAACTGACGGAGAACCTCGTCAACCTCGCGATCACAGGGAATCTGCTGGAGGTCAGGTCCGCCGACAATCGGATCGAGGCCGGGCTGAAATTGCTCGAAACCGTTCTGCCCTTGTCGGAAGCCATAGTCTTCCGCGTCGACCACCATAACAACTTTCGCCCCATCGGGCGTTCCCGATCCGGGCGCCAGGCAGCTCCGATGCAGCTGAGACAGGCCGAATGGCGGGAGACGGTCGCGTTCTGCGAGCGCGCGTTCCGTGAACGCGCTACGATCATTCACACCGATAACGCGGAGACCCGCTCGGTGAGGATCGCCGTCCCGCTCGTCTACGAGGAAACCGCCGTCGGAATGCTATTCGTCAAGGTCCATCGGAACTTCGAACGCGGCGACCAGCAGCTGCTGGAGGCGTTTTCGGAACAGCTTGCGCGCAACTTCAAGCGGGAAGAGCTCCAGCGCAAGGATCTGCCGAACACTTTCTGGTGGAACTTCCTGTCGACGCGGTCGGCAGAGAACCGTGTCGGAACGACGGGACTGATCAAGAGCGTGATCAAGGAGCAATCTTTCAGCGCCGTGGCGAGTTCGTATCTCAAGGAAGCCCACGCGATCGCTTATCTCGACGGGACGCTGGCATACGTCAACCGGCAGATGCGCCACCTCGTCGATCTCAGATCAAAGGAGATCTCGGAACTCGACGTTTTCCGCTTACTTTCCAACTTTCGGACCGATACCTTCAGCGAACCGCATCTCGCGTTGCGGCGCGTTCTTCAGACAGGCGAGGTCTATCGCAACGAGCTCGAGTTTCAAAGCAAGGGCCGGATCCTTGACCTCCAAATATCGCTCGTCAAGGTCCCGACCGACAACGTCTCGATCCACGATACCAACGTCGCGCTCAAGCCGGCCTGTTTTCTGATCACGCTGACCGACATTACTGCCGTCAAAGAGAACGAAAAACTCAGGTCCGATATGGCGAGCCTGATGTCTCACGAACTGCGAACGCCGATCACGAGCATCAAGGGCTTTGCCGAACTGCTTTTGATGGACGAAACGATCTCGGCGGAGAACCGGGAGTTTCTCGAGATCATCGCGAGCGAATCACAACGGCTCGCGAAGATGCTTTCGACCTTCCTTTCGGTCTCGAATCTTGAGCAGTCGGACAAGCAAGACGTGGTCAAATCCGCCGTCAAGCTCGATTCGGTCGTATCCGAGGTCCTCGACGAATTCCAGGAATCGGCGAAACGCAAGCGGATCCGCCTTGTCGAACGCAACTCGCCGACCGTACCTCCGATCGCCGCGGACAAGGGTTTGATCCGCCGCGCGATCGCTAACCTGATCGACAACGCTATCCGTTACAGCCCGGAACGGTCTCAGGTGATGATCTCGACGATCCTCGAGGCCGATTTTCTCCGGGTCGTCGTCGAGGACCACGGCTATGGAATCGAGCGCAGCGAGCACGAGAAGATCTGGCAGAAGTTCTACCGTGTCGCGCGTCAGGGCCAGGACAAGGAAGATGAATCAACCGGCCTCGGACTCGCTCTCGTAAAAGAGGTCGTCGAACAACACGGCGGCACGGTCGCCGTCGAATCCGAAGTCGATCGCGGATCGAAATTCAGCATCGCGCTGCCGAGACTTTGATGCCATTTTGGATTTTGGATTTTGGAAGTCTACGGCCCTGAACGCCTTCGCGTTCGTTCAGTTTGGATTCGTTGTTCGGCTTGCCTCAAATGCCCGGGATTAACGATAAATCACCGCTTTGCCGGTCAACGCTGACTTTGCGCTCTTTGCGGCCTTTGCGCGAGAATACTGCTTGACTCTTTGCGGGATGTTTTCGCGCAAAGGGCGCAAAGGACGCAAAGCGGATTGACTGACGCGCAAAGGTCGGGAACCGATAGGGCAGCGACAACGCCGGCGGAGTTTTTGCATTTCGGCAACTCGTAAGCGTTTCGACCTGTCCCAAACGATTCCAATGCGCTTTCATTTATTGCGGACCGGCGCTTTTCGCGGCCGACTTCATTTAGAAATACCGGAAATCCCAAATCCGAAATCCCAAATCCCTCACGTCCAGTAGTTCCGGTCGAGCGAACGATAGTTGATCGCTTCCGAGATATGGTCGGGCAAGATAGCGGAACTCTTCTCGAGATCGGCAATGGTCCGCGCAACCTTCAGGATCCGGTCGTGGGCGCGGGCCGAAAGACCTTGTTTAAGCATCGCGCGTTCGAGCAGGGCCTCGCATTCGTTGTCGAGCGCGCAGTGTTTTCGGATCTGCGCGGAGCTCATCGCGGAGTTCGAGAAGATCGCCTCGCCGGCAAATCGGTCGAGTTGGATGCGCCGTGCCGCGATTACGCGTTCGCGGATCGCGACGGACGGCTCCCCGGGCGGCACGCCCTTCCCGCGCAACTCCTTGAAATTCACCGCCGGCACGTCGATATGAATGTCAATACGGTCCATCAGCGGCCCCGAGATCCGGCCGACGTATCGCTGAATATAGATCGGTGAGCATTTGCATTCGCGGCTCGAACCAAAATACCCGCAAGGACACGGATTCATCGAAGCGACGAGCATAAAGTTCGACGGAAACGTCAGGCTGCTGGTTGCCCGCGAGATAGTGACCTGTTTGTCCTCCATCGGCTGCCGCAGGACCTCGAGCACGGTCCGCTCGAACTCCGGCAGTTCATCGAGAAAAAGGACGCCGAGATGGGCGAGGCTCACTTCGCCCGGCCGCGGGATCGATCCGCCGCCGATAAGACCGGCTTGCGACACCGTATGGTGCGGATTCTTGAAGGGGCGGTCAGTAATGAGACCGGAAGTGCCCGTCAGTCCGACAACCGAATGGATCTTCGTTATCTCGAGCGCTTCCTCGAACTCGAGCGGCGGCAGGATCGTCGGCAATCGCTTCGCGAGCATCGTTTTCCCCGATCCCGGCGATCCGATCATCAGGATATTATGTCCGCCGGCGCTCGCGACCTCGAGCGCGCGCTTCGCGGATGCCTGTCCCCGAACCTCCGAAAAATCGACGCGATAGCGTGAACCGGCATTCACCAGTGCCCGGATGTCCGGCTCGCACGGCGGGACCGGCACACCCTTTTTCGAGTCGATCCCGCGCGCGATCTCGACCGCGTCGCGCAGGTTCCGCGCCGGAAAGACGTTGACGCCGCTGACGACCGCGGCCTCGGTGGCGTTCTCTTCGGGAATGATGAGATTCGAAAGTCCGTTCTCGCGGCAACGAAGGGCGATCGAGAGCGCGCCGCGGATCGGTCTGATCCTTCCGTCGAGTGAAAGTTCGCCGACGCTCAGGGTGTCGGCGAGCGCACCGCTCTTGCCAAGATCGCCGTTCGCGCCGAGGATTGCCAGCGCGATCGGCAGATCGAAGCTCGCGCCTACTTTTCGGACGTCGGCCGGAGCGAGATTGACCGTCATCTTGTTGAACGGAAAAAACAACGAACTGTTCACGATCGCCGCTTTTATCCTCTCTCGAGACTCGCGGATGGCGGTGTCGGGAAGGCCGACGATCAGAACCGGAGGAGTTTTGTCATTTTCGCCTTGCGGCGCTGAAATATTGACCTCGATGTCAACAACCAAGGCGTCGATCCCGTAGACCGCCGCCGACTGAGTATGAAAGAGCATAGTGAAGTTCCTTGAGATTTGAGTTTTGATTGAGCATTGTTCTGACTTTATACCAGAATCCGAGCGTTTTGTCAGAAGATTTTTCGCGAACGCCGCGACACGAAATCCAATCCCGCTTGAACCCTCAGTTTCAGATTCAAGATTCAAGAAAATTAAGATTTATTCAAGATATTTAAGAGTGAAGATGTTCAAGATAGATACTCAATTTTCAAGATTATCTTGAATCCTGATTTAAGACTGGCCACGAGCTTGAGTTGCCGTCCCGAAAGTCGTTCGTCGATCCTTGAACAATCGTTGATGGCCGGGCTTTCGCCCAGCCGGCGAATGTACGTACGGTATCATCCGGGCGACGCCCGGCACCGGACGGTTGTCCGGCCATTGGTATTCTGCCCCTCTCGAAAGACGTTTTCGTTCAAATTGAACGGCCCGATTCGGTCAGGTTGACCGATGCGGCACGGTCGCTAGCTCGCGGTTTTCTGTAACCTGTTGATTTCATTGATGTTCGTGCCGTGGCACGCACGTTGCTATTCTTGGCGACGGCGACCGAAGTGTCGAATGTATTCAACCCCTTAGGAGATTGCTTACGATGATGGATTATCTGAGATTCCGCAGTTTGTTGCCGAAGTCGATGGCGACGATCCTGCTGTTGTCACTGCTGACAACGCAGGGCTTCGTCGCCGCCGCCTTCGCGCAATCGGGCGAACGGACGACGGTGAACAATACCGTTTCCGACTCGTACGTTACCGATCTGACGCGGCTCGCTTCTTTGAACAAGCTGAATGTCAGCGGAAATTTTGAAACGGAGGTCAACCGGCTCGTTAGGTCGCTTTCAACGGGCGGCGCGCGTCAGCCGGTCATCCTCGACCCGGTTGGAAAGGACCAGGGGTTGATCGTCGATGCTCTCGCGGTTCGCATCGCGAAAGGCGACGTCCCCGAGAACCTCTCCAACGCACGTGTTCTCAAACTCGAACTTGATGCGCTCTTCGCTGACAAGTCAAAAGCCGCCGAGCGGTTTGACTCAGTGATCGGAGCGCTCGCCGGTTCGAAAGATGGCGTGATCCTGTTCGTCGACGAATTGCTCAATTTCGTCGGTTCGGAACAGATCAGCTCAAAACTCGCGGAAAGCCTGCTCAATGGCAACATCCGGATCATAGGCGGCGCTTCCTCGGAAGCATTTTCGGCGTCGATCGAACCGGTGGCCGAATTGGCCGCGATGTTCGAACCGATAATGATCGGCGACCGCAACGCGACCATTGCCGATTCGTCAACGTTCGGATTCGACGACGAGGGATTCCGCGGCGACAACGTTTCGAGCGACCTTCGCGATATGATGGCAAACGATCCGACCGGCAAGCGCCGCGTTGACGTTATCGTGCAGGCCAAGGATGCCGACAACCCTTCGCTCCGCGAACTTCTTTCGAGCGGCAAGGCGCGTCTGATGGACCGCATCGGCGACAGCGACACGCTGGTGGTCAATATGCCGCTTGCGCTTGTCAACGAATTGTCGCAGAGCCGTTTGGCGAATTTCATTTCGCCGGACCGCCCGACGCTGAAACTCGGCCATCTCGAATCGACGACCGGCACCTCGGTTGTCCGCTCGCAGGCGGCAACCGCCAACCGCTCGGCATATACGCTGGACGGCACCGGGGTCGGCATCGCGATCCTCGACTCGGGCCTGAATCCGAACCACAAGGATTTTCGAAACAACGGCAACACGAGCCGCATCGTTTTCAACAAGAGCTTCGTTCCGTATGAAACGGATGCCGACGACAACTACGGCCACGGCACGCACGTCGCCGGTATCGCTGCCGGAAACTCCAATGGAAACAGCGGAGCATACCGCGGCGTCGCGCCGAACGCGAACATCGTCAATTTGAAGGTGCTCGACGGACAGGGACGCGGACAGGCGTCGTGGCTTCTGAACGCGCTTGAATGGCTGAAAGTGAACGCCGCGACGTACAACATCAAGGTCGTCAACCTGAGCCTCGGCGGCGCCGCGATCGATACGTACACGAACGATCCGGTATGCCGCAAGGTCCAGGAACTGAACGGCCTCGGAATTCTCGTCGTCGCCGCTGCCGGCAACGAAGGCAAGAACTTCACGACCGGCCAGAAGCTTTACGGTCACATCCACACGCCGGGCAACGACCCGTCGGTCCTGACGGTCGGCGCGGTCAACACGAAGGACACCGATCCGCGCTCGGACGATGTAATGGCGACATTCAGCTCGAACGGGCCGACGCGCAGCTTCTACACGACCGCGAACGGCACGCGCATCTACGACCACGCGATGAAGCCCGATATGGTCGCGCCGGGAAACAAGATCGTTTCAGCCCGCGCGAAAAGCACGGCTTGGCTTGTCACGCACAATCCGACGCTCGTTGACGGGTTGGACAGCACGAACGATCCCGATGACAATATGATGCGGATGAGCGGCACCTCGATGTCGACCCCGGTCGTCGCCGGTTCGGCCGCGCTTCTCTTCCAGATCAACCCGAACCTGACCCCGAACATGGTGAAAATGATCCTGCAGTACACGGCCCAGCCGCTCGCCGGATACAACATGCTCGAACAGGGTGCCGGAAACCTGAACCTCGAAGGCGCGGTCCGGTTGGCAAGGGCCTACCGCACGGACGTCAACTTCAATACCGCGCTGACGCAGGGCGCCAGCCTGCTGCCGGCCGGCGCGACCTTCCCGACGGCGACGAGTTCGTTGAACGGTCAAACGTTCAGCTGGTCGCAGGGTGTTTTGACGAACCACGCATACCTGAAGGGAACGCATCTCGCGACGCAGTTCCACAACGTCTACAAGAACGGCAGTTGGTTCGACAAGGGCATTGCGCACAACGCGTCGTACCAATATGTCCTGAACAATTCCTTCGCTCCGGCAAACAACATCATCGTCTATCCGAAGGCGGTCACGAGCAACGGCGGAACCATCGGTGACGGCACCTTCTACACCGGGTTCGGCGTTCTCGTCAGCGACGGCGTTCTGGTCAGCGACGGTGTCCTCGTCAGCGACGGCGTTCTGGTCAGCGACGGTGTCCTCGTCAGCGACGGCGTGCTCTTCGGAGACGGCGTGTTGATCAGCGACGGAGTCTTGATCTCCGACGGTGTTCTGATCAGCGACAGCACTTTGGCAAACAATGTGATTCATGGTGACAACTAACCTGAAATAGGAGACTAGGAAAGGAGACAACACCATGAAATTGCAACTAGCCTACAACGCAGCAGATCAAAGAGCGAAATCGCTTGAGTATGCGTTTGCGAATGCAGTTGCCAATTTGAACCGTGTCAGCCTTTTGACCGAGTCTGACCGGACCGAAGTGCTGGCGTTCCTGAAACAACGCCCCGTACATACGGTCGTAATGACAAGCTTCATCTACGACAACGGTCTGGAAAGTCCGAACAATCGCGGCAAATTCTACTCATACAGAAATGCCGCCGGCGCGCTCGAAGGCGTCGCCCTGATCGGACATACGACATTGGTCGAATGCCACTCGGACAATGCCTTGATGGCTCTCGCATTGAAAGCCCGCGAATCCGAAACACCCATCAAAATGATGATGTCGGACGGCGATTCAATCGAGCACTTTTGGCAATACTACTCGGGAGACCAACACGAACCGCGGCTGGTTTGTGAGGAACGGCTCTTTGAGATCAAATTCCCTGTTATCGTTCGCGCGACGGTCGATAGCCTGAGACTCGCCACCGAAGCTGATCTGCTTCCGGTCGCCGAGGCTCACGGCGAGATCGCGTTCATCGAAAGCGGGGTCAACCCAATGGAAAAGGACCGCGAAGGCTTCTTGAACAGAGTCTTGCGGCGAATCAACCAGAACCGCGTTTGGGTGGTTTTCGACAACGAAAAGCTGGTCTTCCAGACGCAGATCGTCGCCGAAACCGAAGACGTTATGTACCTTGAAGGTGTCTATGTCAACCCGGAATACCGCGGCCAAGGGATCGGATCGGACTGCCTCTCGCAGCTCAGCCGAACCCTGCTGGAAAAAGTGAAATACGTCTGCATGCTCAGCAACGTCGAATTTCACAATGCGCACAAGGCCTTCGCAAAGGCCGGCTTCAAATCGAAAGACAGTTGCGTAACGATGTTCGTTTGAAGCACTTGCAAAAAAGGTATGGACAGAAAAGAGATTATTGCCGATAATATCTCTTGGCCCTCGAAAGGCCGTCCATACCTTTCTTCTACATCCGATCCCCACTCGCAAAACTCGGATCAACCCCGTTACTGACTTCGTTCCGCCTCAAAACAGGTTCGGGCCCGATGGACAATCAGAAACTTACAAAGCTGTATATGAACGCCGTCATTTTGACGGGCTTTGTTTGTTTGGCGTTCGCGCTCTACTGGCTGCCATACGGCAAGATAGATCTCAAGTTCCTGTTCCTTGCGCTCTGCACCATCGGATTCGGCTCACGGATCTCGATCCAGATCCCGAAGTTCAAATCGCACATCGCGGTTTCGGACACATTCATTTTCATCGCGCTCGTGCTTTACGGGGGCGAGATCGCAACGGCGCTGGCCGCGATCGAGGCATTCTGCTCGGCGTGGCGTTTCTGCAACAAGAAGATCACGGTCTTCTTCAACGCCGCAACGATGGCGCTATCGACGATGGCCGCGTGGACCGCGTTACGGCTCGTCGGAATGGACTCCGAAGCCGAACTTCACGGACATGTTCCCGGCGATTTCGTTCTAACGTTCTCGACCATCGCGCTCGCGCAATTCCTCGCCAACACGTCGCTTTCGTCGGTCTATGGGGCGCTCAAGAGCGGCAAAGGCTGGTGGGAAACCTGGAAGACCCAGTATCTTTGGACGTTCATTACTTATTCGGTCGGATCTTTTTCTGCCGGAGCGCTCGTATTTAGCATCGATTACGTCGGATTCACGGCGCTGATCGCGGCCATGCCGATCATCGTTTTCCTATATGCCGCGTACCGGATGTACCTGAAGAACGTCGAGATGTCGCTGACGCAGGCCGAGCAGGCCCGGAGTCACGCGGAGATACTCGAAACCCAGTCGATCGCGCTCGCGGAATCCGAGGAACGGTTCCGGAGCGCATTCAACTATGCGCCGATCGGGATCGCGCTGGTCTCACCCAACGGAAACTGGCTGAAGGTCAACAAGGCACTCTGCAAGATCCTCGGATATTCGGAAGAAGAATTCCTGGCGACAGATTTCCAGTCGATGATCTTCGTCGAAGACCTTGGAAACACGCTGATCAAGATCCACGAACTTTTGGCCGGAAAGATCCCCACCTGCCAGCTTGAGCAACGTTATCTCGCGAAGGACGGCACCACCGTTTGGACCTCTTGGAGCGCCTCGACCGTGAGTGACGCAAGCCGCGACCAGATGAGTCTCGTTTTCCAGATCCAGGACATTACCGACAAGAAGCTTGCCGAGGAGGAACTTCAGTACAAGGCGACGCACGACGCGCTGACCGGACTTCCGAACCGAGCACTGTTCCTGTCGCGGCTGGAATCAGCGATCGACCGCGCGAAAGAGAACCCGTCGCACCGCGTCAGCGTTCTGTTCATCGATCTTGACCGGTTCAAGGTCATAAACGACAGCCTCGGACATCTCGTCGGCGATCAGCTTCTGATCGGAATCGCCGAGCGTCTCCGTGATTGTCTGCGCCCAACGGATCTCGTCGCGCGCCTCGGCGGCGATGAGTTCACGATCCTAGTCGAGGGCAAGTATGACGAACGGGAAGTCGTCCGGATCGCGGAACGGGTTCAGGAGAAATTCCGCATCCCGTTCACGCTTGACGGCCAGGACGTCTTCAGTTCCGCGAGCATTGGTATTCTGAACCGGACATCCGGACACCACACGCCGGAAGAAATGATGCGCGACGCCGATACGGCAATGTACCAGGCGAAACGCGCGGGCAAGGCGCGTCACGAGATCTTCGACCGCGATATGCACGAGGCGGTCAAGGAAGTCCTGCAGATCGAGACCGATCTTCGCCGCGCGATCGAGCGCAACGAGATCTCCGTTCACTATCAGCCGATCTACTCGCTTGAAACGAATTTGATACAGGGCTTCGAGGCCCTCGCTCGCTGGACGCATTCCGAGCTCGGGCCGATCGATCCGTGCAAGTTCATCCCGTTGGCCGAAGAGATCGGATACATCGATCAGCTCGGCATGCACATACTGAAACTGGCCTGCCGCGAGATGCGGGAACTCCGCGATTCCGCGTCCGGCACGTTGCCGCTGACACTGAGCGTCAATCTGTCTTGCAAGCAGTTCGCCAATCCGCACCTGGTCGCGCGGATCAAAACGGCGCTTGAAGAAACGGGATTCCCAACTACGCGGCTGAAATTGGAAATCACCGAGTCGGTGTTCTTCGAATATCCGAAAAAGGCTATCGAAATGCTGCAGGAACTGCGCGAACTCGGGATCGACATTTACATCGACGATTTCGGGACCGGTTATTCGAACCTGAGCTATCTCCACAAACTGCCCGTTTCGACCCTGAAGATCGACCGCTCGTTCATCACTCCGATCGAAGCGCCGGGACGGAACACCCAGATCGTCGAAACCATCGCTATGCTGGCGCGGAGCCTCGAACTGAAGGTCGTCGCCGAGGGTGTCGAGAACGAGATTCAGCTCGCCGAACTGAAACGCCTCAACTGCGAAAGCGCTCAAGGAGTCTACTTCGCGCCGCCGATGCCATTCGACGAGATTCGTTACTTCCTGAACGAAAACAACGTCACCGGCATCTCCGAGTCGAAATTCGAGGATGTGTCGGTGCTGTCGACCCTTCAGTGATCACAATGCAGAACCCCGCACGAAGTAAGGGGGCACGCTCGCGGGAGCGAGCGGTCTGACACGGGCTTATTACGTCATTTCCGCGGGACGGCCGGCGCTTGCGTCTCGCGGCAAATCACATCGACGGATTCCCGACGACCGATCGCTCTGCGATCGGGCCCCCCTTACTTCGTGCGGGGTTCTGCATCGTCGCTTATTTCTTCAGCCAGCCGAAAAGCGCGTTGACGGTGATGTCGCGGTTCGTTTCGTAGATCGCCTTCGTCAGCGGAACGCTCATCGGACAGACCTGCACGCAGTTCTGGGCGTTGCCGCAGTTGGTGATGCCGTCGTCACCCATCAAGCCTTCGAGCCGTTCGTCGATCGTGATCTTGCCCGTCGGATGCATATTGAACAGCCGCGCCTGCGCGATCGCCTGCGGGCCGATGTAGTTGTCGTCGAAGTACTGCGGACAGGCTTCGAGACAGCAGCCGCAGGTCATGCAACGCGAATATGCGTAGCGTTCCTGCGCGACCTCGTTCGAGATCTGCGCCCCCGGTCCCAGGTCGTGCGAACCGTCGAGCTCGACCCACGCGTGGACCTGTTTGAGATGATCGAACATCCGCGAACGGTCGACCTTGAGATCGCGGACGTTCGGAAATTTCGACATCGGCTGGAGAGTGATCGTGTTCGACCCGCTGGCGATCAGGAGATCGTCGACCAGCGCCGAGCACGATTGCCGGACGCGGCCGTCGATGACCATCGTGCAGATCCCGCAGACCTGTTCGAGACAGCTCATATCCCAGACCGGCGGCGTTGTCTGCCTGCCGTCCTTCGTGACCGGATTCTTCCGTATGTCCATCAACGCCGAGATGACGTTCAGGTTCCGCCTGTAAGGAATCTCGAAAACTTCCCAGCGCGTTTGCCCGCCGAGCTTCTCGCGCCGTTGGATCTTGAACTCGATGGTCTGCGGCGGATTTTGCAGTCTCTTCTTCTCGTGATGTCCGTTTGTCTGAGTCATAAATTCTTTTTACTGAATTCAAGCCGTTGATAAATCTCTTCAAGTGCCATTTCGACGCCGATGGATTCAAATCGAACCGAACTCTTGAGTCCGATCGTTGCCCGATGTTCCCACGACCCGTCGCTCTTCTGGATGAACTGTTCGACCGTTGGCCGCGATTGCGAAACAATCACATATTCACGCAACGAATCGAGCCCCCGGCAGGAAATCATCTTCTCCCCCCGGTCAAAGGCCTCGGTTTTCCTCGACAGGACCTCAACGATCAGTATCGGATTCGTAAGCGTGTCATTGCGATTCTCAAAAAATCTCGGCTTCCCGCAAACAACCATTACATCCGGGTAAAAGAAAGCGCCGAAATTCTCAACGTGCACACGGAGGTCAGACGCGTAGACACCACAGTCGCCGCCGATCCGACTTCCGATCACGCGAGCGAGATTCGAGATCACTTCGGCAGGCCAATGAACCGCCGGCCATCGCTGTGACGATCCCGTCGCCGAATTCGTGCCGGCGCTTCGATCGTTCGTCGAGCGCGAGATACTCCGCGACCGAGTACGATCTTTCAGATGTCGCCTTCGTTCCCATAACCTCAGGCCTTTTTCGCCGCGCCCTTCGAGTAATCGCGTTTGCGCGGCTCGATCAGGCCGATTTCGACGTCTTCATAGCTCAGAACCGGCGACTCGTCCGAATACTCGGCGATCGTCGTCTTCAGGAACTTCTCATCGTCCCGTTCCGGGAAGTCCGGCTTGTAGTGCGCCCCGCGCGATTCGTCGCGGTTCAACGCGCCGAGCGTGATGACGCGTGCCAGTTGGAGCATGTTCCAAAGCTGGCGCGCGTGCGGCACGGCCTGCGTCGCCCAAAGGTTCGAATCGTTGATCGAGATATGCTTGAAGCGGTCGATGAGCTCGAGAAGCTTGTCGTCGGTCGCCTTCAGCTTGTCGTTGTAGCGGACGACGGTCACGTTGTCGGTCATCCACTTGCCGAGCTCGTCGTGGATCTTGTACTGATTCTCGGCCCCCTCGTTCTTGACGATCTGATCGTTGATCTCGCGCTGGCGCCTGAGTTCGGCCGCGAAGATCCCGTTCGTTTCGGTGTCGCCGCGCTCGACGTTCTTGGCGTATTCGATCGCCGACGGCGCGGCGACGAATCCGCCGTACACGCACGAGACCAGCGAGTTCGCGCCGAGACGGTTCGCGCCGTGGATCGAGTAGTCGCATTCGCCGGCGGCGAAAAGTCCCGGAATGTTGGTCCGCTGCTCGAAATCGACCCAAAGTCCGCCCATCGAATAATGGACGCCCGGGAAGATCCGCATCGGGACGTAACGCGGATCGTCACCGACAAACATTTCGTAGATCTCGAGGATCGCGCCGAGTTTGCGTGTCAGCGTTTCCGCCGGGATATGCGTCAGATCGAGATAGACCTGATTCTCGCCGCCGACTCCGAAGCCGTCGAGACAGACCTGAAAGATCTCGCGCGTCGCGATGTCGCGCGGCACGAGATTGCCGTAGGCCGGATATTTCTCTTCGAGGAAATACCAACGCTCGGCGGTCGGGATCTCTTTCGGGCTTCGCTTGTCTCCCGGATTCTTCGGAACCCAGACTCGGCCGCCCTCGCCGCGCGCCGATTCCGACATCAGCCGAAGCTTGTCCTCGCCCGGGATGGAGGTCGGATGGACCTGAATGAATTCGCCGTTGGCATACTTCGCGCCCTGCTGGTATGCGGCCGAAACGGCGCTGCCGGTGCAGGTCATCGAATTCGTCGACTTTCCGAAGATCAGCCCCGGCCCTCCCGTCGCCATTATCACCGCGTCGGCCGGAAATTCCTTTAGTTCGAGCGTCTGCAAATTCATCGCAATCAGGCCGCGGCAGACCTGATGATCGTCGAGCACGAGCGAGAGCATCTCCCAGCCCTCGTACTTCGCGACCTTGCCCGCCGACTCGTATTTGCGGACCTGCTCATCGAGCGCGTAGAGAAGCTGCTGCCCGGTCGATGCGCCGGCGAATGCGGTTCGGTGATGGAGCGTGCCGCCGAACCGACGGAAATCGATCAATCCTTCCTGCGTGCGCGAGAACGGAACGCCCATGCGATCGAAGAGATAGATGATCTGCGGCGCCATTTCGCACATCCGCTGGACCGGCGGCTGGTTCGCCAGAAAATCCCCGCCGTACACGGTGTCGTCGAAATGCTTCCACGGCGAATCGCCCTCGCCTTTCGTATTGACCGCGCCGTTGATCCCGCCCTGCGCGCAGACCGAGTGCGAGCGCTTGACCGGAACGACCGAGATCAGATCGACATCGTGTCCCGCCTCGGCGATCTTCATCGCCGCCGCGAGACCCGCAAGACCGCCGCCGACCACCGCAATTCTTAGCCCGTTTGATGACATATCGTTGTTAATGATTTCGGATCCCGGAATTCTGACCTCGGAATGCCGTCGATTCTAGAACTTCTTCGTGCCGGTCGGTTTGATCGTGGAACCGGTTTTTTCACCTTCGCAAAGCATCTGCGGCATCAGGCCGCACGGGCGGACGAACGAGAACGCGGCGTTCGTTCCGACCGCGAACAAACCGAGTGCGACCGCGGCGCTCACGTAAAGCAGCGTCCGTTGAGCCTTCTCGCCGATGACGATGCCCCAATCGACAGCGAAAAGAAAGATCCCGTAACCGAGATGCCAGGCGGTCGCCGCGACCCCGAGAATGTAGAAAGCTAGAATCCCGACCGACCCGAAGTCGGTCGCGACGATCGAGAACGCTTGGTCGGCGTTTCCGGCGACGGCAACGCGCGTCAGATCAAGCGCGCCAAACAATCCGAACCTTAAGTGCAGCAGATGGAAAAGTATGAAGACAAAAAGGAAGATGCCGGTCGTGCGCTGAAAAACATACAGCCAGTTGCGTCCGTAGCCGTAGCTGCCGACGTTCAGCTTGGCCTCGGCCGAAATGAAGATTCCGTAAACCGAATGAAACAGCAACGGGATGAAGATTCCGAAGACCTCGATGAAGAACAGGAAAGGAAGATGGTGGATGCCCTCGACGGCCTCGTTGAACACCTTCTCGCCGTTCATCGCCTTGGCGTTCGTGAACATATGGACGGCGAAGAAGATCCCGAGCGGAACGACACCGGTCAACTGATGCAATTTTCTCAAAAGAAAATTCTTGCTGAAATTCATTTATTTATCCTTGATTTCTGGCTAAGTACAACGGTGCGAACATTATATTTCCGCTACGTGCATTACGCAAACATCAGTCTCCCGATGAAAATCGTCCAACCGCCTTCAACAAAACTTTCATTATAATTAGCAAATCTGATAAGATAAAATGAATTTTTTAGCGCGACTTTTTCAGTCAAACTAATTTTGAAGTTCGTTTTCGGTGCTCCCACGTGAGAACAGCACCGAACGCAAATGGGCGGCCGGTCTTGACTGACCGACCGGCGTGCGTCCGGCAAATTCGGCCAGTTATGCATATCGAATCACTAAAGGTCTTTTGCGATCTCGTCGATCTTCAGAGTTTCTCGCTCGCCGCCGAGCGGAATTTCATCACGCAATCCGCGGTGAGCCAACAGATCCGCACCCTCGAAGAACGGTTCAAACGCCGTTTGCTCGAGCGCGTGCGCGGGCGGCGCGAGGTGAAGCTGACCGCCGCAGGGGAGGTCTTCTACCGCGAGGCGAAGATCGTCCTCGACGCGTTCGATTCGCTCAATGAGAGTATGCGGAGCCTCGTCGGAAAGATCGGCGGAACCGTCAAGGTCGCGACCATTTACAGCATCGGGCTCCACGAATTCCCTCCCCGGGTCCGCGAGTTCATGTCGAAGTTCCCTTCGGTCAAGATCGACCTCGAGTACTCCCGAACGACGCGCGTCGTCCGCGATGTGCTCAACGGACTCGTCGAACTCGGCGTCGTGGCATTCCCGGAACCGCGCCGCGGATTGACCATCGTCCCGATGCAATCGGATCGACTGGTGCTGATCTGTCCGCTCAACCACGAGTTCGCGAAACGAGATGAGGTCGCCGCGAGCGAGCTCAAAGGCCGCGATTTCGTGCTGTTCGAACGCGACATTCCGACGCGCAAGGCGATCGACCGGATTCTAAGGGCGAACGACGTCGATGTGCGGAAGGTCGCCGAATTCGACAACATCGAAACCATCAAACGCGCGGTCGAGGTCGGATTCGGGCTCGCGATAGTGCCGCAGCCTTCGGTCGAGGACGAGGAAAAGAACGGCCAGCTCCACGTCGTCAACCTTGCGGAGAAAGAGTGGGTCCGCCCCGTCGGCGTCATCTACCGCAGCGACCGGACACTTTCGCTCGCCGCCAAGAAGTTCGTTCAGCTCCTCGAGAACAGCGGAATGAGAGCCTAGCCGGAAATTGATTGAATATCCGTTTCGGACAAACGCCGAATATGCCGAAGTCCGAACAGAACACCGTCGCCGGCAAGATGGGAATCCGGCCTTGTTTGAGCGATTTGTGCTTTGCCGCCTCTCGTTTTAGAGATAAACTCGGAAATCAAGGGCTGATCGCTCTTGACAGGGGAGCTAATGATGGGATTTGTCGCGACTATGTTTCGGCGGCCATTCGGTCTTCTGGCGATCGCCGCCATCCCGTTTCTACTGATGACCGGAGAAAGTCCGGTCCGGTCTGAGAATCAGTCGGCCGCGGAAATCAACTACGACATACGCTCGGACCCGTCCGAAACCGCCCGATCGACGATCGCGCTTGCCGCCGAACGGCGGGGAGAATCCTCGGTGTCGATCGCCCGGCGGCGTAAATTGTCCGAAAACGCGGAGCAGGAACTTCTTGCGCGCGATCCGCACCTGGTCATCGAGCGAAATGCCGCTACCGGCAATGCCGAGCTGATCGCGACCAAGCTTTCGCGGCTCCCCAGTTCCGTTACCGGCCGGGCCGCCGGAAACAGGCCCGACACATTGCGCCGTTTCCTGAACGCGAACCGCTCGCTTTTCGGCCTTGACGAGAATGATGTCCAGGGACTCAAGCTGACGGCCGACTATCTCAATCCCGCCGGGAACCTCGCCTTTGTGCATCTTGAACAATCCATCGACGGCGTCCCCGTTTTCGGAGGCGAGGTCAAGGCCGGATTCACCGCCGACGGAAGTCTGTTGCGCGTCGTCAATAATCTTGCGTCCTTCGTCGGAGATCGTCTCTACGGCGATTTCGGCAGCTCTTCTTTCGCGATCGAGGCGGCGGCGCGGTTTGCGCCGAATGCGCGGGCGCTCGCCGTAGAACCCTTCATTTTCCCTCTCGCCGACGGGGTCGCCGTGCCGTCGTGGCGGGTCTATTTCGAATCGGCGGAACGCTCGTACTACGTTCTCGTCGAAGCGGAAAGCGGTACCCTGCTTTGGCGCAAAGACCTGACGTCGCATCAGACACAGACCGCCACGTACGAGGTCTACGGCAACCTGACAAGCATCGTCAAGACCGCCGACAGCCCGTCGCCGTTCACGCCCGGATGTCAGGCGCCGACCAATTGCCCGCAGCCGGCGGCAACATCTCGCACGCAGTTCACGCTCATCGGCAATGAGGCGCCCTATACATTCAACAATCTCGGCTGGATCACCGACGGTGAGACTCGGACGATTGGAAACAGCACGGAGGTCGGGATCGACCGCGACGGGCTGAACGGGATCGATCCGAATGGGTGGGCTTTCGGCGGTCCGCAGCGAAATTTCGTTTTCGCGTACAATCCGGCCCCGGGCCTTCCGGTGCCGGGCGAAGAACCTGTGCCCACGACGCAAACGTATCCGCCGTCCGCATTTCAACAGGGATCGGTCACACAGGCGTTCTACGTCGCCAACCGATTCCACGATGAAACCTACCTCCTGGGGTTCACGGAGCAGGCAAGGAACTTTCAATCAAGCAACTTTGGCCGCGGGGGGCTTGAGAACGATTCGATCATTGTCGAAGTGCAGGACAGTTCCGGCACCAACGGCGCGAACTTTGCGACTCCGGCAGACGGCGCGCGGCCCCGCGGACAAATGTTCGTTTGGACCAATCCCACGCCGGATCGTGACGGCGCGCTCGATGCGCAGGTACTCATCCACGAACTGACGCACGGACTCTCGAACCGACTGCACGGCAATGCGACCGGCTTATCGTCGAATATGGCGCGGGGAATGGGCGAAGGCTGGTCCGATTTCTACGCACTTTCGCTGCTTTCCGAGCCGCTGGATGCCGAGTGCGGCACTTCGACCGTTGCCGGGTATATCACTTACCTCATATTCCCACTGTTCGACGCGAACTACTACAACGGTATCAGAAGGTTTCCGACCGCCCGCAAGCAATGCGTGGGGCCGAACGGCCTGCCGCACAATCCAGTGACCTTCCGCTATTTGAATGCCGACTGCAACACCTTGATCGGATCGACAACGTCAAACCCGCCGCCAAGCAGCGCTTTTCCGCGCGGGCCGATTGGAACGACCGTCTGCGATCAGACCCATAATATGGGTGAAGTCTGGGCGTCAGCGCTTTGGGAGGTTCGCGGCGAACTGATCGGAGCCCACGGACCGGCCGAGGGCAATCGGAGGGCGCTGCAGTACGTTACCGACGGAATGAAGCTATCGCCGGTCAATCCGACGTTCCTGCAAGCGCGCGATGCGATAATCGCAGCGGCCGGCGCGACGGCGGCATCCGATGGTATTCACGTGCGTCGCGGTTTCGCAATTCGCGGCTTGGGGGCGAGCGCGAGAATCATCAATCCCGGAAGCGGATCGAACGACACGGTGGTGCTTGAAGCATTCGATATTTTCGAGAACGCCCGGATCGCGCCCGGTTTCGCCGTCAGCGATTCGCCCGGCAACAACAACGGCTACCCCGAACAGGGCGAACGCGTCGTGGTTACCGTACCGATCATCAATAACTCCGGGGCAACCATAACCGGCATCAACGTGTTCTCACCGACCTTGGGTTCGTCGGCATTTTACGGTGACATCGCCGCCGGGCAAACCGTCATCCGCAATCTGTCGGCGACGATCCCTTCGAATGCCCCGTGCGGCGGCTCGTTTGAGATCGCGTTCAGCATCACGTCAAGCGTCGGACAGTCGTCCGAAACGCGGTCGATCGTGACCGGAGCGATAGCGGAGTCGAGGACCTTCACCGGCACAACCCCGATCACGATCAATGATTCGGGTCCGGCCACTCCTTATCCGACGAGCCTGAACGTCACCGGACTGGCTTCAGGAAACACACGCATTACGCTCGAACTCAATGAGTTGACGCACACCTATCCGGGTGACGTCGATCTCCTTCTCGTTGGCCCTGGCGGACGGACCTTGATTCCGATGTCCGACGTCGGCGGCGGAACCGATGTTTCGTTGGTCACGCTTTCCCTGAGCGACTTTGCTTCGGGACAGATGCCCTCGACGGCATTGGCGGGGGGCAATTTCAAACCAACGAGTTTTCTCCCGACCGATACGTTCGGGGCCCCGGCGCCGGCCGGCCCGTTTCTTGAACCCGCTCCGACGGGAACGTCTTCCTTCGAGTCGGCATTCGGATCGACCGCAGCAAACCTGAACGGGTCGTGGTCATTGTATGTCGCGGACGACGCCTCTGGCGACACCGGCGCCTTGGCGGGCTGGAAGCTTCGATTCGATACCTACGTTTGCTCGGCCTGCGCCTGCCTGACCGGGGTCCGGTCTGATTTTGACGCGGACGGTCGTTCGGATCTCGCGGTCTTCAGGCCGACGGACGGTGTCTGGTACCAAGAGCGGACGGTCGAAGGCTTTTCCGCGGTCAATTGGGGCATCGCCGGCGATCGGATCGCGCCGGGCGATTACGACGGCGATGGCCGGACAGACCCCGCGGTCTTCCGGCCGAACGCCGATCCGGCGCTTCCGGATTTCTATGTCCTCAACAGCGCGAACTCGACCGTCAGCGGGGTATCGTTCGGCGTCCAGGGCGACGTGCCCGTGATCGCGGACTACGATGGCGACAGCCGGGATGATTTCGCGGTCCACAGACCGTCGAATCACACGTTTTACGTTCTGCGGAGCGGTGGCGGCGGGCCGATGATCTTCTCGAACATCTCCTTCGGGACTCCGGTTGCGGGCGACTTTGACGGCGACGGGCGCGCCGATTTCGTGACGTACAGCATCGACGGTTGGTTCATATCCCAGTCCAACATCAACTACGCCAGTGTCAATTTCGTGCGCTTCGGCTCCCTTAACGACAACCCCGTACCCGGGGACTACGACGGCGATGGAAAGGACGATCTTGCGGTGTTCCGGCGGTCTGACCAGACGTGGTACGTTCGCAGAAGTACGGGCGGGACAACGTTCTTCCGTTTCGGGCTCTCGACGGACACACCGGTTCCGGCCGATTATGACGGTGACGGAAAACTGGATTTTGCCGTTTACCGCGACGGGACCTGGTATATCGAACGATCATCCGGCGGAACGCTGATCAGGCAGTTTGGGCTTGCGGGAGATGCGCCGGTTCCTGCAGGTTACGTGCCCTGACCAACGGTCTGAGGATCAGACCCGCTGTTCGGTCAGGCGACGGCGGTCATCGATGACGTCGGCGCGATGCGGTTCAATGCGTCCGCAATCAAAGGCCCGAGGCCTTCGGCCTCCATATAATCCCGTCCGAGCAGACGTCGGAAACGCCGGTCCTTCGTATCGCCGTTCAGTTCCTTGAGCATCCCGCGCATAAACGCCGTCACCAACTCCGGAGCGAACTGCCGCCCGCTGTTGCGCGCCAGGTCGTCGACGACGTCGGCCGCCGCGCGGCGTCGCTTGTATGGCCGATCGGTCGTCATTGCGTCGAACGAATCCGCGAGGTTGACGATCTTCGCGATCAACGGGATCTCGCTGTCGATGAGCCCGTCCGGATAGCCGCGGCCGTCGAGCCGTTCGTGATGATATTTGGCCGCCAGCGGCACGTCGGCGTACGGATGATGGATCGGTAACAGGATCTCGTAACCGATCGTCGGATGCTTCGACAATTCTGCCGATTCCTTCGCATTAATACGATACGGCGCGTTTATGATATTGCGCTCGACCGTCAGCTTGCCGACGTCGTGCAGATATCCGGCGACGGCCGCGCCCTCGACCTCGGGCTCGTCCCAGCCCAGTTCGAACGCGATCAACTCTGAATATTTTCCGACCCGGACCGAATGGCCCTCGGTGTATTTGTCCTTGCAATCGATGGCGGTCGCGAACGCCTTGACCGTGTCGGCATAGGTCGTTTTCAGATCGTCGTACAGGCGCCGGTTCTCGTCCGCGCGGCGTTCGAGTTCGGCCATCAGGTTGCGCTGCGCGATCGCGACGCCTACGTGCCGCGCCATCGCGCAGATGATGTCCTTGTCGCTGTTTGAATAAGGTTCGGCGTTCGCCTTTTCGCCGAGAAGGATGACGCCGACGATCTCGTCGCGAATGACGAGCGGTATCAGCAGTTCGATGCGTTTTCTCTCGAAGCTTTGATCGTAGATCTGAAAGAACGGCAGCACGCGGGCCTGCGAGACCTCGATCGGATAGAGCCCGTTGACCAGAAACTGGCGCTCGTCCTCGTGGCACAGCGATAGGCTGAGCGGAAATTCGTCGCCGAAACCGCGAACGACGAGCATGTTCAGCTCGTGCCCGAAGCGCGAATAGCGCGCGATTCCGCCGCGCATTATCGCGAGGCTCCCGAGCAAAAGATGGAGCGACGTGCGCATCATCTCCTGGAAGTTCTGTTTATGCGCGACCTCGCTTCCAAGTTCGGCCAGCGCGCCGAATGTGTGGATCAGTTTCTGTGAATTTTGCATACTGTTGGAAAGCGGCAAGCAGTAAGCGATGAGCACTGCACTCTCAAAAGCCCGAACCGTCAGCGGCTATGATCGTCTTGAACCACGCGGCCCGCCAACCGCGCGAAAACAGCAAGAACTGACCATTTCTTCCCTTATTCTCGTGACGTTTGCGGGCCGGTTATCAGATCGATCGCAGCGATTGCCAACTGCTCACGGCGTGCGCGATCCGCTTACGCCAGACGGACGTGGTTGGTCAGCCCAAGCATTTCGAAGAGTTCCTGGGTTTCGGTCTTAACTTCGGAAAACACGACCTCGGCCCCGGCATCCTGCGCGGCGTCGATCACTCCGAGAAGGATCGAAACGCCGATCGAATTGACGATCTCGGTCTCCGAGAAATCGACGACGAGCTTTTTCGCTCCCGCGCTCAGTTTCTGGCGACATTCGCGCTCGATCGTCTCGCCGGCGAGCCGGTTCAGGTAGTCTCCCGCGAAAACGGTCGCCGTCGCGCCGATCGGTTCAGCCGTAATTGTTGTGCTTTCGACGTTTTGCAAGATTTAATGGCTCCGAAACGAATTCGAAAGTTAAAGTAGAACTTTAAGGAACAAAAGTCAACCGTTTTGATCCGGGCGCGTTCGCGCCGCGTCAACTCGCCGCCCTGCGCGACGGCATTGATACGGATGTCCGCCCCGGAACAGCGCAGAAGTCAAGACGCCGCTGCGTCGAGTTTCTTTGCGATAAGTTCGGCATTGACCGGGAGAACGCGGTGTTCAGTGGCGAGGGATCTCCATTGCCTGAGAGCGGAGCGCGTTCTTTCAATCGCGTCAGTCACGAAACGCGAGTCGAGTTTCGCCTGCTTGCCGAGTTGGTGCAGGTCGCCGACCACCGGACGGCCGTTTCCGAGCACCGTCGTGCTTTGTTCGCCGCCGGGGCCGGACGAAAATGTCAGATCATAGGCCGGAGCGAGTTTCCACGCCCCGCTTTCGTCCATCAGAAACGAGAAGTTCTTGGCGTGGTCGTCGCGGTTGTGCGCCAGAACGTTGAATGCCGCGAGCCTAAACAGTTTCTCGGTTTCAACGAAATCGCGCGTCAACCGCATCGAAAGTCTGAGAATATCCGAATAATCCAGGGACGGCGTTCGGTGATCGGCGTGAAGCAATCCCGAAACCGAATGGACATGAACTTTCGGCGCACGGTCAAATCGCTTGACGGCGAAGTATCCGGAGCCTCGCCGCGACGGGAACAAATGGGTTTCCGGAACGTCAATCCCGGCATCTCGGGCGATGAGCGAATAAACATACTCGACCGCACCGGCGTCGGTGCCGTCGAACGAGTTCGGAAACTTCACGATCCAATTCTCAAAGTCGTCGGGCAGATCTTCGGAGCTATGAATGATCGTCGTCTTGTCGCTGCTGAGACCGATTGTCGCTTTCGGGCGCGCGCCGTGGGAAGAACCGGTCATCGCAAGCATTTCCTCGATCGCGTCGTCGGCGCGTCCCATCAGCACGTCGGCCGATTCGGCGGCCGTGCGGTCGAGATCGATCTCACGGAGTTCGATGCCGAGCGATTCCGCCGGTTCGTAAGTCAGCGCGCCAATACTGTTCGAGGTGACACTCCGCAAGCGCATCGGCGGTGTTATCTCGCGTGGCAGAATTCCGCGCGCGCGCATCGCGCGATCGAACAGCAGCCGCCCCCAGCCGTCAGGCAGACTATCGTTAAAGACGCCCGGAAGCCCTTCGAACGGCCGGGGTTCAAACGAGAACAAACCGCGTCGCCGCGGCAGGTGAAGCGGAGAGATGTCAAGGCCGGATTCCAGAAACACCTCGTCGTATTCGAAATACGACCGGCCGTCGCGGTAACCGAGACGGCCGACCCGGCGGCCGCCGCGACCGAAGTCAATGACTACGCCGAGGATGTCGGGCGCGTGATCGCTCATGTTCTGGTTCCCCGCTTTCTGGTACGCGGCTGTTTGACTTTGAGGACGTCGTCGAGCGTTTCAAACGGCGGCGCGGTCGGCTTCAGCGACGCGGTTATCTCGTCGATGCCGCCGACGACGACGAGGATCTTGAGCAAAGACTCGAGCGATATCGCGCCGGTCTGTTCGAATCGCCGGACGCTGCCGAGGCTCACGCCCGACCGCGCGGCGAGTCCGGGCTGTGTCAGACCGAGTTCAAGCCTCCGGGCGCGCACGCTTTCGGCGATGCTTATCTCTGCTTCGGACGGTGTCAATAATGTGAACATTTTCGTAGTTATTGCCACTTTGGCGCAAAACTACGAATATATTACCAGTTCTAAACCGCTTCTCAAAGAGCGATCTCGGTCGTCGCCGACATTCGCGGGCTTTGCGCGAGGAACCGGCACCACTTGCCAAAAAGGCATTTTCCCACGCAAAGTCCGCAACGTCAGCCAATCCGAAACTCGTCAAGAATCCGCGTTGGAAATCCTCCCAAGAAACACATCATTGATCGGCCGCCGTTCGCGGGTGTTTCTTGAGCGCGCCGTGCGGCATCAGCCCGGTTGAACAGCTAACGCGTAATTTGGGTTAAAGCGTGACCGCCTCCCAGACGACGACGTCGTCTTCGTCAAATTTGCTCGGAAACTTGGCAATCGCCAAATGATTGTCGCGGTCCCGGACCGATGCTTTCGGCGTCGCGCCACCGAGTGACGAGCCCGGCGCGAGCAACAATCCGGACGTACGGATCGCGGAAGGGCGGCAAATCTGCCGGATTGAGAATGTCGGATCCCGAACTAGCCGAGTTTCTTGACCATCGTGATGCGCGTGCCGTCGTCGGTCTGTTCGATACGGACCTCGTCCATCAGCGAACGCATCAGCTTAAGGCCCCAACCGCGTCGGCCTTCGGTCGGGCTGATCTCGCGAGTCGGCCCGTCTTTCAAACGCAGGCCGCGGTTCGCGACCGTGATCGTTATCTGGTCATCGGCGACAACAAAGCGCTGGTAGATCTTGCGGTCGGGACTGTGCGAATGCTCCGACGCGTTGATGCAGGCTTCGACCAGCGCCGTTTTTATCTGGTTGATCGCTTTCGGCGCGAAATGATGGCGGCGCGCGATCTCTTCCACTGTCTGGGCCGCGATGATCTCTGTATCCCCGCCCATCGGGACGACCATCTCGTACTCGTTCGCCGGCTTTGCCACGCCGACCGGAGTGCCGAGGAATTCGCTCAGAAGCTCGATCTGTTTCCGGCTTGAACCGAGCGCGCCGCGCTCGTCGAGGACCTCGAGCGCTTCCGGCGAAAAGCCTTCCGGCGCCACGAGCCATAGCCTGTAGCTTGAGAACTCGCAGATGTGGGCGACCATCTCGAGGCGGTCGCACCAGAACTCGGCCAGATCGCGCGAAGCCTCGAGCTTCGAATCGATCTCCGCCGCGATCCAGACCACCTCGTCGCCGTCGCGGTAGCTCGATTCGATGAATCCGAGCGCAACCGCCGAGCGGTTCCGTTCGATGACCTGCGAGATCGACGGATAGACCGCCACCGTATGGGCCGCATAAACGATCTGCGGCAAGGTCTGCCGTTCGTCGTCGGCCAAAGCGCTCGCGATGATATCGGGATCCATGAGGCCCTTCAGTTCCTCGCGAAACGCACGGTAATCAAGCAACGCCCGCGGAACTTCCTGATGATCGAACGACGCGAGCAGTTCGCGCAGGCCGAGCGCCGAATTTTCGCGGTAGAACCGGGCCATGGTTTCCGGAGCCCGCTTGACGAATTCGGCCAGCGATTCGCCGATCGTCAGCGCGCGGTTCTGGCGCTCCGTTTCGAGCCGAAAGCGTCCCGTCAAATAATCGCAGAGCGGCTGATTGGCACGCGGCGCTTCGATCAGATTCGAAGTCAAACTGATGAATTCGTTGATGTTAAGTTCGTCCAATAGGCGTTGGAACGATGATGCGTCGAGATCGAAGCGACGCCGCCATTCTTCCGCGTGGATCTTTCCGGCGTCCGGTCGCAAGGCATCGACGAGCACTCCGACGATCTGTTTCTGCAATTTCGTGTCAGGCGCGATCCGCGAAAGGACGGCGCTGAAATGCCGGGCCGTACGGCCGCCGAAGATCTCATCGGTGTAGATCCTCTCGACGCGCGCGAAACTGTCGAGCGACGCGCTCTGTTCCGATGCCGACTGGACGAGGTTTGTGATGAACCCGGGATTTCCGCCGAGCTGGACGGCGATCAGGTCCCGCGTTTGGTCGGTCAACGCAACGCGCAAACGCGATGCCAGTCGTTCCGCGAACGCCCCGGCGTCGGCAAAACCGAGCGCTTCGATCTCCTCAAGGTCGGCGGTCGGTCCGAGAAGTTCGAACCGGCGTTTCGAAGCAAAAACGAACGGGATCTCGAACCGCGCGAAAACGGTCGCGATCTCGCCGGCGAGATCGTCGCTTGCGGCCTCAAGATCGTCAAGCATCACGAACGAACGCGTGCCGTTGGCGAACGCCCTGAGCGGAGCACCAAGAGCGGTGCGGATGAATGCCCGCTCGTTGTTGAGCCGGCTTTCGAGACGACAGGTTTCGAGCAGCCGGTCGATCCAATGGGCATCGCCGGGAATCGCGATTTGCGAAATCTCGCAGATGTCCCCGCCGAAATCGAGCAGCGCGGAATTCTGTCTCCGGAACGCAACCGTCTGGAGAATGAAATCCTGCAGGAATCGCAGTGCCGACTCGACCGCGGTTTCTGACTTTCGAAAACAGAAATAGAAAGGTATCGGGCCTTCCACTTCCGGAAACAGACGGTCGTATGTCTGGCGCAGCAATTCGGAGATGCCGAGCGCGGGCTGGGCGATCAGATGGAGCCCGAACGGGCCCACGGATCGGTGCGAATGCGCCACGAGCGCCGAAAGTTCGACATCGCGCCCGACAAAATCATCGGCCGCGACCGTCGCGAGGATCTTTTTCGAAGGCTTCTTTTCCATCAGTTCTTGCGCTTCAGGCGACGTTCTCCGCCGCTTCGTGGACCTGAACGGTGTTCTTTCCGCTCGATTTCGCGCGCCGCATCGCATCGTCCGCGGCACGGATTATCTCATCGGCCTCGGTGATGCCCAGTGAGTAGGTCGCGATCCCGACGCTGATCGTGATCCGTCGCTCGGGAAACTCGATGCTTTCCACGCTGTGGCGGATGCGTTCAGCGATCGTCTGCGCTTCGGCGACCGTCGTCTGCGGCAGAAGCACGCAGAATTCCTCGCCGCCGTAACGCGCCGCGATGTCGGCGCCGCGGAGCGTGGCGCGCATCGCCTTGACCGATTCGCGCAGCACGCGGTCGCCGACGAGAACGCCGAAATCCTTGTTGAACTTGCCGAAATCATCGACATCGATCATCAGAAGGCTCATCGGATAACCGTAACGGCTCGACCGCTTGATCTCTTCCGCGAGACGTTCCTCAAGATAGCGCCGGTTGAGCAGGCCCGTCAGCGGATCCGTCACCGAAAGCTGCTCGAACTCGCCGGCCTTCTCCTTGAGCGCGGCGCGGTCGATGATCACCGCGACCTGCGGCCCGATCGACCGCAGAACCTCGAGATCGGATTCGTTGTATGACCCGCCGTCCGCCTTGTCGGCGAAATTGAGGACGCCGATCCGGCGATTTCCGATGACGAACGGATAGCAGATGAAAGAGCCGGTCCTGTAGTTCCAGTCCGCGGGCGCGGCACCGATCCCGGTTTGGGCGACGTTCGCGACGGCGACGGGCCGTCCTTCGGTCAGCACGGTGCGCGCCACCCTTTCACCGACGCCCTCGGCGGCCTGCGAGATACTCTCGGCCGACGTGCCGACAGCGGCGCGGACGGCGAGCCGGTCGTTCTTCTCATCGTACAGGAGCAGCGAACCGCGCTCGGCATTCATCAATTCGGCCGAGATGCGGACCAGGTTCGGCCAAAAGTCGGCCGTGTCGAGTTCGTCGAGACCGGAGTTGAAGCGATCAACCGCCTTTGCCAGCCAGCTCCGTCGTTTGACCTCTTCGCGAAGACGCAGGACCTCGATCTCGGACGCGACGGATTGGCAGAACCGTGACAGATGGCGAAAAAGCTCGGGGTCGGCGACCGCGTCGGCGACGACAAGCGCGTTCTGGACCTCGTCGCCGACCGCGATCGGAAAGAGCGCGAGCGAAGCGCGGTCGGTGCCCTCGCCCGACGCCGTCCTTTCACGGAGCATCAGCGGCGATTCGGTTTCGATCGCCCGGAAAAGCCTGCGGTCGTCGGGCCGAAAGCGCACGCGGAAACGGTGTCCGACAAGCGCGCCGGTCGATGCGATGACCTCGAAACCGGTCTCGCGCAGTTCGAGCCAGCCGAACGAAGCGATCCCGTAACGCCGTCCGAGGAACTCGAGGATCGATTCGCAGGCGTCCTGATACTTGAGACTCGCGAGCGATCCGAAGAACGACCGCCACGCCGCGAGCTCGTCGGATTCGGCGGTCGGAGGCCCGGAGATCGGCAGAAGGTTCACGGGTTTTTCCTGAAACTCGCGCAGCATTTCGTCGATCCGGGCCTTGTCTCCGATCTCGGCAGTTTCGACCGCCACTTCAGGTCGAGGGATCGGAGCATCGTCCGCGACCGGCGTTTCGGCCGCGACAGGCGTTTCGGCCGCGACGGGCTCGGATTCCGCATTTTCAGCCTTGCGCGTCGTCGCGGCCTCTTCGTGCCGCG
>CAZARD010000007.1:0-41544 GCA_964487505.1 uncultured Blastocatellaceae bacterium | reverse complement strand
GGCTCGGATTCCGCATTTTCAGCCTTGCGCGTCGTCGCGGCCTCTTCGTGCCGCGCGGGTGCGACCGGCGTCTTCGGGCGATCGTCCACGTTGCCGAGTGCGGCGATCCGCGTCGCCGCATCCTCGATATTGCGCTCGGCGCTCGTCAGCAGAACATTGTCGAAAAACCTGGTCGGCGGGAACCTGTTCCAATCGCCGGAGATTGCCCGTTCGGTCGCACGCCGATAGGTTTCGGCCGAGGTGAATGCTCTCCCGACGATCGCCACCAAAGGCCTATCGGTATTCAGCCTGACGGCGACGCAGTCGAGCCCGGCGTGACACCGGAACGAGGCTCTGCCCTCGCCGGCGCGTTCGAGCGCCCGCCCGCAGAACTCGGCGCAGGCCGGCCCGAATTCGGCCGAGGCGCTGAGCAATTCGCAGATCGAATTGTTGTTCGCCGCCGATTTGACCGTCGAATTCTCATCGACGACGACCGCCGCGAGCGCGCGGCTCTCGGCGATCTTTGCGAGTTCGGCTGGTGTCGGTTCTGTCATCGAAATGGCTCCGCTGCGTCCTGTTTTGATGCATCAGGGACGCGTCCGGCGGCTCAAAAAGAGCTTTTGCATACTGACTAAATAGACACAATCGAGAGCGGGTTTCAGGAAAAGTCGGCAACTGGGCCGAAGCGAACAAAAGCAGGCAGAAACGCGGAAGGCTCTTCGGGCGCGGCGGCGCAATTGGCGGACGGTTCTCGGGAGTCGTGACGCAACTGGCGGCGATCTTCCGAGGGTCGGTCTTCCCGCGTCCCGCCTTTCGCCGTATCGCGATCGGCCAAGGCCGACGGCGAAAGTCGCATCTCGGGGATCACGCCTCGGCGCGTTCGGGCTTGACCAGATGGCAGGCAACGAAATGGCGCGGCTTGATCTCGACGAGTTCGGGAACGATTGACTTGCATTCATCCACCGCCATCGGGCAACGCGTGTGGAAATGGCATCCGGGCGGCGGATCGATCGGGCTCGGGACATCGCCTTTCAGGATTATCCGCTCGCGTTTCGCCTCGATCTCGGGATCAGGCACCGGAACTGCCGACATCAGCGCGATCGAATACGGGTGACGGGGGTTCGCGTAGATCTCAGCCCCGCTCGCGAGTTCAACTATCTTTCCGAGATACATCACGGCGACCCGGTCCGACAGATGCCGGACGGCGCGCAGATCGTGTGAAATGAACAGGTACGTCAGATTCTTCTCGGCCTGAAGGCGTCCCATCAGGTTCATTATCTGCGCCTGGATCGACACGTCGAGCGCCGAGATAGGTTCGTCGGCGACGATGAATTCCGGATCGACGGCAAGCGCCCGCGCAATGCCGATGCGCTGCCGCTGGCCGCCCGAGAACTCGTGCGGATAGCGCTTGATGAAACGGCGCGACAAGCCGACCGTTTCCATCAGTTCCTGAACGCGCTGCTCGACCGTAACGCTTTTCGCGAGACCGAACGTACGAATCGGCTCGCCGATGATCGCGCCGACCGTCATCCGCGGGTTGAGACTGGCGTACGGGTCCTGAAAGATCATCTGCAGCTTCCGGCGCTGGTCGCGCATCTTGCCGGCCGGAAGATGCGCGAGATCGTTTCCGTCGTACATTACGCGGCCTCCCGTCGGATCGGTCAGCCGCAGGATGGCCTTGCCGAGCGTCGATTTGCCGCACCCCGATTCGCCCACCAGGCCCAGGGTCTCGCCGCGCTCGATCTTGAGCGTGACGCCGTCGACCGCGCGGACGACGTGCTTCGAGCCGCGCGAGAACAACCCGCCGCCGTGCCCCTTGAAATGCACCTTCAGTTCTTCGATCGAAAGGAGCGTGGCGCCATCCTCCATCGGGGTTTTCGTCATTTGGTCCATAGGTTTGTTACGAGCCGATCTTCGGGGCCTCGATCTTTACGGGCATGTCGAAATCATAGGTCGTGACGACGCGCTGCACCTGCTTGCCGGAGCGGTTTTCGACGATCGTCTTGATGACGAGCTTCGTCTCGTCGTCGATCCACATCTTGGTCGCCGCCTCGACCGTCCCGTTGATCATCGAATGCGCGTAAACGGTTGTCTTTCGGCCATTAAGGGTTTCGTTGCCGATGACCTGCGCGTTCTTGATCTTCTTGACGTCCTCTTCGGTCAGCGCGTTCTCCTGGATCTTTTTGAGCCCGCTCATATCGAAGTCGGATTTGCGCCATTTTCCTTCTTCTTTCGTAAACGTCTGGTCACCGATGACGATCGCCTCGTTCGCGCCCTGCTTGAAGTAGTAGCGATCGGGCGCGACGTACTTGATCTCGCCGCTCAGCGCCGGCATATTCTCGATCTCGGTGCGCGCCGTCCAGAACTTCAGGTCCTTAAGCTTGCGCGTCGAGGCGACGACCTCTTCCTTGGCTTTTTCCGATTCGGCGGTATTGACCGGCGATTGGTTCGCAGCCGTTTGATTGGCGTTCGCATTCGGCGGGGCCGGGACGCTCGGAGGCGACGAACACGACACGCCTGCAATTGCCGCCAAAAGCAACATCAGCTTCTTCATTTTGCCTCCCGCTCCGCGACCGATTCCTCGTAGACCCGATGCGCGAAATGGCACAGCGAACTATGGTTCGCGTTGATCCGCACGAACGGCGGGAACTCTCTGGAACAGATCTCTTCGGCCCGGTCGCATCGCTCGGCGAACGGGCAGCCCGGCGGCAGATGCGCGACGTCCGGCGGGAGCCCGGGGATCTGGTAGAGTTCCCTACCCTGTTCGTGCGCCGGGTCGGGAACGCTTTTGAGAAGTCCCTTCGTGTACGGATTCGCCGGCGTCGCGAACAACTCCTCGGTCGGGGCCTGTTCGAAGACCTTGCCGGCGTACATCACGATGATCTTGTCGGTCATTCCGGCGACGACGCCGAGATCGTGCGTGATCAGAATGACGCTCGTCCCGAGCCGTTTCCGAAGGTCCTTTATCAGTTCGAGGATCTGCGCCTGGATCGTGACGTCGAGCGCCGTCGTCGGTTCGTCCGCGATCAGCAGTTCCGGATCGCAACTGAGCGCCATCGCGATCATCACGCGTTGCCGCATCCCGCCCGAGAACTCGTGCGGATAGCTGTCGATGCGCCGTTCGGCGTCCGGAATTCCGACCATCTTCAGCATCTTGATCGCGTGCTCGCGCGCCTCGGCCGGCGTGTGCCCGAGATGGAGCCTTGTAACCTCGGTCAGTTGCTTCGATATCTTGAGGAACGGATTGAGCGAGGTCATCGGGTCCTGAAAGATCATCGCGATCCGCTTGCCGCGGATCTTGCGGACCTCTTCGATCGGAAGCGCGAGTACGTCGATGCCGTCGAAGATCACCGATCCGCCTTCGATACGTCCGGGCGGTTCCGGGATGAGCCGCATCACCGACAGGTTCGTGACCGACTTGCCGCTGCCCGATTCACCGACGATCCCGAGCGTTTCGCCTTTTTTGAGCTCGAACGTGATCCCGTCGACGGCCTTGACGACCCCGTCCTCTGTCCGGAAATACGTTTTCAGACCGTCGACCGATAAGATTGTGCCGTAGATTTCACTCATTGCTGGTTTCGGCCCCCGAGCTTCTCCCTGAGCCAGTTTTGAAAATCCGATAAGACGACGAATTGTCGGTTGAAAATATCGCCCTTACTTCGATTCGGCACACTGCCTGATGCCGCCGTTCTCGACGATGTCGATCACCGTCACGACCTTTTTTCCGTTCCGCTGCTTCTGATAAAAGAAGCTGACGCCGCGGTATTCGAGTCCGTCCTTCGATTTGCCGTAGAGTTTGTAAACATCCTCGAGCGTGCTCTTGCTGAGCACGATTCCCTTCGACGTCTTTGCCTGGAAAGGCGCGCGCAGTTCGATATCGAAGATCGTCTGTTTGCGTTCCGATTGGCAATAGTAGAACGAGATGCCGCCCGGATAGACCATCTGGGCCGAGTACTTCTTGTATTTCACGACCTTCGTGGGCTTGCCGAATTTCTTGACGACATCCGCCGCGGTCGATCTTCCGACGGAGATCCCGTCCAGCCCGACGCCTTCTTTGACGATCTTCACCTTGCCGGAAGTCTTGGCCGCCGGCTTTTTCGTCGTCTGCGCCGGGACTGCCACGGCCGCGATTGCGATCGCGCTCGCGATCAAAACAATGAACAATAGCTTGCTTTTCATCTTCATACTCCAAATCGCGGGGGCACGAAAGCCTAGAACTTGCGCGTCTGCGGATCGAGAGCGTCGCGCAGACCATCGCCCAGAAAATTAAGCGAATAGAGCGTGAGCGCCATCGTCACGCCCGGAAATATCAGTTGCCACGGATAGATCGAGATCGACTTGATCCCGTCGTTCGCGAGACTTCCCCACGAGGCGTACGGCGGCTGGACGCCGATCCCGAGAAACGACAGGAACGCTTCGGTCAGCATCACCGACGGCACGGTCAGCGTCGCGTAGACGATGACCGGCCCGACCGCGTTCGGCACCAGATGCCGGAAAATGATCCCGGGCGTCGAAACGCCCGTCGCTCGCGCCGCGAGCACGAACTCCTGATTCTTCAGGCTCAGGATCTGTCCGCGGATGACGCGCGCCATCGTCAACCAGGACACGCATCCGAGGGCGAAGAACAAAAGAAAGATCTGGTTCATTCCCTGATTGTTCTCGCCGCCGAAAACCGCGGAGATCCTTTCGATCCAGTTCGGCGTGTTGGGGCCGCCGAACACGGAAAGCAAGACGATGACGATCAGGATGAACGGGATCGCGTAGAGAATATCGACGATCCGCATCATCGCGTTGTCGATGAAGCCGCCGATGTAACCCGAGATAGCGCCGTACGTGACGCCGATGATGAGCGAGACGAGCGTCGAGATGACCGCGACCATCAGCGAAATTCGGCCGCCCTGAAGCACTCGCGCCAGAATGTCCCGACCGAGGTCGTCGGTTCCCATCGGATGTTTCATCGAAGGCGGAAACGATTTGACGAGCGCCCGGTCGGTCGGTTGCGTGTCGTATGCGAAGCCCGTCGTGCGTTCGATTATCGGCGGACCGACGATCACCGCGACCGACATCACGATGACGACGACCAGACCGAAGACCGCCAGTTTGTTCTTCAACAAGCGTTTGCGCGCATCGGCCCACAGCGAAGTGCCCTTTGTGATTTCAAGATTGGCTGACATAAATCTTACTCGTAACGGATCCGAGGATCGAGAAATCCGTAGGAAATATCGACCAGGAGATTGAAGACCATGATCAGGATCGAAAGAAACGAGACGATCCCGAGGATCAACGGTTCATCGCGGTTCAGGACGGCCTCGATGAAGATCTTGCCGAGTCCCGGGATCGCGAAGATCTTTTCGACGACGACCGTGCCGGCGAGCAGCGCCGCGAGTGCCGGCCCGGTGAACGAAACGACCGGGATCAGGCCGCCGCGGATCGCGTGGCGCAGCAGAACCGTCTTCTCGTCAAGTCCCTTTGCGCGCGCGGTCCGGATATAATCCGACCGCATCACCTCGAGCATTCCGGCGCGCGTCAGACGCGCGATATATGCGGCGTAGATCGCTGAAAGAGTGACGACCGGAAGCACGAGTCCGGCGGCGCTCCAGCGCGCCGAGGGCAGCCAGTAGAGCCAGAGCGCGAAGACCAGGACAAGAATCGGGCCGAGCACGAAGTTCGGGACCGAAAGCCCGAGCATCGCGAGCGACATCGACGCGTAGTCGAAAACCGAGTTCTGCCTGAGAGACGCGATGATCCCCGCCGTCAACCCGACCACCAGCGCGAGCAGATACGCCAGAATGCCGATCGTCGCCGAGTAAGGCACGTGCCGCCGGATGATCTCCGTGACCGATTGCCCGTCGTATTTCAGCGAATCGCCGAAATCGAGCCGGACGGCGTTCCGCATCATCATCCAGTACTGTTCGTACCAAGGCTTGTCCAATCCGTATTTGGCGTTGATGTTGGCCTTGACCGCGGCCGGAAGCTGTTTCTCGCTGTCGTAGAAACTTCCCGGGGCGATGCGGATCAGGCTCCAGGTCAGAGTGATCACGATCAGCGCCATCGGAACTATCAGCAGCAATCGCCGCAGGATGAAATTCAGCATATCGTTACTTGTTGGCTGACGCCTCGAGCTTTTTCAACTGTTCGATGACCTTTGGATCGTCGCGTTCCATCAGGCCGCCGACGTCGGTGTCCCATTTCGCCGGATCACGCTCAAGATAGACGAACTTCCACGGGAAAAGCGTTCCCGGATTCGGGTACATTCCCTTGACCCAAGGCTTTTTGACCCAGTTCGTGGCGTTGATCGTCAGCGGCATCGCCGGCATTTGATCGAGAAGATAATACTCGGCGCGCGCCAGCAGATCGTATCGCTTCTGCGGATCGAGCTCGGAATTGGCGTCGTTGAGCATCTTGTCGTATTTCGGATCGTAGAAGCCGGACCCGCCGTCGTTGACCGGCGAATAGTGGAGTCCGAGGAACGTGAATGGGTCCATATAGTCGCCCGACCACAGGCTCTGGGCGATCCCTTCGTAGCGCAACGCGTTGCGATCGGCGAGAAACGTCTTGAACTCCTGGTTTTTGAGCGGGACCGTGATCCCAAGATTGCGGGCCCACTGGGCCTGAATGAATTCGGCGATCGCCTGATTCGACTCGCCCTTGTTGAAGGTAAGGGCCACCTTGTCCGTCGGAAAGCTCTTGCACTCGAACTTGCCGCCCGATTCCGTCACCGGAAAGCCGGCTTCGGTCAGGAGCTTCCGCGCCGTTTCGGGATCGAACAGTTTGCGCTGTTTGTCCCACTGCTCCGGCGTCAGGCCTTTCTGCTGCCTGATCTCATCGCCGATCTTCGTCATCGCGCGGTCGTAATCCGGAAAGATTCCTGACGGGCTGTACTGAAAAAGAGGCTTGGTGATCTTGCGGAATTCCGAGAGCGCTTCGCGGTCGAGCGCGAGCGCGAACGCCCGTCGGACCTTTGGATCGTCGAACGGCGGCTTCTTCATATTGAAGCTGTAATAGGCCGTGGCGCTTTCCGGAAGGTTCATCCATTCGTCTTTGAACTGGGAAACGACGTCGATCCAGCCGGTCGGGACCGAATGATTCAGGATCGCATCGACCGCGCCGGATTTGTAAAGATTGAGCATCGTCGTCAACTCTTCGACCGGGTAGAATTCGATCCCGTCGAGATTGACGTTCTCCTTGTCCCAGTAGTTCGGATCGCGTTCGACGATCAAGCGGTCGTAGGGATAGTACTGCTTGACGCGGAACGGGCCGCTCGTCACGATGTTCTCGGGCCGCGTCCAGGCCTTGCCGTGTTTTTCGATGGCCTGTTCGGGAACGACCCGGAAAAACTGGTGGGTCAGAAGGCCGAGAAAGAACGGCGCCGATTGCCGGAGCGTGATCCGTAACGTGTAATCGTCGATCGCCTCGACGCCGATGTCCTTCGCTTCGACCGGAACCAAATTGACGGGCGCGATCTCGTCGGCGAACATTTGCTCGAGCAGGAACCGATTGGCGGCCAACAGTTTGCCGATCGGCTTGCGTTTCGATTTCTCGAGTTCGGCGGCCTTCGCCGGATCCGTCTGCTTTGCGATCTCCTCATCGACCTTGGCATTGGCGTCGGCGCGCTTCTTGTTCTCGGCCGTGATCGCGGCGGCCAATTTGGACGCCGGCTCGGGCAATTGGAGCGATGAGAACCAGTCCGCCGCGAAGAACGACGTCGAGTCGGCCACTTTGTTGAGCCTCGAGGCAATATCGGCGGAGCAATCGCCGGCGCATTGCAGATCGGCCGCATGGATCGCCTCAGCCAGGAACTTCGACATCGCGTCCCCGCCGTTCCGAATCTTTCCTATCAGCGAAGCCGGGTTCTTGATGTCGGCCGCCCGGAACTGAAAAACTTCCTTGAGTTTCGGGTTCGGCTCGACGGCCTGCGCGCGCTTCAGCGGATCGTCGGGAACAGTCGCGCGCGGAGGGGACTTGATGAACTTGTGAAAGTCGGTCTCGGGGCCAAACGGCGGATTTGACGCGACCGGAGCCGGCGTATCGGCAAGATCGTCCTCGGTGACGAATTTCCCTTCGCGTTCGATGAAGAGCTGATGACCGTTGTAAGCCTCCGCATACTTGACGAAGTAGCCGAGCGATACGGTCTGCGAGATAAGGTTCGGATCGAACCCGCGACGCAGACTGTAAACGAAGTCGTGGGCCGTGATGGGCTTTCCGTCACTGAACTTGCCGTTTTTCCGGAGATGAAAGATATACTCATCGACCTTGGGCGAGATCTCCCATCGTTCGGCGAGCGCCGGGATCGGCTGAAGCGTCTTCGGATGATAATCGACGAGACCTTCGAACAGGGCGCCGTAGATGCGCGCTTCGGGTTGTCCGCCCGAAACGTGCGGATCGAGCGTCGCCGGCTCGGAGCCCGAGATATACCGGAGCACGTTCCCGGAAGGCATCTTCGCGCTGCCGAAATAGCGATCGTTCGCCGAACTCGTGCAGCTCGTGAGGAACGCGGCGGCGATAAGAAGAAAACTGCCGGTCCAAAAGAAACTGTATCGTGTCATTCCGCGGAACCCCCTGAAACTTGTATGCCGGAAAAAATTCAATGCGAACGCTTTGTGGAGAGCAAGTCCTTCGACTGCTTAAAATTAACACGCGGCGGCTTTTTCAGGCAAGATGCTCTCTCGGGGATTACGATTCGCCTTTCGGTTTTCGGGGTTGCCAGCCGGTGTCGATCCGGATGCGTTTGAGCGACGGCGAGTCAAGGACGTTGATCTCGAAACCGACGACGTAGGGTTTGACGAGCGAGTATGATGTCGGGAAATAGAGCGGGATCGCCGGGACCTCGTCGATCGCCGACTCGTGCGTCAGAAGAATATCGGGAACTTCGGGCACTTCGGGCGCTGGCGCCGGTGTCGGCGACTGGGACGGCAGGTCGGCCGGCGATCCATCGGTCGCGGGCGAGGGAGTCACGGACGGCTCGGGATCGAGCATCTTCGGCGGCGCAAAGATCGTGAGCAGCGAAGTCGTTTCGTCCGACGACGGAAGAACGACCCCGCGCCGGACAAGATCGAACTCGCCCATCGAGCGGATCCGCTCGACGTCGCCCGCCTCGACCGCGATGACCTCGGTCTTGATCTTCAGCTGTTCGTCCCAGATCTTCGCGACGAGCCGCGCCACGCGTTGCTGAACATTGTTGCGATTGACGACGAGTCGGACGGTCGGGAAACTCGCTCCGCCCGGGAAACCGGCCTGCTCAAGCAGTTCCCGGGCCCGGTCGGCATCTTCCTTGAAGCGCTGCTTCTCTCCCGGACCGTACGGCAGGTACGAGAATGCCGGCCGCGTCGATCCCTCCATCTCGCCGTCCGTAAGTCGTTCGCGCTCGATCGCGATGGTCAGCGCCTCGCGCACGCGGCGGTCGTCGAACGGCGGCTTCTTGGTGTTGAATTCGTAGAAATTTAGCGCGCCGTAAGTCGTCTGACGAAAATCCTCGAACGGTTTCAGAAGCTTCAGCGCGAGCGGTTCGAAATGCGCGTTCGTGACGACGTCGAGTTCCCCGAGCCGGTATCCCTCGAGCGCTTTCTCCGCCGAATCGATCGGCACAAAACGGACCCTGTCGAGTTCGACTGTTTCGCGGTCCCAATAGTTCTCGGTGCGGTCGAGCGTCACCCCTTCGGGCCCGACCGACGAGATGCGAAACGGGCCGCTGGTCACGATCCCGGCGTCGAGCTTTGTCGGATCGATGTTCTTGCCTCCGGCGTGCACGGGGCGAAAGACCGGATGCGCGACGAGCGCCGGGAAGTCCGGATCGGAATGAACGAGCGAAACGCGGAGCGTATAGGCGTCCGGCGCTTCGACGCCAAGCTTCGGTTCAGCCGCTTTCGGTGACGGCGAAGGACTGGGGTTCGGCGTCGACGGCTCGGTTTCGATCCGTTGATTCGTAAACCGATTCGCGACGGGCTGCTGGTCGGGCGATGCGCCGGGCACGACCGCCTCGTTCTCAAGCACCGTTCCGGACGACGCGCCGTCGTGCTGATGCCCGGCGCCGACGATGTTCGACAGCAACCGGCGCTGAGGCACCGCCGAACCCATCCGCGCCACGCGTTCCCAAGAGGCGACGAAATCGCGGGCCGTCAGCTTATCGCCGTTCGACCAGCGGACGTCCTTTCGCAGATGAAATGTCCAGGTCTTGAAACTGTCCGTCCCTTCCCAGCGCAACGCGATCGACGGCATAGCCCCGAGCGTCTTCGGGTGGTTCTCGGTCAGGCCGTCAAAGATCGCCCGCACGATGTCGGTCTCCGGCGCACTTGCCGCCATCGCCGGATCGAACGACTTCGGTAGTTTCCCATTGCTCCAGCGGAGTTCGCGTTTTTGCGGCGGTGCCGTCTGGGAGTAAAAAGGTTCGGTCTTGGGTTTTTCAAGTTCATTGCAGCCTGAAATGGCGAGCACGGCCGCAAGCACGACGCACCACCGGATCAGACGGTATGATTCAAGCTGGCAGCGTCGCGGCGTCATATTCTCAGGTGCGGAGACGACGGAAGACCTCGACCGTGCGACGGCGCGTGTCGTCGAAACTTCCGTTTGTCTCGATCAGGAAATCGGCGAGCCGCTTTTTCTCATCCTGCGGCATCTGCGATGCGATGCGGCGGCGAGCCTCGGCCTCGTCGAATCCGTTTCGTTCTTTGAGTCTATTCAATTGTACTTCGGCATCGCACCAAACGACAATCAGTTTGTCGAAGCGCTTGTAGCCCCCGGATTCGATCATCAGCGCCGCGTCGATGACGGCGATCCCGTCGGGATCTTCGTTTTCCTGCCGCGCGATCCATCGGTCCTGGGCTTCCATCACCAGGGGATGGACGATGGAATTGAGTTTCAGCCGTTTCGATTCGTCCGCAAAGACGATCGACGCGAGTTTCGGCCGATCGAGTTCGCCGTCCGGGCCAAGGATGCCGTCGCCGAACTCCTCGACCAAGCGCGCGAGTCCCGGCGTTCCGCTCGCGACCACCTCGCGCGCCGTCAGATCGGCATCGAGCACCCGCGCTCCGAGTTCCCGCAGAACCTCGCAAACATAGGATTTTCCGACCGCGATCGAACCCGTCAGACCGACTTTAAGCATTGTTCGATTTTAGATTTTGGATTTTGGATATTTTGGGTTTTAGATTCCAAGTCCGAAGCATATTAAATTCCGAAACAAGGGAAGCATCCCAGATTCCTCTAAGCTCGGCGCGCAATCCCAAATCGGCAATATCGGCAATCGCAAATGTTCTGGAGTCTGGATTTTTGATTCCAAAGTCCGAATCATCTTGAGTTCCGGATGAATGCAAATCGACAATCGGAACTTCTTGGACGAACTCCCGGAATCGGACAATCGCAAATCGCAAATCCCAAACGCCCCCTTCAATTCCGTTTGTGCCGCCGGGCGAGCTTTTCGACGTTGAATTCGGCGATCTCGGCAAGCGTCAATCCGAGTTCGTCGGCGCAGGCCGAGATGTACCAGAGGACATCGCCGAGTTCATCTTTCAGCTTGCCTCGAACCTCGTCGGTGATCTCGCCGCCAAAATCCCGCTGGATTTTTTTGACGATGTTCGCGACCTCGCCAGCCTCGCCCGCAAGACCGAGCGTCGGGTACTCAAGGTTGCTGAGACGCCGCGGATAGAGCGCCGTCTGTTTTGCCTCGTTCTGGTATTCTTCGAATTTCATAACGTTCAACAGAAGACAAGACCCGGGCTAGCTCCGCAACCCGCGCCGCATTCTGGCCGCTTCGATCGTGTTCTTCATCAGCATCGCGACGGTCAGCAATCCGACCCCGCCCGGAACCGGCGTGAAATTGCCGGCCTTCGCCTTCGCGTCTTTCGGGCAAACATCGCCGACCAGCGTAAATCCGCGTTTCGCGATCGTGTTCAGGCGCTTCTCGATCTCGTCATCGCCGAACAGCTCGCGCGCGAGATCCTCGCTCGTGACATTGTTTATGCCGACGTCGATAACCGTCGCCCCGGGCTTGATGTGCTCGGCCCTGACGAATCCGGCCCGTCCGATAGCGGCGATGAGAATATCCGCTTGCGACGCGACGGCCGCGAGCTCTTTCGTCCGCGAGTGGCATACGGTAACGGTCGCGCTCTCCTTGATGAGCAGGGCCGCCATCGGTTTCCCGACGATGTTCGAGCGGCCGATGACGACCGCGTTCTCGCCCGAGATCTTGATCCCCGAACGCTTCAGTATCTCGATGACTCCCGCCGGCGTGCACGGGACCAGCGCGTCCTGGCCCTGCCATAATTTCCCGACATTGACGGGATGAAATCCGTCGACGTCCTTTTCCGGGTCGATACGCTCGAGCACTTCCCGCTCATCGATCTGCGGGGGAAGCGGCAACTGCACGAGAATCCCGTCGACATCGTCGCGCGCGTTGAGCTCGTCGACGACCGCCAGCAACTCGTCCTGCCCCGTCTCGGCCGGCAGATGCCGATGCTCGGAGACGATGCCGAGTTCTTCGGCGGTCTTGACCTTGCTGCCGACGTAAACCGCGGATGCCGGATCTTCACCGACGCGGACGACCGTCAACGTCGGTTTGAAACCGAGCTTCGAAACCACGACCGCAACCTCTTGTTTGATGGCCTCGGCAAACTCCTTGCCGCTGAGAATGTTGGCTGACATATCTCTATTCTACGGAAGTTGCTGCTGATTGTGAATTTTTCGTCATTACAGCAACAAATAAACGGCCGACGTTTTGAAAACCCCCACGGTCGTTCGCCGAAATTCGAATACCTTAGGAGGACTCATCTCATGTCATCGATTCGCAATAGCATTTTGATCTTGGCGACCATCGTCTTCGCGGCCGCCTGGAGCGTTGGCGCGGCCCCGCAGATCAACTTCGACTACGACGGAAAGTCGGATCTCGCGATCTATCGCTCCGGTGTTTGGTGGGTTCTCAGTACTGAAAGCAACACCGTTTCCGTTGTCTTTTGGGGGAACGACACCGACAAAGCAGTGCCGGGAGACTACGATGGTGACGGACTTACGGACCGGACGATCTATCGTGAATCGACCGGAGAGTGGTGGTCGCTGCGAAGTTCCGACAATCAGCCGTTCGTCGTGACCTGGGGCACTGCCGGAGATCGTCCCGCGCCCGCCGATCTCGACGGCGACGGTGTCACCGACCTAGTATTGTTCCGGCCGGCAGACGGGATCTGGTATGCACTTACGAGTAATTCCGGTTGGCAGCCCCGATACCGAAAATGGGGAGTTGCCGGCGACTATCCTGTACCCGCCGATTACGACGGCGACGGCATCGAAGACATCGCAGTATTCAGGAACAGTAACGGAAACTGGTACATCGCCGAAAGTTCGACCGGTTCATACCGCATCGTCAGATTCGACTTCCCGGGATGCTGCGCGCGCGCGCCGCTTCCGGCCGACTACACCGGCGACGGCAAGGCGGATCTCGCCCATTTCGGCGGCACGCTTGGTTACTGGGTCATTCTCAGGAGCGACGATCAGATTGCCGTGCAGCGCGAATTCGGCCTGATGGACGAGACGAACGTCAAGGCCGTACCGGCGGATTACGACGGAGACGGCACGACCGACCTTGGACTGTTCAACAACGGTCGCTGGTATACGCATCAGAGCACGATAGGACAGGTCAACTACCGTTTCGGCACCTTCGGCGACGTTCCGTTGCAGTCCGCCGTTTTCGAACACTAACCGATTCGGCGCACGTGAAAACCGTACCGACGCGAATCTGAACCATCCGGGTCAGAAGCTGATCCGAATCCCGGTTTGTACGAGGCGCCCCGACGAAGGGAGCATTCCTCGTGAACGGTCAACGACAAATGTCCGATCGAGGATATTCTTGACCGTCAGGAAGAATACCGACCGCAGCTTCTCGACCCGGTAATTGAGCGTTGCATTCACATACGTTTGCGCCGCGAGCGCTCCACGCTGTCCGTTGGCGACCGGGTCGACGGAATTGAGGTCATCGGCGAACTGACGGCCGATGAAGTTCGTCTCGACAAATCCGTCGAGGTTTTTGAACGAGTATCCCAACGAGAGGTTTGACGTGGTTCTCGGCGCGTAAGGCAAACGATTCCCGCTGACGCTGACGCTTGAGAATCCGGCAACCGAACTGAACCGGACGCCTCGGAATTCCGCCGTCGAGAGGATCGTCGAACTTCCCTGAAGATAGAGATTGTACGCGGTGCCGAATATCTTCGAACTGTCTATCCGACCCGATATCTCGAATCCCTGATGCCGCGTCCGGCCACCGTTGGTGAACGCCGAACCGACGCCGCCGACGACGCTGGCCGGGACGATCTGGTTCTCATAGTCGGTTCGAAAGTACGTTGCCTCGAGCGCGACCGCGCGCATCGGACGCGAACGAAATCCGATCTCATAATTCCAGCTGCGTTCGGCATCGATCTCGACCACGCCGCCGGTGTTCGAAATGATGTCTTCGGTCCGCGGCGGGGCGAAGCCGCGATGAAGCCCGGCAAAGACCGAGGTGTTTCGAAACAGGTTGTAGACCGCGCCGATGCCGGGGATGATCTCGGTCATCGCCGTCCGTCCGGTCGCCTGATTCAAACGGTTGAGCCGCTCGAAGCCGATCGTTTCGAGGCGTACGCCGGCGCTGACGGCGAGGTCGCCGAAGACAATTCGGTTCTGCGCGAAGGCTGAGACCGCTTGGTTCCGGCGAACGTTGCTCTCGACGATCGCGCCGTCTCGGGACGACGGCAGATCGCCGTTAATCTGGAGACGGTCCTGGTTCTCGCGCGTGAAACGGAAACCGGCCGCGAGATCATTGCGTAGTTTGCCGGTCTTGAAACGAGCGGCGAGCTTCGGTTCGATTCCCCAGTTCGCATAATCGCGCAGGCGGCCCTCGTTTCCGCAGGTCGTGTAAAGATCGGCCATCGAACGGCAATCCGGATCGAGGTTCAGGCGATTCGGCCTTTGCACGGAATTTGAAGATTGCCGCCACCAATCGCGCGAGAAGCTGTTGCTGTAAAAGTTCGTGGTCAGGTCGAGATTCGACGTCAGGACCGCGACGTGCTGAAGCGAGAATCCGACGCGACGACCCGAGAAGCGGTCGTTGCCGAACGGATTCTGTCGCGGGTCGGCCCGGTATTCAGCTTCGGTCAGACCGGAATAGGTAACCTGCGAGTCTTCGGCGAAGACGCTGAATTTGCCCGTGAGTACGTTCGCGGCGTTGAGCGTACGCACGACCTTGGAACTCAGGTCCGTGAGTCCGCTTCGAACATTCTCGCGCGAGCCGGCGCCTTGCTTCCGGTTGACGTTAACGATCAGGCCGGTACGGCCCCAGGTTCCGCCGAACATCGCGTTGCCGCTCAGAAAGTCGCGGTTGCCGCCGACGAGTTTCACGCTCAGGGAGGTCTTCTCAGGCGGATTCGGCGTGATGTAGTTAACGAGTCCGGCGACGGTTACCGGCCCGTAGACGATCTGGCCGGAGCCTTTCTGGACCTCGACCGATTCGAAACGCTCGATCGGCGGATGATAGTACGACGCGTTGTCGCCGTACGGCGCGTAAGCCAGCGGAATTCCGTCCTCGAGAAGGAGCACTTTCGACGAACGCGTCGGGTTCGTGCCGCGGATTCCGATATTCGGCCTCAGCCCGAAGCCTTCCTCGTCGCGCGCGACGACGCCGGGGATCTTGCGCAACGCTTCCGAAAAATCGAAGATCCGCGCCCGTTCGAGATCGTTTCGGCCGATCGTCTGGACCGCGCCCGCGGTCTGCTCGAGCGCCTCGGCCGTTCCGGCAAGATAACTCGAGGTGACGGAGACGATCTCGGCGATGCTTGCGGCCTGCAATTCGACGGTCAGAGGCGCGCTGCCGTCGGACACGACGGCAGCCGTCGCGAACCCGCGAGCCTTTGCCGTCACGGTATAGCGTCCGACTGCAAGATCGGAAACGCGGAAACCGCCGTCCGAATCCGTTTCGAGCGTTCGGCGCACGCTTCCTGAAACGGCTCCGACGGAGATCTCCGCTCCGGCAATAGCCGATCCGTTCGCGTCAACGACGCGGCCGGCTATTTCGATCCGGCCCTGGGCCGGCGCTACGTTCGAGAACAAGAAAAACGAGAGCATTGTCGACACGATGCCCCGGAAAATGATTGCGGATCTCATATTGACCGAAGTTGTGCCGCGGGACGCGTCGTTTGCAGTTCAACCAATCAGGCAGGACGGTTCAGGCGGGTCGTCCCGCGGCACTCGAAGACCCAAGCGTCTCCGAGATTCTCTTTTCAGCTTTTCAACTTAATGACCTTCTGCAAGTGAATGTCATTTTCAATAAGGTTACATCAGTCGGATCGTATTGTCAATTCGAATTCGGATTTTCGATTCCTGAATCGCTGCGACACGTGCTCGGCACTCTGAAACCTACCCGAATCGAATTTCACTGATCAACCGACGGGCTCATCGAAACTTGAATCTTGAATCTTGAATCGTGGAATCGTGGAATCGTGGAATCTGAAATCCCGATTGCCCCTATTCACGCCTTTGTCTTGCGGGAATGGAACGAAACCGCGATCGCGAGGGTGACGGCGAGGATGGCGGCGGCAACCCAGAAGTTGTTGCGGAGAGTCGAGGCATCGACCTCGTTCACCGCGTTGTTGATGAGCACGCCCGTGAGCAACGGCCCGACGGCGCGTGAAAGGCTCGCGGCCGACTGCATCATCCCGAGCGCCTTGCCCTGTTCGTGTTCTTGCGCCGTCTTCGACGCGAGCGCGGTGAGCGCCGGCGACGACAGCCCGTTTCCGATGGCGAATCCGGCCGCGCCGATCAGCAGTCCGACCAGACCGTACGAATCCTTTGTCACATAAGGAACGGCGAGAAAGCTGAGAAGCAGGATCGCGACGCCGGCGATCACCAGCTTTTGCTCGCCGAATCGTTTCGACAAGCGGCCGAGCAGCATTCCCTGCATTATCACGGCAAGGAATCCGACGTACGCAAGCACGTAGCCGGTCCGTTCGACGTCGTAACCGAAGCTGAAATTCGTGTAGAACGGAAAAGCAGTGTTCATCATCGAAAACGCGACGACGAGAAGGAAATACTGGAGCGTCAGCGACGCGAACCGCGAGTCGCGGATCGAATCGAGCAAATCCGCGATCCTTCCCTTCCGTTCCGGCAATACGTCGCCAACCTTACGCGATTCGGGAAGAATTAAATAAAGAAGCGCGGCGTTCCCGAAACTCAACGCCCCGGCGACGAGGAACGGCACTTCGTGGCCGAATTTGCTCAGGACGCCCGAAAGCGCCGGCCCGAGGATGAATCCCAGCCCGAAAGCCATCCCGAACAACCCCATTCCCTTCGCCCGGTTCTCGCGCGTCGTGACGTCGGCGATGTAGGCCTGAGCGGTCGAGAGGTTCGCGCCCGTGATGCCGCCGAGGATCCGCCCGGCGACGATCATCGCCAAAGACCCGGCGAAACCGATCATCATATAGCCGATGCCCGATCCGATGATGCTCCAGAACAGGACCGGGCGGCGTCCGATCCGGTCTGAAACGCTTCCGAAGATCGGCGCGAAAAAGAACTGCATCCACGAATAGGCCGAAACGATGACCGCGATCAAGAACGGCGAAGCGTTGAAATCCTTCGCATAGAACGGGAGCAGCGGGATGACCATCCCGAAGCCGAGAAGATCGATGAAGATCGTCAGGAAGATGATCAGCAGGGGACGCGTGAAAAACTTTTCGTGGGCCGGTTCCGTAAGCATTCGAGCCAAATTTTAGCAAATTATCCGAAAGTAGTAGAATAACGGGAAGCGAAAACGGATTGGGAGATTTCGTCGCCAAAATGCGAAAATCAAGCAGGATCAAGGTTTTAGGGTTACTTTTCATCATCGCGTCATTCTCTATGTACCAAGAGACACCGGCCCAGCGAAAGAAGCCGCAAACAAAAACGACGCCCGTGTCGGTGAAGCCGGTTCCGCCGGCGATCGAATTCACGATCGGCATGTCGAAGCCGTGGACCCATCGGCTAGAGGTCGAGATGCGTATCAAATGGGCGCAAATGCCCTCGACGGCCGAGGTCGTGATGCCGGTCTGGACACCGGGAAGTTATCTCGTCCGCGAGTACGCGCGGCACGTCGAGGATTTCGAGGCGACAGACGCGGTCGGCAACGCACTCGTCTGGCGCAAATCGAACAAGAACACGTGGGCGATCGAAGCAGGCGGCTTGAAGGAGATCGTCGTCAGATACAACGTTTACGCGAACGAACTTTCGGTGCGCACGAACGAGCTAAACGATAACCACGCGTTCTTCACGCCGGCGGCGCTGCTGATGCATCTGAAGGACCAGCTCGGCGCTCCGTCGACGGTCAGGGTCGTTCCATACGGTGATTGGAAGGTCGCGACCGGCCTCGCCGCCGTCGAAGGCCAGACGAATGTCTTCAAGGCCGAGAATTTCGACGTCCTTTACGATTCGCCGTTCGAGGTCGGTAATTACACCGAGCTCAATTTCACCGTCCTCGGCAAACCGCACCGTTACGTGATCAACGGGACCGGCAACTACAGCCCGCAGCGGATCGTTCGCGACACGACGAAGGTGATCGAGGCGGCGCACGCGATCTTCGGCGAGTTGCCGTACGACAGTTACACGTTCATCCTCAACCTTCGCGGCGGCGGCGGGCTCGAACACGCCAACTCGACCGCGCTCCAATGGAGACGCAACGATTTCACGGGCGACCGGCACAATGACTTCATCGGCCTCGTCGCGCACGAGTTCTTCCATCTCTGGAATGTGAAGCGGATCAGGCCTGACGTTCTCGGCCCGTTCGACTATTCGAACGAGAACTACACTCGCCTTCTTTGGGTCGCCGAGGGCATCACAAGTTACTACGAGAACGTTCTGCTGCTCAGGGCCGGCATCATCTCGGACCGTGAATTCCGGACCGCGAAGGCGGCGATGATCCAACAACTTCAGGATCGTCCGGGCCGGTTCGAAACCAGCCTTGAAGAGGCGAGTTTCGACGCCTGGATCAAATACTACCGCCCCGACGAGAACTCTCTGAACAACCAGATCTCGTACTACGACAAGGGCGACATCGTCGGGTTCCTGCTCGACGTCAGGATCCGAACGGCGTCGGGCGGCGCGAAATCGCTCGACGACGTCTTCCGATATCTTTACGCCGAGTTTTACAAAAAGAACCGCAACTACTCGCCGGCCGATTTCCAGAAAGCGGCCGAAACGATGGCCGGCGTCCCGCTCGACGAATTCTTCTCGAAATACGTTCGCGGTCGGGAAGAACTCGACTACGATTCGATCCTCGGCGGCATCGGCCTTCGTCTCAACGAGAATCGCGGACGGGAAACGGCATACCTCGGCGCGAATCTCCGCGAACAAGGCGATCGGCTGACGATCACCGGAGTTCCGATCGGAACTCCGGCATTCGAACAGGGTCTCAACGTGAACGATCAGATCATTGCGATCGACGGTCAGCGCGCGGGCCAACAGTTCCTGCAGAACTATTTGAACGAGAAGAAACCGGGCGACAAGGTCAAGCTTACGATCTTCAGATTCGATCTCTTGCGCGAGATCGAGATCACGCTCGGCGGCCGCGGCCGCGCCGATTTTTCGATCGGCAAGGTCGAGGCGCCGACCGACGAACAGAGGCGTCTTTATCGCGAGTATCTTCTCGGTGAACTTAAGTGAGATCTATGCGGTCAAGTTTGATCATTGCGACGGCCGTCGCGGTCGTGTTCTCGGCGGCGTGCCAATCGAGCGTTTTCAAGAATTCGAACAACGCATCGGCCGCGATGCGGGACATCCCGTCCGTTCGGCTCGGCTTCCGGTACGAGCCGGACGTTCCGGCTCCGACAACCGCCAATCAGGCGACGCGCTCGGAAGAACTCGATCCCGCGGTCCGCGCGGATTTCGACGGCAACCGGGCAGAGGACATTCTCGGCCGCACGATAGCCTCGCCCGACAAAAAGCGGATCCTCGTCGCCTACAGCCGCTCCGCCGATATGCGCGACACGTTCCGGCTCGATATGTATTCGGGTGACGGCAAGTTCCTGCGGCGCGTCTCGCCTGATTCGATGGCCGTCGATTTCCTCGACAGCATCGTTTGGTCGCCCGATTCATCGAGCGTTGCGTTCGTCGCGATCACGCGCGTCGGCGGTTCAAGCCTTTCGGCGCCACCGACGAACGCGAACACGAATTCAAACGTCTCGCTGCCCGCTTCGGACACGAACGCGAATACCGAACCGACCCCGGAATCGCAGCCGACGGGAACTCCGCAGCCGCCGGCGCCGCCGAACGTTCTGACATTCCGCACCGAGCAGATCTACATCTGCAATTCGGAAGGAGCGGACGTCAAGCCGCTGACCCAGACCGAGAACCTGATCTACTACTACTTCGTCTGGTCGCCCGACAGTTCGATGCTCGCCGCGCTCGCGACGCGTCTCGACGAATGGCGGTATCTGATGGCGGTCGCAAATCAGGCGGGCGAGAAGTTCGTCCCTTCGGGCCGTCCGCGGATCATCGAGAAGAACGGCCGCGAACGCTCGCTCGACGATAGCCCGACGCGCGTTCATCCGGTTTGGTCGCCCGATTCGGCCAAGGTCGCCGTCGCATTCGACAAGCCGGCGCAGATTCGCGTGTACGACGCTGTCGGGACCAACCCGACACAGGCTGCGATCCCGCTTCGGAATCCGCTTTTGATCTCGTCGCAGGCTTACGATCGCGCGAAGGACGCGCAGACCGATCCGAATTCCAACGTCGCGCCGGCGGTCGATGCGAACGCCGCACAGAACGTTACGACGCTGCCCGATGAGACGACGCTCATCTCGTTCCAGCCGATCATCGCGCTCGACTGGTCGGTCGACAACAATCTTTATTTCCAAACCGGCTACGTTCGCGAATACCTGAATGTCGCCGAGGACCGATTCTCAAGCCTTCGCTGGCATCGGCTGATCCTGTCCGTCCAGGGCAAGACCCAATAGTTTATGGATTATCAGAAAATCTCCGAGATCTATGACGCGAACGATCAGATTCGCGCCCGGTTGAAGGCATTGGTCGGCGGACTTACCGCCGAAGAGGCGTCGAAGCGCGAACCCGACGGCTGGTCGGTGGCCGAGATCGTCGAACATCTCGCGATGGTCGAGGACGGAATGGGACGGATCTGCGCCAGACTGCTCGCGGCCGGGGCAGAGAAAGGCGTGTCGGCGAACGGCGAGGCAAAGATCTCGGGCGAATTCGTGTCGCAGGCGAACGCCTCGCGCGGATTCAAGATCGAGGCTCCGGAACGTGTCCGGCCGAGCGGCTCGCGTTCGATCGCGGAATCGATCGAAGCGCTGGACGCGAACCGCGCGCGGATCAATGACCTGAAGGCGCAGTTCGAGACGATCGATTGCTCGGAGTTCAAGTTTTCGCATCCGGCATTCGGCGATCTGACGGCGCACGAATGGCTCGCGCTCCTCGGCGGTCACGAAGCTCGGCATACGGCCCAGATCGAGCGGATCCTTGCCGCGTGATCTATTGCGATGCGACCGGCCTTACCGTTCGCAGATACGCAAACAGAGCCGCGAGATCGTCCCGGGTCATTCCGGCATAACTCGTCCAAGGCATTATCGTCTGGTTGCGGCCCGGCTGAAGAGATTCGGCCGGGCCCTCGTGCCTTTTGAATCTCTCGATGAACCGATCTTCGGACCACGCGCCGATGCCGGTCGCCTCGTCCGGGGAGATGTTGGTCGAGATGACCGATTCGCCGTTCGCCAGTTGGAACAGGCGACCGCCTCCGTATGCGAGTTTCTCGTCGATCCGACCGCTTTTCGCTGGCGTGTGGCATTCGACGCAGGCCGCGACGTTCGCCAGATAACGGCCGTAGGCGATCTTGTCATTCGCCGGCGGACGTGTCGAGAACTCGGGTTTTGCCGGGATCAGACGGATAATGATGTTCATCGGGAAGGTCGCTTTCGAGGTCGCCGGCTGGCTTTCGATGCTTTTCAGACTTCGGATATAGGCGATGATCGAGTAAACGTCCTCGCGGTCCATTTTCGCGTAATACGGATACGGCATCACCGGGAACAACGCCCGCCCGTCGCGGCTGACGCCGGCCGTGATCGCCCGGAAAAGCTCGCCGTCCGTCCAATCCTTCAAATGATGGGGAGTCAGGTTCGGCGCGACGAACGATCCGGGAAAACCGAGTTTGCGATCGAACGCCTCTCCGCCCTTGCCTTCCGTTCCGGGCTTGATCGGGCCGGCGAGTTTCGTCCAATCGCGTTCGGAATGGCATTCGACGCATTGCGCGACATGTTCGGCGAGATATCGGCCGCGTTCGATCCGTTCGGGCGTGCGTTCGATCGTCATCTCTTCGACGGCGATGCCGGGTTTGAAACCGATGACGTAAGCGATCAGAAGTCCGAAAACGACGATGATCAGAGCCAGCAACGCGGCGATTATCTTGAGCAGTTTCTTCATATTGCGATCTCCACGGAAAGCTTCCGGCAATCACTATATATCCGATTTCCGGGCGCTGCTCAACCCGTCGCGACGAAACGAGGAACGGGCGCCCGTCTGCCCACGGGCGCCCGTTGATCGTTTGTTGCTGCCGGTCGCTTATCTGGCTGTCGGGATATCGCCCGAGAGCCCGAACTGACGGAACTCGTACGAGTTGTCGACGCTTCTCCAGATGTACCACTGGCCGGTTGACGGGCGGAAGACCGCGAGATCGGCGCGGCCGTCGCCGTCGTAATCGCCGGCGGTCGGGATGTCCTCGGAGATTCCGAACTGACGGATGTCGAAGCTTCCGTTGCCCGAATTCCAGACGTACCAGACACCGGTCGACGGACGGTAGATCGCGAAGTCGTCTCGGCCGTCACCGTCAAAGTCGCCGCGGATCGGTTTGTCGCCCGTTGCGCCGAAGTGGACGATGTTGATGCCGCCGTTGGAACTGCGGACCGAGTACCAGTCGCCGGTCGACGGACGAAAGATCGTGATATCCGATTTGCCGTCGCCGTCCATATCGCTCGACATCGGAATGTCCTCGGCGATTCCGAACTGGCGGATCGTGAAACCGGAATTGTTGCTGTTGCGGACGTACCAGGTTCCGGTCGCCGGACGGAAGACCGCGAGATCGTTGATGCCGTCGCCGTCGAAGTCGCCGCGGACAGGTTTATCGGTCGCGAATCCGAACTGCGTCGACGTCACGCCGCCGTCGGAACTGCGGTTGATGCTCCACACGCCGAGGCCGTTGACGTCGCGGAAAACCGCGCGGTCGGTCTTGCCGTCGCCGTCGTAGTCGGCCGACATCGGGATGTCCGAAGCGTTTCCGAACGTCGCCGCCGTGAACCCGTCGCCGTTGAGCGAGTACCAGGTTCCGGTCGAAGGACGGTAGACGGAAAAATCGTTGCTGCCGTCGCCGTCAAAATCCGAGCCGCGCGAATCGCCGGTGATTCGGCCGCCGATCTCGCCGTTCGGATTGCCGGCGCTGCCGATCGTCGCGGTCCACGAACCCATCCTCAGAAGCTGAACCTGCTGCGCCGTGACGTTGACGGTCTGCGGCGTGAAATGTCCTTCGCCTTCGGGACTCGGAACGACTCCGAGGTCGGCGATGGTCGCCGTCACGTCACCGACGGTGACCTGCACGAGGGCCGACGTCTGCGCGCTCGTGAACCGGTTGAATTCGCCCGAGATCGTCGCTTGCGTTTCAGCCGTGTTGAGTACGACCTTGATCTCGCCGATCGCGTTCGTCGTCACCGGGGGCGTCAATCCTGCGCCGTTCAGATGACCCTCGAAGAAACGTCCCTGCGGCGTTCCGGTCGGGGTCGGGCTGGGGCTCGGCCCGCCGGCAGCGTTGAACGTTCCGGAAAGAACCGTCGTCGCGCCGTTTTTCAGCGTGAACGTCATTCCGGGCGTCACGACCGGGACGGTCTCGCCGCGATCCGAGCGCAGGCGCAGGCGGCCTTCACCTCCCGACGCCAGCACGAGACTGCCGATCGGCGTAGTGTCGATGAATGCCGCGAGCGACGTTCCGATCGGAAGATTCACCTGATAGACGCGCGCCTCGATCTCGGTCCGGCTGCTGTGGATCTCATACGCCGCATAGCCGCGCGGAAGAATGCCGTCAATAGTCGCGCCCGAGAGGATCGCGTAGATCTCGCTTTCGGCCGGAGAAGGACTCGGACTTGCGGTCGGTGATGGGCTAGCGGTCGGCGAAGCCGTCGGCGTTGCTGTCGGAGTGCCGGTCGGCGTGCCCGTCGGTGTGCCCGTCGGTGTGCCCGTCGGGGATACGGTCGGGGTCGGCGTGCCGCCCGTTCCGCCGCCGAAGACGCCCGACAGGATCGTCGTTCCGCCGTTCTTGACATCGACCGCCATGCCGTTCGAAACGACCGGGACGGTCTGGCCGTCCTGCGTCCGGAGCCTGAGTTTCGCGCGGAGATCGGTTCCGACCGTTGCCTGGCCGATCTCGCTGCCATTCAGAAAAGTCGTCAGCACCGCGCCGACCGAATTCACGTCCTCTGACTCGACCTCGAGCTCGCGGTTGCCGCTTGCATATACGTTGTACGTTGCCAACCCGTGCGGATTAACGCTGCCGCTTGGCGCCGCGAGCGCCGCGGTGATCGTCGAGATCGGCGTCTCGATGACGTTCGCCGCCACCTTGTTCTCGAATACGAACGGCGCCGCGACCCACGCGAACACCGCGATCAAGACCAAGCTCACTTTCCAAACATGCCCATTTTTCTTCGTTTTTTTCATTCTTTTTACCTTCCGTGTTTTATTCCAAACGGGGGTTGACCATTCGGACAGTGCGGATTTAGGGAGAGAAAAGACAGGCGACGCAGAAAATTTTTGCAGAACCCCGCACGAAGTAAGGGGGCCCTCCGATGCGGAACCCCGCAGGAAGTAAGGGGGCCAGCTCGCAGAGCGAGCTTACCGGGGGAATCAGGATGGATTAAACCGGATAACGCATTTGATAGATTCTGCCACGGATTTCACGAGTTTCGCGAACAAAAAAACACAGATTAGTATGTGAGAATTCTTGCAATCCTCGGCGATAAGCTGTGAAGTCAGCTTTTCGCGTAATCTGGGATAAACCCAAGTTACGCGCTAGGGGTTTCCCGCGGATTTTCGTCGAGTTTCGGATTGCTTGACATTGCGCTCTTTGCGAACTTTGCGTGGGAAAATGCCTGATAGGCGAGGGCAGGCCGGATCCTCGCGCGGGGCCCGCCAAGATCGCTGCGGCAAGAACTATCTAAAGTCGGCTCAATTGCGTAATCTGGATTGACCGTATGCACATCCACGCCGAGGACGCGATCGCTCCCGCGATCGGGCCCCCTTACTGCGTGCGGGGCTCTGCATTAGGGAATGGGTGTCGTGACGGCGAGAAAAGCGTCGAGGCGGTTGACGTTTTGGGCGTCGATACGGACGCCGAATTCCTTGACGTGCGAGACGATCTGATCGGGCGTTCGGCCGGGGTTCTTGGCCATCACGAGCGCGGTCACGCCGGCAGCGATCGGTGCCGACATCGACGTTCCGCTCCAGACGCCGAACCGGCCGCCCGGAATCGCGCAGACGATATCCTCGCCCGGGGCGAGGAGTCTTATCCAATCGCGGCTGAACGTCGAGAAACCCGAAAGGATGTCGAATTTTCCGGTCGACGAAACCCCAAGAAGACCGTGGATCCCGCCGGAGAACTTCTTTTCGGCGGCCGGCAGGATCGGCGCGTCGTTGCCTCCGTTCCCGGCGCCGGCAACGACCGCAAGCCGATTCGCTCCGATCTCGGGGAACGTCGTCAGATCGTCGTCGTCCTTGCCGTCGTCGCAGGCGTCGATCAGCCGTTTCAGCAGATTGTTGGAATGCGCCCCGGACTCGGGCGGATAGCCGAAACTGATGTTGACGATCTTCGCGCCGTTGTTCGCGGCAAAGACTATCGCGTCCTTGACGCGCCAGAGCTCGCCCGACCCGTCGGGGCCGAGCACGCGGATCGGCATTATCTTCGCGCCGGGCGCGGTCAGAGCGATGAGGCTTGCGACGGCCGTGCCGTGCCCGAACGCGCCCTGCCGGATCGCTCCTTCCTCGCGCGGATCGTTGTCGTTGTCGACGAAGTCGTATCCCGGAACGAGCCGCCCGGCGAAGACCGGATGATCGAAATCGATGCCCGTGTCGAGCACGGCGATGATGATTCCCTCGCCGGTCGTTCCGCCCGGAGCCGAAAGCGCGTCGTCGAGCCGGATCTTGCCGGGAAACCACTGTTTGTTGAAGCCTTTCGCGCTGCCGCCGATCGCCCACGACCGCCCGATCGCCCACGAACGGCCAATCGTCCAGTTCAATCCTTCGTTCTCGACCGAGACCAACTGGCGGTTCGGTTCGGCCGAGGCGACGCGCGCATCGGCCGCGAGCGCCGCGATCTTCGGCGTGACCTTGATCCCGTCGCCGATGCCGAGCCTGAAGGTCGGCGGCGTTCCGACCTGGCCGAGCGGTGCCGGATTCAATCCGAACTGCCCGGCGACGGCCGCAAGATCGGCCGGATTCGCGAGCTTGACGATTACTTCTCCGGCGACGCATTCGGCCGGTACACGATCCTCGCAGCTCGTTTGCGCGGCAGAGGCGGCCGCGAACCCGAGCCCGAGCGCGATCAGCGCGACGGCGCGCTTCCCGATTGCAGCCGCGATCCTTGTCATTTCACGAATCATAAAAGTCGACACTCCAAGCATACAGTGCCGCGACGGATCAGAAAAAGACGCCGCATCGCAAAAAAACTCATCGGCCGATCGAAATGAACGGCGACCATAAATACGGATGCGCCCCGGCATCGACGAATTCGAGCTGCGCCTTTCTGAGAGATGCCGGAACCGAGTCTCCGTGTTGCAGGTTGGAATAGAACGCGACCATCAGGCGGGCCGTCGCCTCGTCGTTGACGGTCCAGAGGCTGAGTACGAGCGCCCCGGCCCCGGCCGCAAGAAATCCGCGGGCGAGACCGACGATCTCGTCGCCCGGAAAGATCTTGCTGAGTCCCGTCTCGCAGGCGCTGAGCGTCACGACACGCGCCGCGAGCCGGATCGCGCAGACATCGCGGGCGGTGACGAAGCCGTCGGCGAGATGAAGGCTCGAATACATCGGATTGTCAGGGCGAAAGCGACCGTGGCAGGCAATGTGAATCGCGTCGGCCGACGGCGCCTGCTCGCGGAAGCCGGCGAAGGTCGCGTCGCCCGCGACCAGCGTTCTAGCCGACGGGAAGAGCTTGCCGAGGTGCGCGATCTCGTCCCCGACGAGCGGGATCGCCTCGTCCGCGAAGCCTACCAGAAGCGGCGAATGGGGCGCGGCGCGCTCGCGATCGTCGAGTCCCGCCGCGACCGCGGCACTCGGCGCATATGCGATCTCGTGGTCCTCGATCAGATATCGCGGAGCGCGAAGGGCGTGGAACGGAACGTAATTGAGGATTCCCGCAGGCACGATGATCAGACCGCGTCCGGCGACGGCGTCTGCGAGCGGAGCGAACAGCTTCGCGCCGAGCGAATCGAGATATCGATCGGCCCGCGATCTGAGGCTTGCGGCAAATGTTCCGATTTCGGCGCCGCCGTAGCGCAGCGTCCCGAACTGAAACTGCAGGCCTTCGAGCAACGCGGCGATTTCGCCCTGGGTTGCGAGCGCCGGGAAGAATGCGACGCGCTCGTCGGTCGCGACGAACGCCCCGAACGATCCGTCGAGCCGGACGAACTCGATCAGCGCCCGATCCCCGAGCCCCGCACGGAAGCGGTCCAGATCGAATTCCCTCCGATGGCTCCCCGCCGCGCCGGTTCCGAGCGCACTGATCCGCCGTTCAAGATCGGCGATCTTGTGTTCCCGGCGGCGGATCTCCTTCTCGATCTGAGCCTGTTCGTCGGCCGAACGCAGGCGGCTGTAGTACCAATTCAGCTCTTCGCGAAGGCTATCGCGCTCGGCGGCGAGGGCGGGGTCGGCGTCGGTCGGCGACGCTCCTTCCGAGATCGTCCTGGCCCGGGCGGCTTCGAGCGCCGCAAGCGCGGCGTCGATTTCCCCGCGGGCTAGCGCGACCCGCACCAGATTCTCGAAAGGAGCGAGTTTTTCCGAAAGGAACGACATCCTGAACTCCTCGCCCGGGAGCGGTGCGCGGAGCCGTTCGACGATCTTCACGGCGCGCTTGAAAGATTCCTCGGCAGCTCCGAATCGCCCGGCACGAAGATCGATCTCGCCGAGCGAGTTCAGGCACGCGGTCTCGAGATTCGGCTGTTCGGCGGCGATCGAACCTTCAAGCGTCGCTTTGAGTTTGCGACGAGCCGCGGCGGTCCGTCCGAGACGCCGGAGACACTCTGCCCGGAGCCAACCGGCGGATAGTTTCGATCGCGCGTTGCCGCCGCGGGCGAGATGCCGTGACGCGCCGTCCAGAATGCGCAGTGCGGCGCCGGGTTCGTCGTGCTCAAGCCGGAGCTCGGTGTCGGCGATGATCACGGACGCCGCTCCTCCCGGGTCGCCGGTTTCGACGAACAACTCGGCGGCGCGCCGAAACGCCGACGCGGCGCGACGCAGATCGCCGAGCCTGAGCGCCGCGTTCCCGGCTCCGGCGAGCGCCCGCGCCTCTTCGGCCGGAAGGCCGAGCCGTTTCAGCCGTTTTGCCGCGCGCGCGAAGATCGTCGCCGCCTCGTTCGTAAGGTTCAGATCGGCGTAAATCGTCGCGATCTCGAGTTCCGAGATCGCCGATTCGTGCGGCATCCTGAGCGATTCGTACTTTGACCGCGAGCTTTCCAGGAGGCGAAGCGCATCGTCGAATCGTCCGCGAGCGCGCGCAAGGTTTCCGCTGCTGGCTTCGATCTCCGCCTCGGTGACGAGCATTCCGCCGTCGCGCGCTTTGGCCAGCGCGAGCGCGTAGAACTCGTCCGCGCGCCGGAAATCGTCGAGTTCCGAATACGTGTTCGCAAGGTCGTTGAGCGCCATCGTTTCCCATTCGGCCGCGCCTGATTCGCGGAAATGCGCGAGTGCCGAAAGGCAGAGCTTTTCGGCCTCGCGATGCCGTCCGAGCCGTGTGACGATATTGCTCAGGTTCATTTCGATCTTGCCTGCCGCGAGTTTGTCGCCGAGGGCTTTCATCGAGCGGAGCGCGAGGCGACCGACACGGAGCGCGTCGTCGAGGCGGCCCGTCAGCGCGAGCGCGATCAGTTTGGCGACCTGCGTATTGGCGGCGTCGGCGCGCGATCCGATGGCCTTGAAGCGGTCAGCGGCGAGGTCGAGATTTCGGACGGCGGATTCGAAGCGGCCGCGCGTGATCGCGGCGATCCCGGCGACCCAGGCGGCATTCGCGGCGATCTCGGCGGAAGGAAATTCTTTCGCCAGCGAATCGAGCGCAGCCGATGTCCGGCGCGCGCGGGCCGGTTCCGACGACCAAGTCTCGTAACAGATCAAGCGGAGTTCGCGGGCGACCGCGACCGCCCGCGCCTGATCGAGCGTGCGCACGGCCCGGCGCCGCTCGCGTGCCGAGCCCGCGGCGGCAATAGATTCGGCGATGCGTCGGTCGGACATGGAAACCATCTTAACCCGATTTGCGCGGGGTAAGACACTCGTGCGCAATCCGATTTTTGAATTTGCAACGGCCCTCGACGAGGCTTGACCCAGAATGAGACCGCTCCGGAGTTTCCGCTCTTTTCTGTCTGGCTCAACCGTCGCTTTCAGCGACGAAGGACCTTGGGCCAGATACCCGGGGTTCGCTTCGCTTCACCCCGGGCTTTCTTTGACGTCGCCGTCGGCGACCCTTGATCTCACCCAGCAAACAGAATTTTCGTTGTCGCAAAACCAAAGACGGAAGGCCCGTTGCCGGGCCTTCCGTCTGCGTTGATGCTTCCTCCACCCCCGAAGAAGAAGCATTAACCGACCTCGATGCCTTCGATCTCTATCGAACGTTCGCCGTCTTCGATCGCCATCCGGTAGGTTCCGGCAGGGATCTTCTCAAATCCGAATTCGAGGTTCTCGTTGACCACGGACGTCAACTCACGGTTCGACGTCAAGAGCGTGACTCGGGCGCCTTCGAAGCCCTCGCCGAGGATCTGGCCGTTGATCGTGAATCTTCGGCCCGCGGCCCCGATGCGCAGATCGACGGAATTCTTGCCCGCCGCGAAGAGCATTTGCCGGGCATTGCCCGTCGCTGCCGAGCGCTCGCCGAAGGCGGCGCGGTCGGGCGCGAGATCGAACTGGAGCACGGCGACGATCCTCTCAACCAGCGATCGTTTCGGTTCGGCGACGCGCGTCCGGAAAATGTTCTTCGCCCATTTCACCGCCCGGGCCGGCGCGTCCTGCGAATCGTCCTTCGCCATCAGCTGCACGATCCGTTCGATCATATTCTCGTTGTCCATAAATCCGGTGTAGTTCATCGCTCGATCGCCCTCTCAATGACGACAGTGCGCGATCGGCGACGAAAAAGACGCCGCGCGCAAAAAAAGATACGGCGCGGGTCAGTTCAAGAGTTTCGCCAGTTTCTGCAGGCATCGCGCTCGGAGCGGGCTGATGCTCGTCTCGCCGACGCCGATCTCTTCCGCGACCTGCGCGTAGCTCGCGGCTCGGTCGCGCAGGTAGATCATCGATAGTATCGTCCGGCAGCGTTCCTCGAGTTTGGCCATCGCGGTCCGGATCAGATGCTGTTGCTCGACCTCGATCAGCAGTTCGTCGGCGAGCGGATTCGTGTCCCGCAGATTCGCCATCTCGAGTTCCATTTCCTCGTCGGTCTCCGGCGCGTAATGTCCCTTTTCACCGCGGACGACCGCCCACGTCTTGAATTTCGCGGTAGTCACCATCCACGAGCGTATGCGGTCCGGTTGCTCGATCTCGTCGATCTTTTCGAGCAGCGTCATAAAGACCTCTTGAAAAACATCGGACGCCTGTTCCTCGTTGAGGCCGGCCCGCCGGGGAATCGTGATGATGAGCCGCTGGTAGCGCTCGACGAGTTCGTTCCACGCCGATTCGTCGCCGTTCCGGCAGGCGCGGACGAGCGCCGCGTCGTCGCGCCCGATCGCTTTTGCAGAAAACTCGCTTTGGGAATCCTTCGTCACGTCGAATGAAAAAGCGGCAGGCGATCAATTTCGCCTGCCGCATTACAAAATGCCCTTAACGGATCAAAAATTCAAGTTGATCCGATCGGGTCAGTTCTTCGTCGTCGGGACGTCGCCGTTGACACCGAAGTAGTTGATATCGAACGTGTTGTCCGAACTTCGCCAGATGTACCAAACGCCCGTTGACGGTCGGAATACGGCAATGTCGGTCGCGCCATCGGCATCGTAGTTGCCGGCCACCGGAACGTCGGACGCGAGCCCGAACTGCCTGATGTCGAACGTTCCGTCGGAACTTCTCCAGGCGTACCAGACACCGGTTGACGGTCTGTAGACCGCGAGATCGTCGGTGCCGTCGCCATCGAAATCGCCCGCGATCGGGATATCCCCGTTCGCGCCGAACTGCGAAGCCCGTGCATCACCCGAACCGCTGCGGATCCAGTACCAGACGCCGTTCGACGGACGGAAGACCGCGAGATCGGTGCGGCCGTCGCCGTCGAGGTCGGCAGCGACGGGGACATCGCCGTTCAGACCGAACTGAACGATCGTGAATCCAGTTCCGTTGCTGCGCGCGACGTACCAGGTGCCGTTTGACGGACGGAAGACCGCAAGATCGGTCTGGCCGTCGCCATCATAGTCGCCGCGGGTCGGAATGTCGCCCGCAAGGCCGAATTGACGGGTCGTCAGACCGCCGTCCGAACTGCGTCGGATCGTCCAGTTGCCGTTGCTGAACACCGCGTAATCGGTCTTTCCGTCGGCATCGAAGTCGCCCGAAACCGGCGTGTCGCCCGGCTGTCCGAGCGTCTGTTCGCTGTATCCGGCTCCGTCCTTGACGTACCAAGTGCCGTTCGACGGGCGGTAGACCGCAATGTCCTCGGTCACAGCGCCGAAGAAATTGCTCGGACGCGGACGGCTGCGGATCTGGCCGCGGATCTCGCCGTCGGGATTGTCGACCGAACCGATCTGGACGTAGAACAGTCCGTTGCGGAGCTGCGTGACCTGCTGGGCCGTGACGTCGAACGTCCTGACCGGGAAGCGTCCCGCGGTGCCGCCGATCGTGCCAAGATCGAAAACGGCCGGACCGGTTTCACCGGCCATCGCCGGGCCGTAGATCTTGGCCGTCGTCTGTTCGCTGGAAAGCCGTCCGAATCCGCAAAAGACCTGGATCTGCGTCTCGGCCTCGTTCAGGATCACGCCGATCAGCCCGCGGGCCTCGGTCGTCACCGGCGGCACGACCTGCGCTCCGGTCAGATGGCCCATAAAGGCACGGTTCGGCCTTGGGGTCGGCGGAGGCGGCGGTGTCCGCGTCGGTGACGGAGACGGCGCGGTGAACGCGCGGAAAACACCGTTCAGGATCGTGGCATCGCCGTTCTTGACTGTCGCGGTGTCGCCGGCGACGATCGTCGGGACCGTCCCGCCGTTCGCGGTATCGAGCCGCAGCACACCCTCGCCGACCGCGTTGAGCGTGATGTTGCCGACGCTGGCGTTGTTGATCAGGACGTTGAGCACGGTGCCCGCCGGCAGGCGGACCTGATTGACGAAGACCGCCAAGCGTTTCGCGGTTCCGAATTCCGCATACTGCGCGACGCCGCGCGGCATTACGCCATCGATCGTCGCGCCTGAAAGCGGCGCAAAAAACGCGGCCGTCGGTGTCGGGAGCTGCGTCGGCGGCGGCGGCGGGCTGAACGTCGGCGACGGCGACGGGGTCGGCGGCGGATTGAAGACTCCCGACAGAATTATCGTCGGGCCGTTCCGAACCGACATCGGAGTGCCGGGGTCGATCGTCGGAACGTTCTGTCCCATCGTCGAGTTCAACCGCAGCATCGCGCTCCGAACGTTGGTCAGACGCATCTCGCCGACAGGCTGGCCGTTGACAAAGACGCCGAGCAAAGTTCCCGCCGGCAGATTGATGTTGCGGACCTCGGTCTCGAAAACGCGATTGTTCGCCGTATCCGCGAAGTACCTGCCCTGCCCCCACGGCGCGGTCGTACTGGTCGCGACGGTCGGTCCCGCCAGGTTCGCGACAAGGAACGTACCGGTATTCGTCGTCTGGGCTTCGCTCCGGTTGCCGAAATAGAACGGCGCAACCGACGCGAGACAGAACGCGAAGACAAAAAAGCACGTTTTCCAGATCTTAAACCCGGTAGAAGCTTTCTTCTTCATATGACTATCTCCGTTAGTAATTAAGAATTCGCAAAATGCCGATCATCTTTTTGACGAAAGAAACTCTGCCCTGGTCGGAAAAATAGGGGGGTACTTTTGAAAAGTAGTACAAAACCGCCTCGAACACCAGTTTCGAGGCGGTCTTTCGATCAAACAAAGCTGCCGGTTTACAAATCTTTACGGAAGCTATCGTCGAAGATCACTTTCCGAGCGTCGCACGCATCTCGCGGAGCAGGTCGGCGGGTGTCCAGTCATTGCCCGAAAAGACCTTCGTGACCTTGCCTTCGGGCGAGATCACGGCCGTCCTGAGCGAGTGGTTGAACTGCGTCTTGTCGTTCGCATCGATCTCGTACCGGAGGCCGAAGAAGTCGGCCACGGGGCGCACTTCCTTGTCGGTTCCGACTGCCAGCTGCCAAACGCTGAAATCCGGTTTCGCGTCCTTTCCGAGATAGCCCTGACCGTACTGGCGAAGTTTTTCCGGCGTGTCGCGCCCCGGATCGAACGAGACGCTCAGGAGCCGCAGTTGGTCCTTGAATTCCGAATCGCGGATCTGGTGCGCCGCGTCGGAGAAATTCGTCGACATACGGATACAGAAGTCGGGCAGCGGGCACTGCGCGTAAATGAAAGTGATCGCCCACGCCTTGCCGCGAAAATCGCGCGAGGAGATCTTCTTTCCGTCCTGATTGGTGAGCGTGAAATCGATGACCTCCTTGCCCACCGACGCGAAGCGGTCGTCGACCGGGACCGGCGCGTTCGGATCGGGCGCCGAAATGATTCCGATGTTCTCGAGCCAATAGGGTTCAGGAGCGGTCTCGTTGACCACGAGATCGGCTCGGATCTCGGCTCCTGGCTTGAGATCTTCCCAAACCCAGTCGGCGTGGATCGGGAAATCCATCGTCATCGGCTTCATATAGCCTTTGATCTCGTCATGATCGACTGTCGCTTTCTTTTTCGCCGGATCGACGGCGACGACGCGGCCGGTGAGTTTGTATCGTTTCTCGTTCGAAGGGTCGGTCGGCGCCGGCCGCTGGCACGCCGAAAACAAAAGGGCAACCGTAAAAAGCAAAAGAATGTTGCGCATGGCAACATTCTGCCGAATTCGCCGGGGTTATTCAAACGCGATCAGGGCTCGTAGAATTCGACGCCGTCATATGACACGTAGAACTCGCGGCCGTCCGCGGCCGAGCGCACGAGGGCCAGGTTCCGGTCGAATGCCGCCGCCATCGTGTAGCGAAACGGGATGACCAGCGTCCCGTATTTGTTAATGTAGCCGAACCTGCCGTTCAGCGGGACGGCCGCGAGGCCTTCCGAGAACCGCGATGGTTCGCACTCGTAAATGAACGGGACGGCTTCGGCGCCGCGTTGGTCGATGAATCCCGAACGGCCGCCGACCTTTACCATTGCCAGGCCTTCCGAGAACGGCCCGGCCGACGTGAAATCGCCGGCGAGCGATTCCTGTCCCCGGTCGTTGATGTAATATGCGCGGCCGTCCTTTCTGACCGGAGCCTTTCCGGACGAGAACTCGCCGGCGGCATCGAAGATCGCGCCGATCCTGATCGCGCCGCGCCGGTCGACGTAGCCGTATTTATCGCCGATCCTGACCGCCGCCAATCCGCCGGAGAATCGCGACGCCTCGTCGAAATTGAACGGAACGACGGTCGCAGATTGCCGGTCGATATATCCCCATTTGCCTTGGAACTTGACCGCCGCAAGCGATTCCGAAAAGTTCCCTGCCGATTCGAATGTCGGCGGCACGATCTCTTTGCCCCACTGATCGATGAACCCGTAGCGCATCTCGCCGGTTGCGTGGTTTTTCGTTCCGACGCGCGCGAACTTCTCGAAGAAATCGTCGGCGTCGTCGAAACGGAGTTCGATCACCTCTCTCCCGGCCGGATCGACGAATCCGAATTTTCCCTTGAAAACGCCGTCGGCAGATCGGGATCCGACGGCGACCAAAGCGCGGTTGTCGGCAAATGGCCGCGCGAGATCGTAACGCGGTTCGATGACGGGTTTTCTTTCCCACGTCGTAAAGCCGAACTTGTCGCCTGAACGAAACGGAACTGGCTTCGGCTGATTCAGGTAATACGCGCCGCCCGCGGCCGCCAATCCGGTCAAGAGCAAGAACATTACCAGCAGCTTAAGCGACGCGAACCGGGCCAGGGTCGAGGGGCGCAGCCGCTCCGGCACGAATTGCGTATGGTTGATGAATGAATGCTTCGGCTTTCGCCCCGCGGTTTCGCCCGGACTTGCGTCGCCATCGACCTCGTCGCGATGGCCGGCGATTTCCGGCAGCATTGCCTGCAGTCTTTCGCGGATCGCCGCCGCCGATTGGAACCGGTCGGCCGGTGATTTTTCGAGCAGCTTGAAGACGAGATCGCGCAGCGCGCGCGGGATCGATCGCGGCATCGGGCGCGGCTTGTCGTGGAGCACCGAATGGCAGATCTCATCGACCTCGTCGCCCGGAAAAGGCATTTCGCCGCACAGCATTTCGTAGAGGACGACACCGAACGACCAGATGTCGGTCTGCCGGTCACGCTTGCGGCTGAACGCCTCGGGCGCCATATAGTACGGCGTTCCGCTGACCTGCATCGAGACGGCGTTTCCAAGAACGACCCGCGACATCCCGAAATCGGTGAGCCGCGGCGTGTCGCCCTGGAGCAGAACGTTTGCCGGTTTGATATCGCGATGGACGATGCGGCGCGAGTGCAGAAATTCGAGTCCCTGGATGATCCCGAGCGCGAGTTCGACGGCCTTTTTCACCGGTAGTTTCCCGGCGCGGCCGAGATAGTCGTCGAGCGTGCCGTCCGAGGCGTATTCGCTAACGATGACGACCTGTCCTTCGAACTCGTCCGCTTCGATGATCGGCAGCACGTTCGGATGTCCGCTCGCCTGCTCCCAAAGTATCGCTTCCTGTCGGATCGCGTCGAAATCTACGTGTTCGGTGTTCGGAAGTTTGACGGCGACCTTCGTCGTCACGAATTTGGCGTGGCGCATCGCCAGCCAGACCTCGCCATAGGCGCCTTTTCCGATCGGTTTGACCAGCGTGTATCTGCCGAATTGTTGGCCTGCGAAAAACATCGGGACCCTGCTTGGGTCGGACTCCGGAAGCGGCAAGAGGGGGCGGAAACTCCGACATTGGAATTATAACTTTTCACGGGGCGGCCGGTAAACATCTTATTTCGCGCCTACGAGGCGCAATAAGAGTTCCATTTTCAACAGGTTAACGGCGCTTCAGGCGTTCGTCGTAGAGTATCTGATAAACCCGAAAATTCGCCATCACCTTCCAGGCGTAATCCTTCGACTGCGAGAAGATGATCTCCGGCACATAACGGTCCGGCGTATTTGAGCGCGAACGCGTGATCCAGCGTTTGACGTTATCCTCGCCGCCGTTGTAGCCGGCGGCGACGGCGGCCGGCGAATCGGGGAAGAGCTTGAAGATGTTCGAAAGGTACTGCGAGCCGAAGAGGATCGCGGTCGGCGCATCGTAAAGTTCATCCTGCCGGAAGTCGTCGCGCCCGAGTTGGGCCGCTATCTGATTCGACGTCGTCGAGATGAACTGCATCAGCCCACGTGCCGCCGCGACCGACTTGACGTCCGCCCGGTAGCGCGATTCCTGGCGCATTATCGACAGGACGTAACGCGGATCGACACCGCGCGGCGGTGCGTACCGAAGCAACGAATCGGCGTACGGCGCGGGATAAAGAAGCTCGGCCTGTCCGGGCGGGATGAGCTCGATCAAGAAATCGGACGGGACGCGCCGCCACGCCGGTTCGATGAAACCGACCGCGCGGTGCGCGATGTCGCCGCGCCGGTAGAAGACCGCAAGCGTGTAACCGGCATCTTCGGAATTGGCCGCGGCCGGCGAGGTTTTGATGCGGCGCTCGAGTTCGGGCGTGCCTTCGTCGAACAGACCGAGGAATAGAAGCTCGTCCTCGATCGAAGAGGTGTTCCGCTCGCCTTTCCTCAGCATCGTGCGGCGTCTGAAATCGAGCAGGCGGTACGAAGGTATCTCGCGGTATGCGTCGAGAAGAGAGTAAGTCTTGCGAATCGTTTCGATCAGCGCCCGGTCGTTCGTCAATCGGTAGAGCGACTGCGCGGCTTTTCGAACCGTGTCGGCATTCGCTTGATCGACCGGACGGTTCGCAATCTCGCGGAGCGCGGCGATCTTCAGATCGGCGAGCGGTTTTGTCGCCGGATCAGCGGCCAGCGCCCTTAGCCTTTCCGTCGCGCGCCACCCATAATAGTCGGCGCGGCCGTCGGAAATCGACAGATACGTGTCGATCGCCTCGGCCGTGCGGCCCGAGCTTTCGAGGATCAGCGCCTTCAGGAACGTGACCTCGTTCGTCGTCGTTCCGCCCGGAACGCGCGTGCCGCCGAGGTCGGAAATCTGGAGCAGCCGTTCGGCGTCGGCGAGGGCGTTCAGCCAATCTTCGGTCGCGATCCTGATCCGGAGTTGCGCGAACAGGGCGACCGCCGCAGCCGGCTTTCCGCGAAAGGCCTCTTGCGCCGCAGCGGCCGCTTCGAGCGCGCCTTTGTCGTCGCCGGCGTCGCGGAGGGCATCGACGATGTTCAGATATGCGCGGTCGAGGCGTTCGTCTGTCGGGTACTTCGAGATGAACTCGCGATATCGGGAGACGGCCGACGCATAGTCACCAAGCCGTGCGTATGCTGATGCAGATTGTGTCAGGGCGTCCTTTGCCGCCGGATGATCGGGAAACTTATCAAGCAATTGCCGGTACCATTTCAGCGCTTCGTCGAAGTTGCCGCTCTGCGCGTAGCCGCGGCCGATCTGATAGTAGGCGTCGGGAACGTTTCCGCTTTCCGGAAAGCGCTCGATGATCGCGCGGTAATGGAGCCGCGCGTCGGCGAAATCGCGGTTGAACTGGTATATGATCGCGCGTTGCAGATGAAGGTGATCGGGTAGTTCCGGAGCCGACCTTCCGAATTTGTCGCCGGCGTCAAGACGGTCGAGTCCGATCGCGCCGGCGAGCGCGAAATCGTCGGGCTGTGCCGGATTCGGAAGATTGTCGACCAGCTTCCGGAAGGTTTCGCGGGCTTCGGCGGTCTTTCCGTTCCTGACATACGCCTCGCCGAGCAGGACCAGATTCTCGCGCGCGCGCACGTCGGTCTTCGGATTCGCGCCCGGTGTGCCGGCGATCGCCAGCTGCCCTATCGCCGAGTCGTAATTTCCGCTCTCGAAAAAGCTTCGTGCAAGCCGCACGCGCGCCGCTTCGGCGGTGAGGCCGTCGGGCGCGATCATCAGCAATTCCTGCAAGTTGAGTCTCTCCAGCAGAAGGTTTCCCGACGCGCGCGCGATCCTCGCCTGATGCCAGAGCGCGTATGGCTTGAGAACGGAACCGCGCGAGATCACCGACTGGAAACTCGCGGCGGCGCCCGAAAGATCGCCGCGCTGTTCAAGAACGCGGCCGAGAAGATAATCGTAATTGTTGAGTTCGAACGTTTTGCGGTCCGACTTGCGCAAACCGGAAAGTTCCGTCGCGGCGGCGGCCAGATCGCGTTGTTCGATCGCGGCCCGAATTCGCTCGGCCTGATCTTGCGCCGCTGCGGCCGCGGCAAAGATCGTGATCAAGAAGATGGCGATGGAGATCCTGTTTTTCATTCGAGCGTGATCGGGACCGCTGTCCGGGTCAAGTTGTCGGCATCGCGGCGGAACGAAACGAGCAGTGAATTGATCAGCCGCGGGTTCTTCCACAAGCGGCGGACCGTGATGTTGACGACCGCCGTCTGGTTCGGATCGAGAACGGACGTTCGCGCCGGCGACGCGACGGCCAGCCAGCGGCGTTGTTCGACAAAGACGGTGAAACCGGTCGGCGCGGAACCGCGGTTAGTGACCGTGATCGGAATGACGACGGAAGTTCCCACCGGAACGGTCTGGACGACGGCCGCCGGCGTCGCCTCGATCCCGGAACGCGTCTGCGATTGAACGAGCGGCCCGTCGAGATCGCGCCCCCAAACCTGCTTCCAAACCGACTCATCGGATTTCAAATAGAGATTGAAGAACGATGTCAGCAAGCGCCGCGTTTCAAAAAGCTGTTCGGCGCGGGAGATCGTTCCCGTATCGCATCCGAGCCCGTTCGCGTCGAGAAACCCGCAATGCCAACCACCCTGTATCACCGGCAGGATCTTTGGCGCCGGACCGGCGTTGTACATCAGTTGTCCGTTTGAAGCGACGGGCACGATCGTGTCGGCGCTTCCCGAGATCAGCGAGGCCGGAATCGTAACGGACGGCATTGCCGAAACGGCCGACGGATTCGTTTCGGCCGCGGCGAGGTTCGCGAGCGCCTTGATCCGAGTGTCCTGCGCCGCGGCAAGAATGCTTGAGCCGCCGCCCATCGAATGGCCCGATGCCCCAAAGCGCTGCGTCCGCACCTGGTTGAAAAGGACCGAGGACGGGTTGGCGTTCTCCTGTTCGAGATAGGTCAGCGATTGCCGCAGATCGTTCGCGAAATTCTGATGGCTCGGGAATAGGCTCCCTTCCGAATCCGAAGCGATGACGATAAAACCGTGAGACGCGAGATGCTCGAGCGTCGACTGGTAGTTCGAAACGACCTGCAGAAAGCCGTGACCGAACGTGATCGCCGGATACGGACCGCCGGACGTATCGAACGGGGCGTTTTGACCGGCGGCGGCGGCCGGATAGAAAAGCCGCGCGGTGAACGTGGTCGCATTTGACCGGGTCACGGTCACGCTTCGCCAACCGGCGCGAAACGGCCCCGCGGAACCGAGCGGATTCGACTGTGCGAGACCGCAAACGGCAAACAGCAGGATGAACAGAACGACTCGCATTGTTTCTAACAGAATAACATCGGATTGGGATTTTCCATCCGCGATTTTCAATCGGACACTCCTCTTGTTTTTGTTGATCTTGCTTTGATTTGTCCTTTCCGTGTCATCCGTGCGATCCGGAGTCAGCGACCGCGATGCGTGGTCCGGGTGGATTTCTCGGGCAAATTGTTGGAATCCGGGAACAAGAAAAACAGGTCCCCAATTTCAGTTCGCAAATCGGAATCGCGCCTTGCCTCTACCTCGCTCACATAAACTTGACAATGATACACTCAACTCTTATACTCGTTTACGGCTCAGAAAAGAGCGTTTTTTTGGCAATAATTCATTAATTGGAGACTGAAAATGAGCAAAATAATCGGAATTGACTTGGGAACGACGAATTCGGTCGTCGCCGTGATGGAAGGCGGCGAACCGGTCGTGATCACGAACGAAGAGGGCGGCCGGACCACCCCGTCGGTCGTCGCGTTCACCAAGGACGGCAACCGGCTCGTCGGCCAGGTGGCGAAACGCCAGGCAGTGACCAACCCGGAGAACACGTTGTATTCGATCAAACGCTTTATGGGCCGACGGTATGACGAGGTCACGGGCGAGATCAAGCAGGTACCGTTCAAGGTTGAAAAGGCCGGAAACGGCGATGTCCGCGTCGACGCGCAGGGGAAACACTACAGCCCGCCGGAGATTTCGGCGATGGTCCTGCAAAAGCTGAAGAAAGCGGCCGAGGACTATCTCGGATCGAAGGTCGAAAAGGCCGTCATCACCGTTCCGGCATACTTCAACGACGCGCAGCGGCAGGCCACGAAGGACGCCGGAAAGATCGCGGGGCTCGAAGTGATGCGAATCGTCAACGAACCGACGGCGGCAGCGCTCGCGTACGGCCTCGACAAGAAAAAAGACGAGACCATCGCCGTCTTCGACTTTGGCGGCGGCACGTTCGATATCTCGATCCTCGAGGTCGGGGAGGGCGTCGTTGAAGTGAAATCGACCAACGGCGACACGCACCTCGGCGGCGACGACGTCGACGAAGCGCTGATCAAATGGATCATCGACGAGTTCAAGAAGGACCAGGGCATCGACCTGACCTCCGACAAGATGGCGCTCCAGCGCCTGAAGGAGGCGGCCGAGAAGGCGAAGGTCGAACTTTCGAGCGCGATGGAGACGGAGATCAACCTGCCGTTCATCACCGCCGACCAGTCGGGGCCGAAGCACCTCGTGCTGAAGCTGACGCGGACCAAGTTCGAGGCGCTTGTCGAACCGTTGCTCAAGCGTCTGATGCCGCCCGTCGAACAGGCGATCAAGGACGCCGGCGTCGAGAAGGGCCAGATCGATGAGGTCGTTCTCGTCGGCGGCTCGACCCGCATCCCGAAGGTCCAGGAGATGGTCAAGGAGTTCTTCGGAAAAGAGCCGAACAAGTCGGTCAACCCGGACGAGGTCGTTGCCCTCGGCGCGGCCGTCCAAGCGGCCGTTCTCGGCGGTGAAAAGACCGACATCCTGCTGCTCGACGTGACGCCGCTCAGCCTTGGGATCGAAACCCTCGGCGGAGTGATGACGCATATGATCCAGCGGAACACGACGATCCCGACCCGCAAATCGGAGATCTTCTCGACCGCGTCCGACAATC
>CAZARD010000006.1:72868-76891 GCA_964487505.1 uncultured Blastocatellaceae bacterium | reverse complement strand
CACGAAGCGATCGGATCGCGCCAAACCTGCATTTTCGTGAACAACGGGTTGCTCCGCGCCGACGAGTTCGAGACGACGCTGAAGCTTTACAAGGACAATCTGCATCTGAATGTCATCGGCGTCGACGCATCCGACGATTTCTATGGTGTTCTGAAGGACGTCATCGATCCGGAACTCAAGCGCAAAGCGATCGGCGCGAAGTTCATCGACGTTTTCGATGCCGAAGCCCACAAGGTCGGCGGGGCCGCCTGGCTCGTGCAGGGAACGCTCTATCCGGACGTTATCGAATCGGTATCGCTCCGCGGCGCTTCGGTGACGATCAAATCGCATCACAACGTCGGCGGACTGCCCGAGAAGATGAAGCTCAAGCTGATCGAACCGCTCCGCGAGCTTTTCAAGGACGAGGTCCGCGCGATCGGCCGCGATCTCGGAATCCCCGAAGAGATCCTCGAACGTCATCCGTTTCCGGGTCCCGGGCTTGGGGTCCGAATCCTTGGCGCGATCACCCCGGAAAAGGTGGAACTCCTTCAGAAGGCTGACAAGATCTTTATCGAGGAACTGCACAATTTCGGGATTTACAGCGACGTTTGGCAGGCGTTCGCGGTGCTTCTGCCGATCCAGTCGGTCGGCGTGATGGGCGATTTTCGGACGTACGAACGCACGATCGCACTGCGGGCCGTGACGTCAACCGACGGAATGACGGCCGACTGGGCGCGGCTACCGCACGATTTTTTGCAGAAGGTCTCGTCGCGAATAACGTCCGAGATCCGCGGCATCAACCGCGTCGTCTACGATATCTCTTCGAAACCCCCGAGCACGATCGAATGGGAGTAGTTCGGAGTCCCGCGTTTACGCGGCTGTACTTCGATCTAATAGATGTCCCATTTTGCACCGTAATCGAGAATCGGATACTCATTCCAAATTTGAAGCGCTCGGGCCGACCCGACGGTCTCGAGATATTCCGTAGCGTTTGACCACGGCCAATAGAGCCCTTTATCGCAATAGCCACGATGGACGGCATTGTTCAAAACGTAGTTTAGGGATGCAAAGAAGTGTCGTTCAGATTTCATCTTGCGTTCAAAGCAGTTGTGCCAAACTTGTCGTCCTCGTCTTTTGTCCGCGCCGTTCCATTCGAACGATGTTCGGCCGTGCAAGAGGCCGATCTCCTTTCGCAGTTCTTTGATTCGACGAGTTGTTGCCAAGACGTGGTAATGGTTGGGCAAGATGCACCAAGAGTGAATTTCTGACGCTATCGACTTGCAGCAGTCAATGAGTCGCGTCTCGAAATCGGTCATCCGCGAGTCAGTGCGGCCGATGATCGGGACGTGTTCAAAACAGGCGGCCGTGATCAAGTAGGTCAAACTCGCGTCAGAGTCAAAATGGGGCGGCGAGTGCTTGGGGAATTTTCGAAGCCGTCGGTATTCCATGGCTTCCTGGCGTTGGGCGTCGCTCAGCCGACGCCAATAATACATATTGTCGGACATATCGTGAAGTTGGTTCTTCCGCCGGTTCGCTGGGATTCGATGAGTTCAATATCTCGCTGCCGACGGTGATTGGTTGAGTGTTGATTGCCGCCGTTGTTCGGCGGCCAAGTACTCTCCAAATTTATACATATTCTGTTGCGCAGTAAAGCCGCCTGAAGGCGGGACTCCAAACAACTTGCTCATTTCGCATATTTAGTCCATACTCAAGAATGACAATTTCCTTCTCTCTTTCATCAACGGTGGCTCGTCCCTTTTTGGAAAGATTTCAGCGGTGACGTTTTGGATAGTTCGAGGGTAGGTCCGTTACATAACAGCTAGAAGACTTCTTGAGCGTTCAAACGCAACCAGTCGCAACCGTTACACTGCAGCCGCGTTCGTCAGACACTTCTAAAACTACCGATCCGATTTCGGGAGCCTATGGCTTTTTGCCGCAAGAACGGCGGAAGATCGGATCCGGTCAGGCACAAAAGGAAAGTTACAATTAATGAGTTTCAAAGATCTTGGCTTGCACCCCTCGCTGATCGCGAGGTGCGAGTCGCTCGGCTTTGTTGAGCCGACACCCATTCAAAAACAGGCGATCCCGCTCGCGCTGGACGTCGAGGACATCATCGCCTGCGCCGAAACAGGCACCGGGAAAACGGCAGCCTTTCTTCTGCCGATCCTCGATGAATTGATCGAAACCGGCCAGAAGGGCACGTCGGTACTCGTTCTCGCCCCGACGCGCGAACTGGCGACGCAGATCGAGCAGGCCTGCGTCGATCTCGCCCCAAAGGGAATACACTGCGCTTGCCTGATCGGCGGCGCCGGGTACGGAAAGCAGCAAACCGCGCTCCGTCGCGGGCCCCAGATCGTCATCGCGACTCCGGGCCGGCTGATGGACTTTATGCAGCGCGGCGAGGTCAGCTTCAAGAATCTGACGACGCTCGTTCTTGACGAGGCCGACCGGATGCTCGATATGGGTTTCCTCCCGACGATCAAGCAGATCGTGAAGACTCTGCCGGCCGATCGGCAAACGCTTTTGTTCTCGGCGACGATCTCGACTGAGATCGAAACCATCGCCTACACGATGATGGTCGATCCGAAATTCATCGAGGTCAGCCGTCGCGGAAAGGTCACTGACCTTGTCGAGCAGACGGTTTATCCGGTCGCCCCGCAATCGAAGATGGTGCTTCTGCTGGATCTTCTCGAGCGTGAGAAATTCGAGCGGGTGCTTGTTTTCACGCGCACGAAGCGCGGCGCCGAACGGCTCGCGCACGTCCTCGAGAAGCGTTCGCACAAATCGAACCGGATCCACGGCGACCGGTCGCAGTCGCAGCGCGAGGCCGCGCTTGAGAGTTTCAAGAACGGCAAGACGCGGGTTCTTGTCGCGACCGATGTCGTCGCGCGCGGCATCGACATCGATCAGGTTTCCCACGTCATCAACTATGATATTCCGGAAGTTCCGGAAGATTACGTACACCGCATCGGACGCACCGGCAGGGCCGGAAAAAAAGGACGCGCGATCACCTTGCTCGCGACCGGTGAAGAACACGCGATGAACGCCATCGAACGTCTCACGGGCCAAAAGCTTGAACGCGTCCTGCTGCCGGATTTCGGCGGCCAGATAATGTCGCCGGTCATTCAGGCGAGCCGTCCGGAAGTAAAACGCGGCTTTCGATCATTTCGTCCGCGCCGCGGCCGATAGGAGGATTTCTTATGACAAAAAAATATGAGACCGGTTCGATCGTGCTTTTGAATTGTTCGGCCTGCGAGTCGGAACAAGAACATCTGGTCAAATCGGTCAGCAAGCAGAAACAGGTCACGAAAGCGGACTGCGTCGTTTGCGAAACCTCGAACAGTTTTCGCAACGGCGTCAAGACCTCGGTCACGGTTTCGAAATCCAAAACCGTCGCGCCGTATGACCGGACACGGAAATACCGGCGCGGGCAGGTGATGCTGCATTCGGTCTTCGGGATAGGCGAGGTGACGTCGATCGTCGAGCCGCACAAGATCGACGTGCTTTTCGGCGATCAGACAAGGCGCCTGATCCACGAGCAGGTTTAGTCACCTCGAACCCTGACGGCTGATTCCGATCCGATCTCACGCAATTGCATTTCGGATTTTGGATTTTAGAATCTAGATTTCGCATCAGCCCTAAAAAAGGGCTGATGCGGCACTTGTGCGCGGCAAATTAATTGCCGCGCCACGTTGCCGAAGCGAAATTCGCGATCCAATGCCCCCGCCCCGCCGAAATCCGCAATCCAAAATCCAAAATCCAAAATCGAACCCCCCTGCCCTTCGCCAATTCGCGCGCCGCGACTTATAATCTCGAACGACCGCGCGGTTTCTGGGCCGGGCCGCGCGGACCGATCGTTATGAAATTCGGACTTATCGCCGGAAACGGGGCATTTCCCTTTCTCGTCGCCGAGGGCGCGCGCAGAGCGGGCGCCGCATTGGCCGTCGTCGCGATCCGTGAAGAGACCGACAAGCGGATCGAAGAGGTCGCCGACAGAGTGGTTTGGGTCGGGATCGGCCAACTCGGAAAGATGATCTCGTTTTT
>CAZARD010000006.1:65506-72768 GCA_964487505.1 uncultured Blastocatellaceae bacterium | reverse complement strand
ACGTTGACCAAACGCAATCCGAACGAGACCGAGATCGGAAACATCGAATACGGCGTCCGGGTCGCGAATGAGATCGCCCGGCTCGATCTCGGACAGACGATCGTCGTCCGCGCGAAAGCGTGCGTCGCGGTCGAGGCGATGGAAGGCACGGATGCCGTGATCTGGCGCGCGGGCGAATTGGCCAAGGGAAAACTGACGGTTGTAAAGGTCGCCAAGCCGAATCAGGACATGCGGTTTGACGTTCCGGTCGTGGGCATCCCGACAATCCGGACGATGATCGACGCCGGGGCGACGTGTCTTTCGGTGACCGCCGGCAAGACGCTGATTTTCGACCGCGATGAGATGATCGGTCTTGCGGACCGCCATAAGATCGCGATCGTCGGCACTCCGATGCGTACCTCTGGCGAGAGCGCGGGGGACGCGACGCCTGGCGCGCCGGCCGGACGGGCCTGATCGCCGGAAGGACTCGCATTTCTTGGAATTTGCCTCAAGCGAATCATCTCGAATGAAACATTTCGTGCCTCGACTCGTAGATATCCGTTGAGATCCATACATCAATTCTCGGAGAAAAAATGAAAAAGAAATTATTTGGCTTCCTGATCGGCGTATCGCTTTTGCTTCCGACGGCGGCGTTCGCGCAGAAATCGGCGGTGGTCATCACGCCGGCGGAAAAGAAGATAGCGGAATCGATAACGGCGGCTCAGTTGAAAGATTATCTGTATTACGTCGCATCCGATGAAATGGAGGGCCGCGACACGCCTTCGCGCGGACTCGACCTTACCGCGAAATTCATCGGCACGATGCTTTCGCGCTGGGGATTCAAGCCGGCCGGCGACAACGGGACTTATTTTCAGAAGATCGCACTGCGAAAAGAATCCGTCGATGCCGCTGCGACGAAACTCGCGGTCGACGGAACGTCCTTCACTTTCAACGAAGATTTCTTCCGGCTTGCCGGCAACGCCGAGAACGTTAGCGGCCAGCTTGTTTTCGGGAAGGACGGCTGGATGGTCAAATCAAAGAACATCGACGCGCTTGCCGGTGTTGATGTCAAAGGCAAGGTTGTGGTCCTTGCCGGAGCGGGATTTTCTCAGCAGTATATCGTTGCGCCCCCGGCGGGCGTCGGCCCGGCCGATTTGAAGGAAGAAGGCCGCGGCACGGAGTGGGCCGATCCGATCACGAATGCGCGCGACAAGGGGGCGGCCGCCGTTATCGTCATCGCCCCTGCGCAGCTGCTCGGCTTCTGGGACCAGGTAAAGAACTTTTTCTCGCGCGGCAATATGTCGCCCGACAAACTTCGAAACGAAGGACGAAACGATTCGCCGACACCGGTCATGCTTGTCGGGCCGAAGGTCCGCGACGCGATCTTCGGCGCCGGTGCGAACTCCAACGACGTTGCCGCCGGGAATCTCGGCAAGACCGGATCGGTAAGTGCGAAGAGCAAGGCGGAAATGCTCTCGACACAGAACGTTGTCGCGATCTGGGAAGGCTCTGACCCGATTCTGAAGAATGAGATGGTCGCGATTGGCGCGCATTACGACCACGTCGGAACGAACCCGAACGCGCGCGGAGACGATAAGATCTGGAACGGTGCGGACGACGACGGATCGGGAACGGTCGCGGTCTTGTCGATCGCGGAGGCGCTCGCCAAAGCGCCGAAGCGGCCAAAGCGTTCGATCTTGTTCGTGTGGCACGCCGGCGAGGAAAAGGGGCTGTGGGGCAGCGAGTATTTTAACAAGTTCCCGACCGTCGACATCAAGAAGGTCATCACGCAGCTGAACATCGATATGATCGGCCGCAGCAAGAAGCCCGGCTATATGGCGCCGTGCGACACGAATCCTGCGCCGGGACGCAAGCCGTGCAACGCTGAACTGTCCGGCGAAAGCGAAATCTACGTAATCGGCTCCGAGATGATGAGTTCGACGCTCGGAGCGGTGACGAAGGGCACGAACGATGGATATCTGAAGCTCAACTACAACTATCGTTACGACGATCCGAAAGATCCGAACCGCTTTTTCTTCCGTTCGGACCATTTCAACTACGCGTTGAACGGAATTCCGATCGTCTTTTGGTTTGACGGCGAGCACGAGGATTATCACCAGCCGGGAGATCATCCGGACAAGATCGACTACGCGAAGATGGAAAAGATCACGCGCACGATCTTTTTGACGATGTGGGAACTGACCGATCTGAAGGAGCGGCCGAAGATCGACAAACAGCTTCCCGCGGAATTGTCGCAACGTTAAGCGCCCGTAACGGGAAAACAAGGACGCGTTAGTCTTCGTCCTTCTTCATCTGCAGTTGACGATAGGCCTCCGATTTTGGGAGGCCTAATTCTTTGGCGGCCTTTTTCAGCGCCGATTTCGGGTCGAGTCCGGTCTTTTCGAGTTCCGCGACGCGATCGACGACGCTTACCGCGATGACGGGCCTCGTCGGTGCCGAGGCGCGTTCGATGATGATCACGATCTCGCCTTTCGTTGCGCTTGCGCCGAAATTCTCCGCGAGTTCCGACAAAGTCCCGCCGACGAATTCCTCGTGGACCTTGGTCAACTCGCGCGCGACACAGGCGCGCCGGTCCCCGAGCACGCCGGCGCAGTCCGCAAGCGAGCGCGCAAGGCGGTGCGGCGCCTCATAAAACACGAGCGTCGCGGGAACGGCGGCCACCTCTTCGAGACGCCGGACGCGTTCGGAATGCTTCGAAGGCAGGAACCCGCCGAAGAACACGGAATCGGTCGCAAGACCGGATGCGACGAGCGCGCAAACGAATGCCACTGGCCCGGGGATCGGGACCACCCGAATCCCTTCGGCCCCGGCAAGTTCGGCGATCCTGAATCCGGGATCGCAGATGCCGGGCGTTCCGGCATCGCTGACGAGAGCGACGGATCTGCCGTTACGCAACTCGGCGAGAAGCGCATCGGCTCGCGATTGTTCGTTGTGTTCGTGATAGCTGACGAGCCTTTTTTTGATCCCGTAATGATTGAGGAGTTTCAGCGTCCGCCGCGTGTCCTCGCAGGCGATTACGTCGACGGACCGCAAGGTTTCAAGCGCCCGGGCCGATATGTCCTTCAGATTCCCGATCGGCGTCGCAACAAGAAAGAGGCTCATTACCGTAAGTTACGGCAAATTGCCACGAAAAGGGAAACGGAGCGGCATTTGCGATACGCGATTGCGGATTTGCGATCGACGCTTCGCGATCGCTGTCCGGGCCTTTTTGCGGTAGAGATCAGGCCGCACGATTGCGGCAATTGACTTTTTCTTCAACGCGCTCCGGCAGGCAGATGGATGGATTTTTCCAGGTTCCTGATCAGCCGCGAAGAACGCAACGATCGCGGATCGCAGATTGCAATTCCGTCCGATATTAAATGGAAAAGCCCGGGCCGCGGAATCCGCGGCCCGGGCATTTGAACACGGCTCGACTTGGTTTCGGAAGGGCTGGTTTTCCGGGCCGCGCTCAAATCTCCAGTCTGCGATTAGAACGGCCACGGGAAGCGATCGCGCCAGTCGCCGTTGTTGCGGTTGTTGTACCGGTACGCGTTCGAAAGCGTGTTGATGTCCTGGCGAATCCGATTCCAGTCGCCCTCAAGACTGTAACTCAACCGCGCCCGGCGAAGCGCGCCGTCCATCTGTCGTCCCAACTGAATCACGCGCTGGGCCTCGTCCTGCGATCGCCGATAGTCACCCCGGCCGTCGTATGCGTCATCGAGGTCATCAGCGGCCTCACGGAGATTCCGTGCAAGCTGGTTCAACTGATCTTCCCGGCGGTTGTCGTCATATCGGCTCCGGTCGAGTTCGCGGTCGAGACGGCGCGCGAATTCCTTGGTCCGGTTCTTCAGATTCTTGATCGTCGCCTGCAGATTCCGGTTGTTGCGCTGGTTGTTCCAATCACCGTTCCGCCGACGATCATTGCGGTCGTAATCATCATCGTCACGGCGGTCCGTGCGGTAGTCGTCGTTGCGGTCCCGATCGCGGTCGCGATCGCGCCATTGAGCGGACGCAAGCGTCGGAAGACCAAAGACAAGCACCGAAAAAGCAAACAATGTGGCTAACTTCTTAATTCTGTTCATATGTTTCTCCTCAGTCGTTTATTGCGGCAATGCTCATCGTTGTCCTCGTCGGCAAGACTGCTTTTGCCTCCGCCGACCGATAGGGCAAAGGTCGTGCCAAAGCGGTGTTTTTCTCCCAACCGTGGCGCGAAGATCAACTATTTCAACACCTTAGAGGTATCGGTCGAAACGTTTGAAGAGTGCGCGAATCGACCAAGTCGGACATTGGTGTACGAATTGGTCTACAGGGTAAACCCGGCCCCCGCGTTAGCTGTCCGATCGGCCGATGCCGCTGGGCGCGAAGAATTGGCAAGAATTCGATTTTCCGGTCGAGATCAGGGGTTGCCGAAGGCGACGTCAAACAAAGCCCGGGGTGAAGCGTAGCGAACCCCGGGTTCCGGCCAGATGTTCGACGTCGCTGAAAGCGACGTACGAGCCGGACAGAAACAGAGGTCGCCGCCGGGTTTGGCAAACTTAAGAGATCCCGAAATCGCGAAACGCGAAAAAGCCCGGCGCAGGCACCGGGCTTTCGGAAACGATGTTGCGGAAGTGTCTAGTTGCCGAGCGCCTTCGAAGCGTTGAGCCGGCCGCCGCTGGCGATCTTTCCACTCAACGAGTCGATCTTGTCGACCGATTTCAGGACGCGTTCCCGGAGCTTCTCCACCGTAAGGTTCGGTTCGACGGCAAGAATCAGGGCGGCGGTTCCCGAAACGTACGGCGTCGCCATCGAAGTTCCCGACGCGTCCCGGTAATCATCGTTGAGCCAGGTCGAGATGATCTCGCGTCCGGGCGCAGCAACGTGAACCGTCTTAACACCGAAATTCGAAAATGAAGCGAGCGCGTCGTTTCGGTCGAGCGCGGCAACGCTGATCACGTTCGGCAGGTCGTAGTTCGACGGATAATGCGGACGCCTGTCGTTGTCCGATCCGTCATTGCCGGCAGCCGCGACAAAGAGAATGCCGGCTTCGCCCGCAGCGCGGATGGCGTCCTCAAGCGCTTTCGAATACTGCGTCGATCCCCAGCTGGCGCTGATGATTCGAACGTTGACACCGTTGCGTTTGCGGTCGATCGCGTAATTGATCGCTTCGATCGCGTCCTTTGTCGAACCGAATCCGCCACGGCCGAGAAACTTCAGCGGCATGATACTGACGTTCCAGTTGATCCCGCTGATGCCTTCGTCGTTGTTGCCCTTGGCGCCGATGATTCCCGCGCAGTGCGTGCCGTGCCCGTTCTCGTCCATCGGATCAACCTGGTTTTCGACCGCGTTGAAGCCGTGTGCATCGTTTACCGGACCGAGTTGTTCGTCCTTGTATTGCGGCAACGATTCCGGTCGCAGCCAGATGTTCGGGACAAGATCGCCGTGGGTGTAGTCAACGCCCGTATCGAGCACCGCGACGACGACCTTTTCGCTTCCCGTCGTCTTGAGCCACGCTTTGATGGCCGAAAGATCGGCCGCCGATTTCCCGCCGTCCTGTCCGGTGTTGTGCAACGCCCACTGCTCGTTGAAGTACGGGTCGTTCGGCATCTTGCCATCCGCCGGCGCGGTCGGATCCAAATCCAGAACAGGCCGCTCAGACTCGTTCGGATCAAGTTGAATTCGAACGTTCGGCTCCGCATATGCGACAAGCTCCGTCATCCCGTTGTACTGCGCGGCAACTTTCGAAGCGTCGGCGTTGTCGAGATCGTCGATCGCGAACAGGCCGCCGACCGACTCGATCGCGTCTTCGACCTCGTCGTTGTTGCGCGATGCGATCTTCCTCACGTCCTCGACGCTGACCCCGGGCCGGAATCTGACGAGCACTTCGGGTTCCCGCTCGTTCGTCGAGCGTTTCACCGAGACCGGCTTCGAGCGTTTCTGGGCTGTCGGGGCGTGATTTGCCGGATTCATCTGCCACCGGCGGATCTGTCCCCAAACGGCCGCCATCGTGATCAGCACGACGGCGATGCAAAGATGTATCCAGATGTTGTTGCGATTCATTGTTTTTACCTCAAACAATCGGGGCCGACCGACGGATCTGCTGCAGATCTGAAGGGGCGGCCCTCAAAATTCTAGTCGATGACGTAATTCCTTCCGCCGAAACCGACAAGCCGTAACTGCGATTTGTCCGCCCGATACTCGTATCTCTTGCCATCGGCGGACAGTTTGATGACCCAACCGGTCGCGATCATTTGCGCTGACAATTCGCCGCTGACGCCCGCACCGAGCGACATATCCGGGAAATCGGTCCTAACGACCGATTCCGTTCGGATCGTGCCAATATCGGTGTCCAGTCGCCTCGACAGGTCGGCCTTCGCTTTCTGGACCGCAGTTTCTTCGTTCAAACGCATCGTCGGAATTTGCCAGAAACAAAACAATTCTGCTCTCGTCCGGCACAATAGTCAACAAATTTCATCGGGATTGCTCCGTGAGCCTAACGTAAATACTTCAATCGATTGTGTTTAGTTCCAAAGAAAATTCCAACTCGATTTGCAATACCAACGATAAGCAAATACAATGGCGTTTACTATCAGCCGGCTACGGTCTCCAGCGTGGTCGCAAAAACCAATATCATAGTTGCTTAACACAGAAATCGCATAGATTCATGGGCCGTCATTTTTTTGGCGGCCCTTTGATATTTTGCGCAACGAGGTGAGCCGGAAGATCTCGACGAGAGCAGGAACGATGTAAACGGCGCAAGCGAATCCGAGGATCAGTCCGGTGATGAAGCGCGACGTGAAGGTGTTTTCCCAGATGCCGAAGATCGTGAGCGACCAGTCGATACCGATCGGAACCATCGCTCCGAAAAGCCAGAAACGGGGGAACGGCTCAATTACATCGACCGGGCGGAGCAAAGGATAGGCCGCGAAGCCCAAAAATATTCCGAAATAGACTCCAAAACAACGCGAACAAACGCCGAACTTGTGCCCGAGCAGATGGAACGTGCGGTCGTCCATCTGATGGCAGATATAGCTGAAGAATTTGTAAACCGCTCGGCTGGCGCCGGTCAGTCCGGCGGCTTCCGCGATCGGCGCGAACAGGATCAATCCGACCCAAACGACCCCAAGGGCCAGCGTCCAGTTGTAGACCCGCCGCGCTTGCCGCCGAAAACGCTCAGCCAGTTCTATGCCGATGTATTCCATTGCTATTCCGGGATTCCAGAATTCCAGATTCCAGGTTCCAGATTCCAGGTTCCAGATTCCAGGTTCCGGATTCCAGGTTCCAGATTCCAGATTCCAGGTTCC
>CAZARD010000006.1:57679-65406 GCA_964487505.1 uncultured Blastocatellaceae bacterium | reverse complement strand
GGTTCCAGATTCCAGGTTCCGGATTCCAGGTTCCAGATTCCAGATTCCAGGTTCCAGAATTCCAGTGATTTCCGCGACCTCCGGGCTTAAGACATGGCGAATTTTCAACTTTGCCGGTCTGGAATCCCTAGAATCTGGATTCCTAGAATCTGGATTCCTAGAATCTGGATTCCTGGAATCTGGAATTCTGGAATCTGGAATCCTGGAATCTGGAATCCGAATCCAAAATCCAAAATCTAAAATCGAATGACTGCGTCCGGACCGCCTTCGACGTGGACGGTGTCGACGAATCGGATATGCCGCGAATCCGTCGTCATCACGACCGAATGCGTTCGTTTGCCCGCCCCGAAAAAGCGCACGCCGCGCAACAGGGCGCCGTCGGTGACGCCGGTCGCCGCGAAGATGATCTTTTTTCCCGGCGCGAGGTCGTTCGTGTCGTAGATCTTGTTCGGGTCAGAAATGCCCATCGACTTGAGGCGCTCCATCACCTCTTCGGCTGGCGGAACCTTCGACTTGTCGACACCGAGGCGATCCGGGTCCCAGACAAGCTTCGCCTGGATCTCGCCGTTAAGGCATTTCATAGCGGCGGCCGTGATTACGCCCTCGGGCGCGCCGCCGATCCCCATCAGCGCGTGGATGTTTGTTCCGGCGACCGCTGCCGAGATGCCCGCCGAAAGATCGCCGTCCGAGATCAATCTGATGCGCGCTCCGGCCGACCGTACGTCCTGGACCAATTGCCGATGCCGCGGACGATCGAGACAGATCACCGTCAGATCGTCGATATCGCGGCCCAAACGGCGCGCGATGTTCTTGAGATTCTCTTTGACCGGAGCATCGATGTCGACGGCGCCGCGGCAACTCGGACCGACGACGATCTTGTCCATATAAATGTCCGGCGCATTGAGCAAACCGCCACGCTCGGCCGCGGCGAGCACCGCGATCGCATTGTTCGCGCCGAGCGCGCAAAGATTGGTGCCTTCGAGCGGGTCAACGGCAATGTCGACCTCGGGAAATTCGGCGCGCGCTTCATCCGAGAACATTCCGCCGCCGACTTCCTCGCCGATGTAGAGCATCGGCGCCTCGTCCCGTTCGCCTTCGCCGATCACGATCCGGCCCTTCATGGGCACCGAATCCATCACGTTCCGCATCGCCTCGACCGCGACGTGGTCGCTGTGTTTGCGATCCCCCTGGCCCATCGTTTTTGCCGATTCGATCGCCGCCGCCTCGGTGACCCTCAAAAAATCGAGCGCGAGCTCGCGTTCCGCCTTCAGATTCGTCATATAAGTTTTCCTAAAATAAGTTGAAAAATGGGTATCTATAACGTCCGAATTGTATCACTTGTGCCTCGCGATTTGACAACTAACGTTCAGGATATTACGGTTTTATTTTGGTTTTGACGACTGACCTTAGGAGAGCTTTTCACAAGAGATGACATACGTTGTTACCGAACCCTGCGTTGACTGCAAATATACCGACTGCGCCGCTGTCTGTCCGGTCGAAGCGTTCCACGAACTCTCGGACCGTTTGCTGATCAATCCCGACACTTGCATCGATTGCGACGCTTGCGTGCCCGAATGCCCGGTCGAAGCGATCTTTTCCGATATGTCGCTCCCCGCGGAGTACTCGGATTGGCTCGAAAAGAACACCGAGGCGGAGAATTATCCGATCATCAGCACGAAGCAGCCGGCGCTTTTCGGCGCGAACTGCAAAGGCCAGCCGGAGTGAATTCGGTAAAAGACGTCTTTTTCGCGGTCGTCCGAAAGGGCGGCCGCTTTTATTTTAGGATTAATGCTGTCCTAAACGTTTGACGACTGCTTCTTGAAGCCCTGATCTCATTGCCTGTCAATTGCCGAAATCGGTGTCTTCGAAACGAATCCCCCGGATTTCTCGCGGCACGTCCGATCGATTCGACAAACCTCGTCTAGCGTGCGGAGCACGCGTCGTGGCGATAGCACCGGGCGAAGGCGCAGCCGAGCCTGGTGTGGGATTTCCAATACGATCAACGAGCGTGTGAAACACGCGTCTCCTGCCCAAACGGAACGGAGACGCGTGTTTCACACGCTCCGGCCAAAACCGGGGCCGACACACCACGTTCCGCTTCGCTCCACGTGGTGCTATCGATACGACGCGTGCTTCGCACGCTCAAGCGGCCGGGATCCGGCTGTCCGAATGGAAGCCGCTGTTTCGATCGCACCAATTTGCGTAATAATCTTCAACGTTTAGGACGGGATTGATCTTTGGATGTCGAATATTCATTAAATTGTTGAGTTTGAACATCTTTGTGCGGTAAAATCTTGGAGCGCGAACGGCGCGACACGGGTCTGATCGTGATCCCTCCTTTTTGCGTTCGTCCTCGTTTGAGGAATCGAAGCTCCTTTCCGTCTGTATTTTCAGCAAAATGCCTGTAATTGAACCAATCGGAGACCGCAAAGGGCACGGTAAGCGAGTACTTGTGTTGTTCGGCACCCGACCCGAAGTGATCAAGCTCGCGCCGATCATTCACGAACTGCGTCGCGGAGCCGCGGAGGCGATCGTCGTATCATCGAGCCAGCATCGCGAATTGCTGAAACCGTTTCTCTCGATGCTCGACATCGATACCGACTTCGATCTTGGTGTGATGCGCCGGAACCAGACACCGAACGAGGTCGCATCGCGCGTTTTCGCGAAGTTCGACAAGGTCCTCGCCGAACATGCGCCGGATCTGATCCTCGTCCAAGGCGACACGACGACAACGCTCGCCGGCGCGCTTGCCGGATTCAATCGCCGGATCCCTGTCGGACACGTCGAGGCGGGATTACGCAGCGGAAACCTCAACAGCCCGTTTCCTGAAGAAATGAACCGTCGCGTCGTTTCGCAGGTCGCAACATTTCACTTTGCGGCGACCGAACTTAACCGGAGCAATCTCCTCAAAGAAGGCATCGCGAGCGAGCGGATCTTCGTCACCGGCAACCCCGTCGTCGATTCGCTGAAGCATATCCTGAAGATCGCGAAGCCTGACAAGCGGATCGATGCGCTTGTCGATGCGACCAAAGGCACGAAAAGAATCCTGCTGACGACGCACCGCCGCGAGAGCTTTGGTGAAACAATGAGCGAGAATCTGCGCGTTCTCCGCGACTTCGTGCAGAAACGAAAGGACGTGAGCCTGTTCTTTCCGGTTCATCCGAATCCGAGCGTCAAATCGGTCGCCGAGGAGATCTTGGCCGGCGCCGATCGAATCCATCTGATCGAGCCTCTCGGCTACATCGATTTCATCTCGCTGATGCGCTCGTCGTGGCTGATCGTGTCTGATTCGGGCGGCGTTCAGGAAGAGGCCCCGAGCCTCGGAAAGCCCTTGCTCGTACTTCGCGAGAACACCGAGCGGCCCGAAGCGATCCACGCCGGAATCGCAAAACTTGTCGGCGGCAGCCCGAATCGTTTGAAACTGATGCTGGAAGAGAACTACGCGATCGACACCTGGACCCGATCGGTGAAGGAGATATCGAATCCGTTCGGCGACGGCACGGCCGCGCGCCGGATCGTGCGGATCATCGAAAGCAAGATGAGCCGCAAAGCAAGGCACTGACAATTCGCGGATGATCAGTTCAACCCCCAAAAAGATGAACCTGCTGACGGTCCTCGTCGAGGACTATTTTCACGTCGGCGCGTTCGAAAATCTCATCCGGCGCCAGAATTGGGCCCATTTCGAGCCACGTTTCGAACACAACACGCGGAAGACGCTGGATCTTCTCGACGAGCTCGAAACGCGGGCGACGTTTTTCGTTCTCGGATGGATCGCCGAACGCAATCCGCGCCTCGTGCGCGAGATCGCGTCGCGCGGGCACGAGGTCGCGAGTCGCGGCTTCTATCATCGAAGCCTGAACAATCTTACATTCGACGAGTTTCGCGACGATCTGCACCGCACGAACGCGGTGATCGAGGACGCGACCGGACGAAAGGTCATCGGTTACCGGAGCGCCGAGAAACTCCGGTACTCGAAGGACTCGTGGATCTTCGAGATCCTCTCCGAGGAAGGTTTCGCGTACGATGCTTCGTTCGTTCCTTCGAAGCGCGACGATGCGGCCCAACGATTCGCGCATCAGGTGCATGCCGGCGGACGCGCCGTTTGGGAGTTTCCGTATTCGACCGCGAACCTCGGCGTCGGACTTTTCCCCGTCGCCGGCGGCAATTACTTCCGGCAGATCCCGTACACTCTGACCCGGTTCGCGGTGCGCGACCTGATCGAGCGCGGCACGCATCCGTTCGTGATGTACTTCCACGTTTGGGAGCTCGATGCCGAACAGCCGCGGATCTCGGCCGCATCCGCGTACAATCGCGTCCGACACTATCGCAAGCTCGACAAGATGGAGTGGATCATCAAAGAGAATCTCCGCAAGTACGATTTTACGACCGCCGCCGATTATCTCGGCCTTCAACCCGAAACGGCCGTTCAGAAGGCCGGTCCGCAGCCGGAAGCGGTCGAGGTCAAGGGCGGGGCGACGCCTTCGAGCGAGAGCGTGACGATCGTCTTGCCGTGCTACAACGAGGAATCCGCGCTTCCGTATCTCGCGAATACGCTCAAGAGCGTCGAGTCGAGCCTGCGCGGCGCGGGATACGATCCGAATTTCATCTTTGTCGACGATTCGAGCACGGACACGACGTTCGCGAAGATCGGCGAGTTGTTCGGCGACCGTGAGAACGTACGAGTGTTGCGGCACGAAACGAATCAAGGCGTCGCCGCCGGGATCCAAACCGGGATCCGCGCCGCGACAACCGAGATCGTCTGTTCGATGGACTGTGATTGCACTTACGATCCGCACGAACTTGTCCGCATGATCCCGATGCTGACCGGAAATGTTGATCTCGTGACGGCGTCGCCTTATCACCGCGAAGGCGGCGTCCGAAACGTTCCCGAGTGGCGGCTGTTCCTGTCAAAGGGGGCATCCTGGCTCTACCGCCGGACGCTCCGATCGAAACTCGATACCTACACCAGCTGTTTTCGCGTTTACCGCCGGGCGTCGGTCGTCGATCTGCCGATCGAGGAGAAGGGATTTCTCGGCGTCGCGGAGATGCTCGGGCGGCTCGATCTGGCCGGCGGGAGGATCGTCGAGTATCCGACGGTGCTTGAAGTACGCCTGTTCGGATTCTCGAAAATGAAGACCGCACGCACCATCGCCGGGCACCTGCGATTGCTGGGGAGACTCGCCCGGATTCGCGTAAATTCAAAGAAACCCGCCCTCAAGAAGGCACCGCTCGAAGAAATTTCCGAACAAACAGTGAAAACGCGTTCGAAATGAGCGTTTAACCCCTTCAGAGTTTTGTCTTTTTGAAGGAAACATCTTTATGACACCGGCTACAGAACGAGAAATGATCAAACTACCATCGGACCAGGATATTACCGGACGTACGTTCGGCGACGAAGAGATCGCGGCGATCACCGAGGTCCTGAGATCGGGCGTGCTCATCACGACCAAGGGCAAATACGGTAAGATGCTCGAAACGGCGTTCGCCGAGAAGGTCGGCGCGAAATTTGCGTTCGCCTGCAACTCCGGATCGGCCGCGGTCCACGTGGCGATCGCCGCCGTCAACCCGAATCCGGGCGACGAGATCGTGACGACATCGGTCACCGATATGGGCGCGCTGACGCCGATCATCTTTCAGGGCGCGATCCCGGTCTTCGCGGATGTCGATGCGAAGACGCTGAACGTCACGGCCGAGACCATCGAGCGGGTCCTCAGCGATCGGACGAGAGCGATCATCGTGACGCACCTTTTCGGCAATCCGTGCGAAATGGACGCGATAATGGAACTTGCGAATTCGCGGGGAATTCCCGTGATCGAGGACACGGCGCAATCGTTCCTCGCGACGGTCAACGGCAAATGTGTCGGCACGATCGGGGCGATCGGCGCGTTTTCGTTCCAGCAAGGCAAGCATATGACTACCGGCGAAGGCGGGATCGTCGTCACCGACGACGAGGCGCTCGCGCGGAGAATGTTTCTTTTCATCAACAAGGCGTGGGGCTATGGTGACGCGAATCCCGATCACTATTTCGCATCGCTGAATTACCGCATGACCGAGCTTCAAGCGGCGCTCGCGTACGAGCAGCTCAAGAAGCTGGATGCGTGTGTCGGCCAGCGGAAAAAGATGGCCGCGCTTCTCGACGCTTTGATCGCCGATATCGACGGCATCGAGTCGTACAAGCCGGCCGAGAATGCGACGATGACCTACTGGAAGTTCTGTCTGCGTGTCGATGATTCGAAGATCGCCGACGGAGCCGTCGGATTGGCCAAGGCGTTGAAGGTCTACGACGTCGCTTCCGCGCCGCGATACGTCGTCAAACCGGCGTACAAATGCCAGGTTTTCCGCGACAAGAACACGTTTGGCGACAGTCATTTCCCGTTCAATCTGGCGCGTCCCGACGCAATCGATTACGACGATTCCCGCTTCCCCGGAACGATCAAGGGACTTCACGACGTGCTTGTCCTGCCGTTCAATGAGAAATACGAGGAGCGGCATATCGAATTCCTGGCGGATTCGATTCGCGAGGCTGTCGAGGCGTGCAGGCGTTCGTAGAGGGGTCGGGAGTAGACGGTAGGCGGTAGACGGTAGAAGGTAGACGGCAGACATGAGACGGTAGGCGGAGACGCCGGACCGCCGAAGACCGTCAGGCTGTGGCAGTTTCGGTCCTGCCGGCATTGGTGGATTATGAAGAAACTCAGATTCGGACTGATCGGAGCAGGAGGCATCGCTCAGGCCTACGCTCAGGCATTTGGGCAGAGCGACTGCTGCCAGTTGGTCGCGGTCGCGGACGTACGTGAGGACGCGGCGCGGGCATTGGCTGAGATCGCCGTGGGCCGCGCGTACACGGATTATCGGGAACTCGCCGAAAACGAGTCGCTCGACGCCGTGATCGTATCGACCCCGCCGGATTCGCATCCCGACATCGCGTGCTTCTTTATGGACCGCGGGATCCCGGTCCTGTGCGAGAAACCCCTATGCCTGACCGTCGCGGAGGCCGAGTCGATGATCGCCGCGGCCGAGCGCAGCGCGGTCCTGTTCACGATGGCGTCGAAGTTCCGTTATTGCGAGGATGTCGTCAAGGCCAAGGGGATCGTTGCCTCGGGCATTCTGGGCGACGTCATCCAGTTTGAGAACGCCTTCACGGCGCGTGTCGATATGTCAAAGCGCTGGAACTCGGATCGGCGGGTTTCGGGCGGCGGCGTTTTGATCGACAACGGAACGCATTCGGTCGATATCGTCCGTTATTTTCTCGGACCGATCGAGTCGGTTCTCGCGGTCGAAACCGGCGGCACGCAGGACCTGGAGGTCGATGAGAACGTAAAGATGTTCGCCAAGACCGCGTCGGGCGTTGTCGCGAGTGTCGATCTGACTTGGGGACTAAACAAGGAATTGCCGTATTTCATAAGCGTTTACGGCTCCAACGGAACGCTCCATATCGGTTGGCGCGAATCGAAATACAAGCTCCATTCGAGCCCTGACTGGACCGTGTTCGGATCCGGCTACGACAAGGTGGCGTCGTTCCGCGGCAAGATCGAGAATTTCTCGAGAACGCTGTGGGGCAAAGAGGAACTGTTGATCAAGCCGTCAGACGCGCTGGCATCGGTCCAGGTAATAGAAGCGGCTTACAAATCGCTAAACCAACACCTTTGGCAACCGGTCGTGGAGCGAACTGCCGTGAAGGAAGCGTAAAAGGGAAGCGTGGTTTGAATTCGGATTGCGGAATTCGGATC
>CAZARD010000006.1:33221-57579 GCA_964487505.1 uncultured Blastocatellaceae bacterium | reverse complement strand
ATCGCAAATCTGAAATTGCAAATGCCAAGAGTTCACCCGACAGCCATCATTGAAGAGAACGTGACGATCGGCGAAGGCACGAGCGTTTGGGACAATGTCCACATCCGCCACGGCGCGACGATCGGCGAGGAGTGCATCGTCGGCGAAAAGAGCTACATCGCGTACGACGTGAAGATCGGGAACCGCGTCAAGATCAACGCGATGGTCTACATCTGCGCCGAAGTGACGATCGAGGACGGCGTCATGATCTCGGCTTCGACGACCTTCACGAACGACCGATTTCCACGCGCGACGTTTCCGGACCTCAAGACGCTGCGCCCGTCGGAACCCGACGAGCATACGCTTAAAACGCTGGTTCGCGAAGGCGCGACGATCGGCGCCGGCTGTACGATCGGAAACGACCTGACGATCGGCCGTTGGGCGATGGTCGGAATGGGTTCGTTGGTCACGAAGTCCGTCCCGGATTTTCACCTCGTCATCGGCAGCCCTGCCCGTCCGGTCGGAGCCGTATGCAAATGCGGTCATTTGTTCCATAAGTTCGACGGGATCGCGATGAAGCGCGAGATGGCTTGCGGTTGCGGGCTGTGTTACGAGGTCTCTGGTTTTGTCGTGAGATCTATCAGCTGAATTAGTCTAGATTACGTACTTGTGTAAATTTAGAGCCTATGCTAAATTTAGCATTCGTTGTAGCTTTATTTCGTTGTCTAATCAACCCTAATTCAAATCAATGATCAAATCGTTTCAGAATCCTTTTAAGCCTGGTGCCGGACACGCCCCGCCGTATCTCGCAGGCCGAGAAAGGGAAACCGCGGAGTTCAAACGCCTTCTCAAGCAGACCGTAATACTTGAAAATATGGTACTTACCGGTCTGCGCGGAGTCGGGAAGACGGTTTTGCTCGATACTTTCAAGCCAATTGCAATTCAAGCTGGTTGGTTGTGGTCAAGCACGGATGTCTCAGAATCAGTAAGCGTTAGCGAAACGAATTTGGCTATCCGACTCATCACAGACCTTTCGGTTCTATCCTCGAGAATCACGATTAACGAGCAGGAGACCCAGTCAATCGGCTTTCTATCTTCACGCTCAGCGGTCGAGACGAAATTGGATTATGCTTTCTTGAGTCGAGTTTTTGACAAGACCCCAGGACTTGTCTCCGACAAGTTGAAGGTCATTCTGGAATTGGTTTGGAATGCTGTGAGCCGAAAATCGCGCGTCAATGGAATAGTCTTGGCCTATGATGAGGCGCAAAACTTGAATGATCAAGCAAAGCGTGATCAGCACCCGCTCTCGGTACTGCTGGATGTTTTCCAGTCAATCCAGAAAAAAGGCATCCCGGTAATGCTGGTCTTGACCGGACTACCAACGCTCTTTCCCAAATTGGTTGCCGCGCGCACCTTTGCCGAACGTATGTTTCGGGTTGTTACGCTCTCAAAGCTTGACGACCGCTCCAGTCGTGCGGCGATTACAAAGCCGATCGATGCAAACCGTTGTCCTGTAAAATTTAGTGAGTTTGGAGTGAATCAGATCGTGAGGCTATCCGGCGGCTATCCCTACTTTATTCAGTTCATTTGTCGGGAGGCGTACGATGTCATTATTCAACAAGTCGATGACGGACTGGATGTGAGACTGGATTTTGAGCCGATTACACGCAAACTCGACTCTGACTTTTTTGCGGGTCGTTGGAATCGGACAACTGATCGACAAAGAGAATTGTTGCGGGTAATCAGCAAGTTGAAGAGTTGCGACGATGAATTCACCGTTCAGGAAATCACTGAACAGTCAAAGATAACCCTCGATCGCCCCTTCAGCAATAGTCACATAAATCAAATGCTCAAAAGTCTCGCTGACAACGGCCTTGTCTACAAGACCAGATTTGGCAACTACTCGTTTGCGGTTCCGCTTTTGGGCCAGTTTATCAAGCGGCTTGAACAAGACGAACAGCTTCAATCGCCATGACCAAAAACCCGCCATCGCGATCGTCGGTGCCGGCTTTCTCGGCCTGACGCTCGCGTTGCGTTTCGCCAAGGCCGGCGCGCGCGTCACGGTTTTCGAATCTGCCGACGAGATCGGCGGGCTTGCGGGCGCGTGGAAGATCGGCGACGTCGTTTGGGACAAACATTATCACGTCACTCTCCTTTCGGATTCGCACACGCGGCGCATCGTCGAAGAGATCGGGCTCGGCGACGAGTTCGAATGGGTCGAGACCAAGACCGGTTTCTTTACCGACGGCAAGCTCGTCTCGATGTCGAACACGTTGGAATTCCTGAAATTCCCACCTCTCGGATTGATCGGCAAGCTGCGGCTGGGCGGAACGATCTTCTATGCATCGAGGGTCAACGACTGGCGATCGCTCGAACGCGTAACCGTCGAAGATTGGCTGACGAAGCTTTCCGGGCGCGCGACGTTCGAAAAGATCTGGCGGCCGTTGCTCCGGGCGAAACTCGGCGAAGCCTACCGCGAGACGAGCGCGGCTTTCATCTGGGCGACGATCCAGCGGATGTACGCCGCCCGCCGGTCCGGTTTGAAAAAGGAGATGTTCGGTTACGTGCGCGGCGGCTACGCGCGCGTGCTCGGGAAATTCGCTGAGGTCCTGCGCGATCTCGGCGTCGACATCCGCCTCGGCGCGCAGATCGGGTCGATCGCGCGCTCCGATGGCGGCCGATGGAGAATCGACGGGGACGGCGATTTCGACAAAGTGGTACTGACCTGTCCCGCGAACGTCGCGTCGGCCCTCGTGCCGCAACTTTCCGAAGAAGAACGATCGCGCCTGAACGGTGTCCGGTACCAGGGAATCGTATGCGCGTCGATGCTTTCGAAACGATCGCTGTCGCCGTACTATGTAACGAACATTATCGACGAAACGCCGTTCACGGGCATCATTGAAATGTCCGCGCTCGTCGGGAAGAGTGAAATCGGCGGAAACGCGTTGATCTATCTTCCGAAGTACGTTGCTCCTGACGATGCGCTGTTCGGTCGGAGCGACGACGAGATACGCGAGAATTTCCTGGCCGCGCTCGAGCGGATGTATCCGCATTTTGACCGGTCCGATGTCGTCGATTTCAAGGTGTCGCGCGTGCGCCGCGTGTTTCCTTTGCCGGTCGTCAATTATTCCGAGTCGATGCCGTCGATCGAGACGTCGCTCGAAGACTTGTACGTGCTGAACTCCGCCCAGATCACGAACGGCACGTTGAACGTCAACGAAACGATCCAATTGGCCGAGAAGTTCTACGCGGGTTTGGAATCCTGACTTCAGGAGGCCGCCGTTGAGTAAGCGGGCTCCAAAGTGCGGTATCCGACCGCGGAAACTGAAATCCTGGAATCTGAAGTACGGAATCCGACCGCGGAACCCGGAATCTTGGAATTTGAAATCGTGGAATCTGAAATCCGATAAGGTATGATCGCGAGCCTGAGCCTGGACCTCGACAACAAGTGGTCCTATATGAAAACTCACGGAGATCCGGGTTGGGAGTCATTCCCGTCCTATCTCGACGTGTGCGTTCCGCGCGTCCTTGAGTTTCTGGCCGAGCGCGATCTTCGCATCACCTTCTTTATCGTCGGACAGGACGCGGCGATCGACGAGAACCGCCGATCGTTGTCGCTTATCGCTCCGGCAGGGCATGAGATCGGAAATCACAGTTTTCGCCACGAGCCGTGGCTCCATCTGTATTCAAAGGACGAACTCGTCGATGAATTCGAACGAACCGAAACGGCACTCGCGGAGGCGACCGGCGCGCGTCCGCGAGGTTTCCGTGGGCCGGGCTACAGCCTTTCTCCGACGGTCCTCGAGGTGCTCGCCGAGCGCGGCTACGATTACGACTGTTCGACGCTTCCGACCTACATTGCTCCGCTCGCTCGCGCCTACTACTTCTTCAAATCGCCGGAGATGTCCGAGGACGAGCGTGAAAAGCGGAAGAAACTATTCGGCCGGTTTTCGGACGGATTCCAGCGCCTGAAACCTTATCGCTGGACGATCGGCGATCGGGTGATCACCGAGATACCGGTGACGACACTGCCGTTGTTCAAGACGCCGATCCACGCCAGCTATGTGATCTATCTTTCGACTTTCTCAAGAGCCGCGGCGCGCGCCTACTGGAAATCGGCGCTCGCGATGTGCCGTGCGACCGGCACCGAGCCGTCGCTGCTTTTGCATCCGCTGGATTTTCTGTCGGCCGACGACGCCCCGGAGCTCAGTTTCTTTCCGGCGATGGCGCTCCCCGTCAAGGAAAAACTCGCATTCGTGGGAGAGATATTGTCAGATTTCTCTGACCGTTTTGACGTCGTTACGATGAGTGAACACGCCGCCGCTGCGGCCTCGCGCGATCTTCCCGAGCGTCGGGCGTCCGATCTGCGGGTCTGATGAGATGAACACGACCGAATTGAACCAGCCAATTTCCAGATCGGCCACCGGCAACGCGCTCCGCGGGCTTCTGGTCGAGATGCGCCCGCTCGAATGGTCGAAGAACCTGCTTGTTTTCTCTGGCCTGATCTTCTCGCGGTCGCTGACAGATCAGCACAATCTCGCTCTGAGCATCGCGGCGTTCGCCGTCTTCTGCTGCGCGAGCAGCGCGGTCTATCTGTTCAACGATCTGTCCGATATCGACGAGGACCGCGAACATCCGATCAAATGCCATCGTCCGTTGGCGTCGGGCTCGCTGAACGTCAATCTCGCACGGACAGTGATGGTCGCGCTGTTCGCGGCGGCGGCGGCCGGTTCGCTCGCACTCAGCCACGGATTCGCTTTGATCGTCGGAACATACCTCGCGATTTGCCTCGCATATTCCTTGAAACTGAAGGACTTCGTCATTCTCGACGTGATCCTGATCGCCGCCGGTTTCGTGCTAAGGGCCGTTTCAGGCGCGGTAATCATCAACGTCGAGGTCTCCGAATGGCTCGTGCTTTGTACATCGATGGTCGCGTTGCTCGTCGGTTTCGGCAAACGTCGCCACGAACTGGTCCTGCTCGAGGCCGCAGCCGAGAGTCATCGCCGCAATCTGAGCGAGTATTCGGTCGCGTTTCTCGACTCGATAATGAACATCTGCGCCGGTGCGGCCGTCCTGACCTACGCGCTTTACACGCGCGCCGACGAGACCGTCGCGCGCGTCGGCTCGAACGCGATGCTTCTGACGATCCCGTTCGTCGTCTACGGAGTATTCCGATATCTGTTCCTGATACACAAGCGACAGGCCGGCGGCGATCCGGTCCAGATCCTTTTCCGCGACCGGCCGACGCTGCTTAACCTGATTCTGTGGATCGTGACCGCCGGGCTCATCATCTATCTGCCGAGGATGCTGTGACAAAACCGCTGCGCATCGCCATTTTCGTGATCTTCGCGATCGGGGCCGCGGTCCGGTTGGCGGATGTCGCGCGGCCGATCGACCGCGCCTCGTGGCGGGAATCGGATGTCGGCGCCGTCGCGCGCAATTTTGCCTCCGAGTCGATGAACATCCTTTATCCGCGAATCGATTGGCGCGGGAATACGCCCGGATTTGTCGAGATGGAATTCCCGCTTTATCCGTTCGCGATCGCGTTGTCGCACAAGGCGTTCGGCGTCGATGACCGTCTGGGCCGATTTCTGGCGTTCGGATTCTCGATCGTCACGCTGCTTCTTTTTCTGCGGCTCACGCGCGGCTATCTCGACGGATTTCCGCTCGTCGCCGCGTTTGCATTCTTCGCGTTCAACCCGCTGATCGTCGAGTTTTCGACATCGATCCAACCCGAAGGGCTGATGCTGGTTTTCTACATCAGCGCGGCCGTTTGTTTTCGCGATTGGATCGAATCGGGGCGCGACCGCGATCTTCTCGCCGCCGCGTCGCTGACTGCGCTGGCGTTGCTGGCAAAGGCGACGGCCGCGCATATCGGTATTTTCTTCGTTTTCCTGCTTGTCCGGCGTTACGGTCTGCGCGCCTTCGCGCGCTGGCGGGTCTGGGCATTCGCGGCGGCATCTCTCGTTCCGGCGGCGCTCTGGTACGCTCACGCCAAGGGCTTTTGGACGACCTACGGAAACTCGCTCGGCGTCTCGAACGAATATCATTGGATCGGCCCCGATTTTCTGACGAACCCGTATTTCGTCAAGGGGATCGCGCTGAACGAGATCGTTTGGGTCTGGTCGGTGGGCGGGCTGGCGGTCGGAGCGATCGCGATCGTCCGCGCGATCCGGGAACGCCCGGTCGCCGATGCGCTCGTTTGGCTCGGCGCATGTTTTCTTTTCTACGTCGCCGCGGCGAGGACTTCCGCCGACGACTGGGCCGCGTATTACCACATCTTCTCGGTCGCGCCGGTGGCTATTTTGTTCGGGGCCGGGATTCGCGAGACCTCGGCCTTTGCGGGCCGATTCGCCGACGGCTTCAGTTCGCGGTCCGTAACGGCGAACGCCGCGCGTGTCGCCTCGATGGCGTTGATCGGTTTTGTCGCCCTTCTGGTTTTCGCATTCGACGCGCTGAAGATCCGGGCGAGGATTCTCGAAAACCGCTCGCCCGACGCGAGCTTCGCCTGCGCCCGCTATATCGGGCCGAAATTGGCGAAGCCCGGACCGATCCTTGTTTCGGGTGACCGGTGCCTCGACCCGGACGGCTACGCGGTTGCCTACAACGCGTCGTTTATGTTCTATTGGCTTGAGCGCAAAGGCTTTAACATCTGCGTTGAAGAACAGTCGGCGACACGCGTGCGCGCGTTCGCGAACGACGGCGCCCGCTATTTCGTCGCGCAGCGACATTATCTGGATCAGAAGCCGGGCTTCGAGTCCCAACTGAGGGACCTCTATCCGGTCGTCGCCGAATGCGGCGAGTTCGTCGTCTTCGATCTGACCGACCCGCGCCCGATCGCTATTCCGTGAAACGAGAAACCTGTCCACTCTGCGGCTCCGGATCAAAATTCGCTTTCACGGCGAAGGGGTTCGATCTGCGCGATTGCGTTGATTGCGGCCACCGCTTCACTGCGATCGAAGCGGGCGAAGCCCACGTCGCGCAAGTTTACGGCGACGATTATTTCTCGGGCGGCGGAGCGGGTTATGCCGATTACCTCGCCGAAGGCGAAATGCTGAACAAACGCGGCCGTTGGTACGCCGCGAAGCTCGAAAAACTCGGTGTCGGACCTGGGACAATGCTTGACGTCGGCGCGGCGGCCGGCTTCATTCTCCGCGGTTTTATCGATTCCGGATGGAAGGGCACCGGTCTCGAACCGAACTCCGAGATGGCGAAGTTCGGCGCCAAGGCGCTCGGCCTTCATATTTCGCGCGGATCGTTCGAACAATTCCGGTCGAAGGACAAGTTCGATCTGATCTCGATGATCCAGGTCGCGGCGCATTTCTACGATCCGCTCGCCGCGTTCTCGAAGGCCCGCGATCTGCTCGAAGATGGGGGCGTGTTGTTGATCGAGACGTGGAACCGCGGCTCGTTGTCGGCGCGGCTGTTCGGCCGGAACTGGCACGAATACAGCCCGCCCAGCGTGCTTCAATTCTACACGGAGAAAAGGCTCGACGAATTCCTGGCAACGAACGGGTTCGATCGGATCGGAGGCGGCCGGCCGTCGAAAAAGATATCGGGAGCTCACGCGCGTTCTCTTCTCCGGTATCGGATCGGCGACAGCCGTCTGCTGAAGCTGATCCCCGAAGGCATCAATTTTCCTTATCCGAGCGAGGACCTTTTTTGGGCCGCGTACCGAAAGCGCATCGAGTAGCGAATGTCTTCAATGGTCGAAACGGAACACACAAACGGTCGGGCAGATCTGGTCGGCAAGGCCGGGCACGCGGCGCTGCTTTTGCCGATCATTCTCCACATTCTCATCGCCGTCCCTTTGGCCTATGTTCTAAATATTTGGGCCGACGAGGCTTCGACCCTCTATTCGACCGAACGCGGGATCGGTTTCGCGCTCCGGAACACGCTCGCCGACGAGAAACAGGCGCCGCTCTACTTCTGGGTCCTGAGTGCGTGGCGTTTGATCAGCTCCTCGGTGTTCTTTGCCCGCCTCTTCTCGGTGATCTGCGCGGTCGCCGGGATCGCGTTGTTCTTCAAACTCGCGCGGCGGTTCGTATCCGACCGGGCCGCGTTTTTTCTGACTTTCTTTTTCGCGCTCCATCCGTTTCTCATTTGGGCGAGCCTCGAGATCCGGGTCTACGCGCTCGTGATCGCGTTGTCGCTGCTTCTTGCAGATCTTTTCTTCCGCGACTTCTTTGAATCGGAAGATGCGGTGCCGATCCGCGCGGCGGCGAGATTCTGCGCGGTCAGCGTCGTCGGGCTCTATTCGAACTACTATCTCGGATTCCTGTTGGCGGCGTTCTTCGCGGCGCTGGTCGCGACCGGACGATGGCGCGCGGCGCGAGCGTATTTTCTGACGATGCTTGTCGTCGCGATCTGCTTCGCGCCGCTGGTTTTTGCCGTCCGGTCGCAATTCGCGGCGAACACCGTCGCGTTTCAGTCCGAACGCAGCGTCATCATCGGTCTTCAGGTCATTTGGAACACGTTGCTGACGTTCACGGTCCCGACCGAGATCTTTCCGCCGGAGCAGATCTCGACCTTATCGCTGATTCGGGTCTGGGTCGTGCGTTTCGCGCTGATCGTGCTTATCGCCGTCGTCGTGCGCCGGCGGCGCGAGTTGCTCGAGCGAAAACTGGCAGCGCTCGCCGTCGCGGTCCCGGTCGTGCTCGTATTCTTCTTCGTCGCGTACCTTTTGCTCGGCGAGGTCTATGTCGCGATCCGCCACGCTTCGGTGATCTTCGCGCCGGTCGTCCTGTTCGCCGGTGTTTTGTCCGCGCGGCTCGTCCCGCGGCGGATCGCGCCGGTGTTCGCGGTCATCTGGCTGGCGCTTTTTGCGTATTCCGTCCAAGCGCTTTATCCCCAGCTTGCGAAACGCGGCGATTGGGCGCGGGTCGGGGCCTTCATCGCGGCGAATGAGCGTCCCGGGCAGCCGATAATCGTCTTCACGACCTTCGACGCGCTCGCCCTGCCGTATCACTATCGTGGCGCGAACCGGATCTTGCCCGACGAAAAGTTCTTCGATTGGGAGATCGAGGCCCCGGCTGGAACGGCCGACGCGTGGCGTCGCCAGACCGAGTTCATCATCGGCGAGATCCCGCCTGATGCCGACGAGATCTGGCTCGTGACGAACGAGAAATGCGCCGTCCAAGACTCGTGCGTTCCATTGGAGAATTTCGTCGGTCAGAATTACACTATTGTCATCGAAAAAGAGTTCTATCTGGAGAAAGTACGTCTGCTGAGGAAGATAAGATGATCGAAACGTTTGATCCTAAACTGACCGCAAAGCCGCTGGCCCGATGCGCGGAATGCGACCGCGAGACCGATACCTACCTCGTCTTCATTTCCCCCACGAACGAAGGCCGCGTCGTTTGTTGGGAATGCGAGATGCGGAGCGAGAAGAAGTTTTTCGCCAAGCGCGACTTCCATCGCAGTTCGCGCCGTGGAGTCATTCCAAGATAATCCGATTTTGGATTTTGGATTTTGGATTGCTGGTCCGGAATCCAAAATCCAAAATCCAAAATCGAATGAAACGGAAGATCACAGAGTATCCCGCCGCTGTCCTTGGTGTGGTCGGAAAGCCCGTAGAAAAGTTTGACGACGAGCTCGCCGCGCTTTGTGCCGATATGTTCGAGACGATGTACGATGCCGAGGGCGTCGGTCTCGCGGCCCCGCAGATCGGTCTGAACCTGCGCTTGTTCGTGATGGATTGCGATGGCATCAAGCTGATCGCCGCGAACCCCGAGATAATCGAGGTCGATGGCGAACAGTCGGGCCAGGAAGGCTGTCTTTCGGTCGGAAAGGTCCCGGCGGTGGTCAAGCGCGCGATGCGGGCAAAGCTCCGCGCGCAGAACGAGCGTGGCGAATGGTTCGAGCGTGAGGCCGAAGGCTATGCCGCCCGCGCGTTCCAGCACGAGACCGACCATTGCGACGGAAAGCTCTTCATCGACCATCTCCCGAAAATGCGCCGCGATATGGTCGTCAAGGCGTTCAGGAAGCGAAAAAGCTGGTGAAGCGATTTCGGATTTCGCTCGGCCCTTTGCGGGCGAAGGTTGCCTGTTGTGCGCATCACTGACGGCGGGCGATATGGGAAATCCCAAATGTGATTTCGCATCGCCGCCCCTAACCTCCGATAACGCCGAGATAGATGCTCTCGGTCCCGATCGTGAGGTCCAGAGCAATCTCGGCGCCTGAAGCAGATCTGATCCTGTACCCGCCGCTTTCGGGCTCGAGCCCGTCGATCTTGAATTCTCCGAAGATATCGGTACGCGTCCGCGCGATCTCGCGCCCGTCGTGCTCAAGTACGATCTCAACGTCCGCCGCGCATTCCTCGATCCCGTTGACCTGATGCACGACCGTGCCGGCGACGAAGCATTTGTTGATCAGGTGCAGGTTCTTGTAGTAGACCCGCGGTTTTGTTCCGAGTTCGGGGCCGAGAACCTCGAGCTTCTCATCGCTCTGAATCCGCCGCATCTCGTCGTCCTCGACCTTTATCGTTCTGAACACGTCCATCGGACAAGCCTGTTCGAGCCGCGTTCGTTTCCAGCCCTCGTCGAGCAAGTGCGCGTCGAACGGCCACGCCTGCGGGATGTCATTCTCTTCGTTCCAGGAAACCGCGCCGTATGGACAAGCGTCGGCGATCTGCCGCTGGCCCTTCGACTTCTGCGGATCGATGACGACGACCCCATCCGGCCGTTTGCGCACCGCGCCGTCGCGGGCGGCCGTTATGCACGGCGCGTCGTCGCAGTGATTGCACATCACCGGCAGGAACCGCGCCTCGACGATCGGGTACGTCCCGCGTTCCTTGCGGCGGATCTCGAGCCAGTTGTGACCCTGCGCGGGCTGGGCCGCGGAAACGCCCGGAAAATCGTTGCCGATGTACTCGTCCTTTACCGCAAGAAAGCAGAGCCGGCAATTATCGCAACGTTCGACATCGACGATCAGGTTCCATTTCTTTGCCATATCAGTCCTCCATCGGCTCCCACGTATCGACGCCGGTCCATTTTTCGACCTGGATCAAAACCGCGTTCGGCTTGATGCCGTGGCCTTTCTTCGTTATTGATTCCTTCGGATTGAGCATATTGACGCAACCGCCAAGATCGGTCGAACGGCCGGGCTCGCCGACGGGCTTGTAACGCGCCGATCCCGAATACGTGCTGACGACACCGGGCCTGATCCGTTCGGTGACCTGTGCCGCGCAGACGACCGACGCGCGGCGGTTCCAAAGCCGGATCAGGTCGTCGTCCTCGATGCCGCGCTCGTCGGCGTCCTTCTTGCTCAGGCGCGCGACGAGGTAGTATTGGCCGTCTTTCAGAACGCGATGCTCGCGTACATCATTGAGGCTGCTGCCCTCGTCGTCGCCCATCACGTGATAGGCGTACCGCGTATGGGATGTCTGGAGTTTGAGCGGGAAGTCGGCCAGTTCCGGATTGCGCGACGGATCCTCGTACGACGGAATGTATCGATTCAGCGGCGGACGGTCCGGGTCGTCGATCTTTTTGAGCGATTCTGCGACAAACTCGAACTTCCCGGAATGTGTCTGAAGTCCTTCCAGATATCCGCCGACATAATCCGACGGAAGCGGATAGGGTTCGGGCGTGTCCTTTTTGCGGCCTTCGTAGTACCAACGATTGGCGACCGGCGCGCGGGCCGGCTCGGGATCGGCCGGAACGACGAAGTAGCCTTTTTGCAGGAATTGCCGCCAAGAAATATGTTTCGAAAGATCCGACGACTCAAACACCCGTTTGCACCAGTCGAGTTCAGACGTGCCGCCTTCGGAATACACCGAGCCGAGACCGAGCTTTTCGGCGACCGCGAGAAAGATCTCGTAATCCGACTTCGATTCGCCGAGCGGCTCGATGCATTTGTGCTGCAGAGAGATCACCCGATGATTGTTCATCGAATACATATGGTGGACGTATCCGGCGCCGACGTTGTACCACTCGCCGATATCCCATTTCTCGAAAACCGTGCAGGCCGGCAGGATGATATCGGAGAACGGAGTTTCGCCCTCCTTCCAGACCGACTGGTTGACAATGAACTTCAGGCTCTCGTGCTGGTAGGCGCGCGCCCATCGGTTGCCGGCGACCATCGTTCCGAAAAGCTGGCTGCCGTACTTGTAGAGCATCTCGACACGCGCGTGGCCCGGCGAAGGATAGAAGAACGGGAAGAACTGGCCCTGCACTGATGAAACGTCGGTGATATAGCCCTGGGCGCGGCCTTCGGTGATCGCTTCCGGAAACCAGATCCGCGGGATCGACTGGCGAACCGTGCTCATCGTCACGATGTGCGGCATCCGCTGGTAGTTATTGGCCGAGTTCGCGCTGAACGCGAGATCGCCGGAAAAACTGCCTTCGCCGTAGCCCGGAAAGTAGAAGTTGAAGTCGAGGGGCGATCCGAACTGCAGATTTCCGAAGTTGACGCCGGGACGTCCCCAGCCCTGCATCGCCGCGAGGATCGTCATCATCCGCGCCCATTGCATACCGGTCGCGGTACGGCCCGCGCCGCCGACCCCGCACCCCCAGCTTCCGGCGCCGAGATACGTTTTCCTCTTGCCCCACTCGCGGGCGAGCGCCCGCACGTCGCGGGCGGGAACGCCTGTTTCGGGTTCCTGCCACTCGGGCGTTTTGGCGACGCCGTCGCTTTCGCCGAGGACGTATGCTTTCCATTCGTCGAAACCGGTCGTTCGCTTTGACACGAACTCTTGATCGTAGAGGCCTTCGGTGATCCAGACGTGGCAGATCGCCTGCGCCAGAGCCGGATCTGTGCCGGGCCGCGGCGAGATCCATTTGCCGCCGACGTGGGCCGCGGTGTGGTTCAGATACGGGTCGATGTGGACCATCTTGATCCCGAGCTGCTTCGCCCATTCACGCCGTTGCGCGCCCTCGTAGCCGTAGGTCGTGTCCGGATCGCTCGACCAGAAGACGATCATCTCGGCCTCTTTCAGGCAGTCCTCGACCGTTCCGTAGAATTCCGGGCAGCCAAGCCTGAGACTGTTTCCCCAATGATGCATCGCGCCCCAGAACCAGCCCTCCCAGCTGTCCGGACTGTGCATCAGTTTCGTCACGCCGATCAAGTTCCAGAAGCGGTTGAACGCGCTCAGATAATGGCCGAGATTTCCCCATTGATGATGCGAGCCGTGATCGACGGCGATCGCCCCCGGACCCGACGCCTTGGCGCGCTTGATTTCGTTCGCCACGATCTCGAGCGCCTCGTCCCAGCCGATCCTTTCAAATTCGGATTTTCCCCGGTTCTGCGGATTGCGTTCGCCGTTCGGATCGAAATCGACGCGTTTCATCGGATAGAGAAGCCGTCCCTTCGAGTAGAGCATCGACTTCTGGCACATCCCGTGCGCGGCCAGCGAGGTCCGCCGGGCGGGTGTGAATGTCTTGCCGCGTGCCTTAATCGACCAAGGCGCGGCGTCCGACTCGTCAAAGTCCATCGGCGTCGTGCGCAACACCTTTCCGTCTTTGACGTAAACGAAGATCGGGCCGCCGTTGGTGCCGCTCGTGTATCGCGTGACGCCGTTGCCGACGTCGGTACCGTATTTCCAGGTTATCGATTCGAGCTGCGCGAGCGTCCGCGAAAACCAGACGGCGAGATCGTCGGGACCGTGAAGCACAACCTTGAAGTTCTTGGCCGCGTCGATACGCTCAAGCAGATCGAACGGCGGCGTCAGAAAACTCTTTGCGATCGCCTTGTTCTTGAAATCGATGGTGATATCCGGTTGTTCGTGAATGCCGCTTTCGGATGAGATCCGGCCGTTCTCGAGCTTGATCCAGCGGCCGACCGGTTGATCGCGCAATCGGATCTGCGCGACAAGATCGCGTTCCTTCAGACGCTCCGCGTACTTGGGATACACCCGCGCCGCCAAACGCATCGCTTGCGGTATTCCCCACAAAAGAACCGACAGATTCATTTTCGACCTCCAAAAGGCGGCATCCGGAAAGATGCCGGACAGGGCAAGAGTCGGTCGTCGATTCGTCGGATCGGACCGACCATTGATCAAAACGTTCGTGTTACGAAGCGGATCCGGCCGAACGCGCGCCTCGGTTTCCGGCTAGCCAGAGCCGTCCGAGGCATTTCCTGAGCGAATCGAGCAGGACCTCGAGTTCTTCGGGACCGAGATCCGCAAATAGCTCTCGGTTCGAAAGTCGACGGGCGGCGTCGAGCGATTCGACGGTCTCTTGCCCGGCGTTGGTCAGAAAAAGACGCTTGCGACGGCGATCGCCGGCTTCCTCTTCCTGGCGGATCAGTCCGCGCTTCAAGAGCTGCGAGATCAGGACGCTGACGCTGGCGCGCGAGACCCCGCGCTCGAGCGCGATCTCGGAAGCCATGACGCCGACACCCGACCGCCGCATCGGCGCATGTGCCGGGATCGGAAAATTGGGATCGCCCGCGATCTGCAGAAGCACGAGCCATTGCTGCGTCGTCAATCCGGCGCTGCCGGCGACCTCTTCGCCGAGCTTGCTCAACAGATTCGCGATATCAAAGAAGGTCAGAACGAGGGTCTCCTCGACCGTCGCATCATTCCCGTTCGTGTCTTTCATTAGTTAGGTACTCTAATCATTAAATAGATTAATTGTCAAGATGAAACGCCGCATCAGTACCTTGTATCTGGGATTCGGAATTCGGATGTCTGGCAACGTGTCTCAGAAAAAGCGTACGAACAGAAAATCGGATTCATCCGATACTGCGCTAAGAACGGCCTTTCTCCCGGATCATCTCGATCCGCGCACGGTCAGAAGCATCGTCACGGCCGCGATCGAGACGGCGGCACTGACCAGGAATGCCGTTTGCGCGCCAAGCCAGGTCCACATCGCGCCGAAGAGCAGTGAAGCCGGGAAGACCGTGACGGAGATCGCAAGATTGTAAAATCCGTAGGCCGTGCCGCGCCTTTCGGCATCCTCGACCAGATCGGCGACAAAGGCCTTTTCGACGCCTTCGGTGAGTCCGAAATAGGCTCCATACAAGATGAAAAGCGTCCACGCGTGCCACGCTTCCGACGCGAAAGCGAATCCTCCGTAAACGGCGGCATAGACGATCCATCCGACGACGATCATCGTCCGCCGCCCGATCTTGTCCGAAAGATCGCCGCCGATCAATGAGAAGATGACCTTGCTGAAATGCAGCGACATCCACAAAAGCGGCAGCGCCGCGATAGGCACTCCCGACTGTTCGGCGCGCAGCAGCAGGAACGCGTCGGTCGAGTTCGAGAGCGTAAAGATCGCGATAACGACGAGGAAGCGTTTGAAATTCGAATCGAACTCGCCGAGCGACAGGCGAATCTTGTTGTTCGTTCCGATATCGACCGGTCTCGGCTCTTCCTTGACGAAGAACGCGATCACGAACAGACCGATGACGACGGGAGCCGAGGCGAAAAGAAAGACGTGGCTGTAGTCCCTTGCCGTGGGCTGGTTGGGGTTGTCTGCGAGGAGATAAAGCAGAAGCGACGCGCATATCGGGCCGAAGACCGCGCCGAGATGGTCGGCCGCGCGGTTGAATCCGAACGCGACCCCGCGCCGTTCCGGCGGCACCGATCCGGCGATCAATGCGTCGCGCGGCGCACCGCGGATTCCCTTGCCGACACGGTCCGTGAGCCGCACGAACAAGACCTGCGGCCAGCTTGTGGCGAACGCAAGAAGCGGGCGGACGACGCCGGCGAGCGAATAGCCGACGAAAACCGGGAGTTTTCGGGAATGGAACTTGTCGCTGAGATATCCGGAAAAAAGCTTCAAGAACGCCGCGACCGATTCGGCGAATCCTTCGATAAGTCCGATCGCGAAGGGCGAAGCGCCGAGCGTCAGCGCCAGAAATGCCGGCAGCAGCGGATAGATGATCTCGCTCGAAGTGTCGTTGAAAAGGCTGACAAGGCTCAGCGCCAAAACGTTTCCGGAAAGCCCCCGGTAACGCCTGAAAAAGTTCTTGAGCCTTTCGATCATCTTACTTCGGCTTTGTCGCCGCGGGCTTGGCCGGTTCCTTTCCGCCCGACCCGAACATCAGCAGCGCGACGCCGCCGACCAGCGCGATCAGCAGGATCACGGCGACGATCACCATCCTGAACGCCATCTTGACCGTCTTCGCGAGCATCTTGAAGGCGATGAAGGCGACGACCGCGAGGATGAGAAAAAAGACTGCGGCGGCGGCGATTCCGAACGTTTCGATCTGAAAAAGCAAAAACATAGGCGATTTATCATTCGGCGCGCCGTTCTCGGACCGCGCGGTCGATCTGTTCAAGATCCTCTTCCGTCAAGGCGGAGTCTGCCGTCGGGATCGCGAATTCCTCGTCGGCCCAAGCGCCGAAGTCGAGCAACTTGCAGCGTTCGGTGCAGAACGGCCGGAACTCGTTGCCTTCGTACTCGATGCGCTTCCCGCAAGTCGGACAGGTAACAATCGGCATAGACGAGAGTATAAAAGGGAAAGGTTGAAATGTGAACAAGACGAATGCGGAACCCCGCACGAAGTAAGGGGGCCCGCTCGCGGAGCGAGCTCGGTTCAGACACCGGTCAATGAATCGCCGGCTTCGAAACGGCGCGCGCACGCCCCCTTCCTTTGTGCGGGTTCTGCATTGGCGATCGGAACAAAAAATCTTGATACTTCGGCGCGTTGGTGCAATGATACAAATTCCGGGCGCGAATCTGCATCATACCGCGAACAAAACCGCGGGCCGGATCGTAAGTCCAAACGGAGTGTCGGGGGGATTGCTATGACTGATTACAAGGAACGCTTCGAGCGTTGGCAAAAAGAGGCGAAGGAAAGGTTCGAAGAGATCGACAAGCAGATCGGTTTGACCGACAAGATCGGCGAGGGCGCGAAGATCGTCGCCGATACCGCGCAGAAAGGGGCCGAGGCGATCAAGGAAGGCGCTCAGAAGATCAAGTCCGAGGCCGAAAAGACCGAGGTCGGCAAACAGGCCGTGAATGTTGCCGAAACGGCCGTCAAAGCGGCGGGCGAGACGGCGAAAAAGGTCTATGACGCGAGCGAACCGCTCCGCGACGTCGCCGGAGACGCCGGCGGCAAGGCGGCCGAGGCCGTCAAGGAGGCCGGAAAAAAGGCCGGCGATGCCGTAAGCTACGCGGGCGAGAAGGCCGGCGAGGTCATTGGCGAAACCTACAAGACCGTCAACAAAACGGCCGAGACCGCGTCGCGCGCGTTCAACGTCGGCGCGAGTTGGTCGCGCACGTTCGACTCGGCGTGGAAGACGCTTCAGCAGACGGCCGATTGGGTCTACGAGAAGCCTTTGCAGGCCGCGACGACCGGAGTTTCGGTCGCGATCGGCGCCGGACTCGGCGTCGTTTTCACCGGCATCAGTTCGCACTGGTTGCTGAACTCCGCGATCCCGACTTGGGCGGTCAAGAAACTCGGCGAACAGTTCAATGAATACCTCGGATCGCAACAGGCGCTGATCGACAAAGGCGATCTTTCACAGGCCGACGCGGAAAAGATCGAGTTCGAGCGCGCGATCGTCAAATCGGTCGGGGCGCCGCTGCTCGGGGCCTTCTCATTCGCTTCGGGCGCCGTGATGATGACGAACATTCTCGACCCGAAAACGATCACCGGCGCGCCCATCGACTGGCTCATCGGCGGAAATCCGGTGCTTGAAGGCGTCTGGTTTTTCGGCAACGGTCTTGTCTGCTTCAAGACGAGCTACGATTTCTTTATGATCGCGCTCGAAGATCACGAAGAGGTCCAGAACATTGTTCGCGAGGTCAAGGGGTTGCTGCCCGAAACCGTCGCTTCAACAGTATGATTTGGCCCGGATCGCCGGCGATTTCCGGCGTCGTGCGTAAAAATCCGCGGAAAACCATCAGGTTCCAGCATCAAAACCCGGCGCGATTCGATCCTCGCACCGGGTTTTTGCTTGGCATCCTGTTTGCGTCGTTAATTGGTTACGTTGGAGGTATCTGATATGTCAAGTGCGGCCGAATCGAGAAGAACCGAGTCGTTCGGGTACGGATTTAAGAAGAAGCTTGGTGTTTCGTTTGCGGAGGCGATCGAGCGAGCCAAGCAGGCCCTTGCGGCGGAAGGGTTCGGAGTACTGTTCGAGATCGATATGAAGCAGAAGTTCCGGGAGAAACTTGGCGTTGATTACGAGAATTACGTCATCCTCGGAGTCTGCAACCCGGGATACGCCCACGAAGCGCTGAAGCTCGAGCAGGACCTCGGACTCCTTCTTCCGTGCAACGTCGTAGTCTACGAGGCCGGCGGCGGGGTCGTCGTCTCTTCTATCGATGCGGATCGGATGATGTCGGTCGTCGAGAACGATGCGCTCGCCCGGGTGTCGGTCGAGGTGAAAGCGAAGTTGTTGCACGCGATCGAGGGACTATGACGGCGCGGGACGTTCCGAACACGCCCTAAGCTGGGTTCAGATCAGCTCTTCAAGGGGCGACCGAAGACTTGCGCTCGCAATTGGGACCGCGCTACGAGCGAACGATTCGGTCTGATTCGGGCAAGTTCTCTTTTGCGCAAGAGGCTTATCGGATCTGGATCGGGAACGGCGTAAAACTCAGAATAAAGACCAGGAGCGTGACGATCGCGATGATGATCCGTTTCGTGTCGAGCGGCGCGTCGTCGAGCGGTGCAGGGTGCTTGATCCGCAGCATCACGCCGAGCAGGACCGCGAACAGAATCCCGCTCGGACTGTTGAAGAAGTAGAGTCCCGACGCCGCGAGTACGATCATCAAATAGAATGCGACGCGGCCGGTCCAGTAATGAAAGCGCTCGCCGAAGACCGCGAACACCGCGTGGCCGCCGTCGAGCTGACCCGCCGGAATCAGGTTGAGCGCCGTCACAAGCAATCCGAGCCAGGCCGCCGAATAAAACGGGTTCGGAAACATCGGAATCCGCAGATCTATCCCAAACGACGACGCCAGAAAATGAAACAGCAACGGATCGGCGAAGACGAGCGTGCCTTCCGGGATCGTCGCCGGAACCTCGCCGACCTGTCTGAAGGTCGCGAACGCCGTGATCGCGACCGGGATCAACGCGACGAAGCCGGCGATCGGCCCGGCGACGCCGATATCGAATGTCGCGCGCCGTGAAGGCAGCGGCGAAAGAATCCTGATGAATGCGCCAAACGTTCCGGCCGGGCCGATCAGCGGCGGCGTCGGGATGAAATACGGCAGCGTCGCGTCGACGCCGTAGATCCGGCACGCGACATAATGGCCGAGTTCGTGCGACATCAGAATGAAGAGCAGCGACAGCGCGAACTTCAAACCGTAGTCGAGTATCGTCGGCTCGGTTAGGATGAGGGCGATCGTCTGGACGATCATTATCGCGTAGTAGCTTGGAAAGTTCAGCGCGAAGTCGAGTCCGGAGATATTCGGATCGAGCGAGAAGAATGCCGGCAATAGGCCGAAAGGCTCAAGCACGCCGGCGACCAGGACGGTGCAGAAAGTGATCGCGAAAAAGATCGAATGCTTGATGTAAGCGCGGCGCGTCGGACGCAGGGCGCGCCTCGGGTTCTGAAATACTGGGAGTTCGAATTGTCGCATTCGGAAACAAAAAAATCGTAAGCCGCAAACGAAATCTTAACATCTTCGCGACTTACGAAACGAAAACCGATCACGCGCGGTCTACTTTTCCTTTACTGTTTTGGCCTGCAACTCTTTTCCGGGCTTGAACCTGATCGTCTTGCCCGACGGGATCGGGACCTCTTTCCCGGTGCGCGGATTACGACCGACTCCGCGCTTGCGGGCCTTGACAACGAAGACGCCGAATCCGCGAAGCTCAATGCGCTTTCCCTCAGCCAATGCGTCTTTCATTGCGTTGAAAAGCGAATCGACGACCTGTTCCGCTTTCTGCTTCGGAACACCGGTTTTGTCAGCAACGCAATTCACGATGTCAAGTTTGATCATAATCGCCTCCTTCTTCTCGAAAAATGTTGAGAGGTTTGATGTTATCGATTTCCTCGATGATAAATCCGGTTGCCGCTTCTGTCAATGATTTTTTCGCCGTCCGGTAACGCTAAATCTAATAAAATGCGATTTTACGGACAGAATCAGGGATTACTGCGGAAATCGTCGGAGTTCATTCGGATGATTGGAATCGAGCGCCGAAAGGCTCTCCGAAAGTTGGTTCGATTCGTCAATCCGCCAGAGATACGCGTTAACGCGTGACGCGCCTCGATGTTCCGATCCAAATCCAACCTTCATTTGTTCGCTTGGTCGATGTCTCGTGTTTGCCGGTCGCTACCGAGGCTGTGTCAAAAGCCGCCGGTTGATCTATCGCAATGGTTCGGGGCTGGGCTCCAGCCCAGCCGTTGAAAGGCCAAAGGACGTGATCCAGGCTATGCCTGGAGTTTAAGCTCAAGTAATCAAGAGCATTCGGCTACAGCCGCGATCGGGTCACAGACCGCTCGAATAACGCGGCTAGGTTTGCCGGTCGCTACCGCTCCCGGTTCTGACTCGCTACCGCTCCCGGTTTTGACTGCGCGCGAAATTCAAGGTAGGCGCGAAGGACGGTCTCGGGCGCCTCGAGATGCGGGAAATGTCCAATGCCGGGAAGTTCAATGACGTCCTTCTCGGTCGGAACGACCTCGCGAAACCGCGCGACGAGATGCCGGCCCGAGACCGGATCGTCGAGACCGTCGATAAAGCGAAACGGCACGCCGAGCCGGTTGAGCGGCGGAACCCAGCGTTCGCGGAACCGTTTCCGTTCCGACATGTAGCGGATCAGCAGATGCGCGATCCGTTTGCCTCCGCCGACCTTGAATACCGCGAGCATCGCGTCAAGCTCGGCTTCGGTCGGGCGCGTCGCGGCTCCGAAGACCGATGCTAGGCTCGATTTGAAACGGCCGTCGGTGATGAGCTTCGCGAACAACGGCCCCAATGGTCCGATCAGCAGTTTCTGCGCGATTATCGGCCGGTGTGTCTCCGGGAAGAGCGCGCCGTTCAGGAAACAAATGGATTCGATCTTGAATGACAACCTATTCTCGTCGCGGCGCGCCAGCAACTCTTGGGTGATAGTGTTCCCGTAGTCGTGCGCGAGAATATGGACGCGCTCGACGCGGAAGTGCCTGACGACGGCCTCGACAAAATCGGCCTGCCGAAAGGTCGTATAGTCGAAGTCGCGCGGTTTTGACGAAAAGCCGTATCCGGGCATATCGAAAGCGATCAGCGGGAAGCCTTCCGCGAGCGCGGGCCAGATCTTGCGGTAGTCGAACGACGATGTCGGAAAGCCGTGAAGGCAAAGCGTTGCCTCCTCCGCAATCTCTCCCGAGTGCCGGCAGAATATCGAGAGACCGTCGATCCCGACGAGATCGCCGTTCGATCGCCATTGTTCTGGTTCTTCTATCACGAACGTAAATTCTTGCCCGAATGCCTTGCGCATTGCAACGACGGCGATCAAAAACGTCGGCGTCCGCTCGTCTTCGGGCGGCCGTTTGTACTAGAATCCAAGGCGGCATCCCCCAAGGAAATCGATATGTTAAGAGGCAGAGAGAGCACCAACATCGAAGATCAACGCGGAATCGGGCCGGGGCGCGGGATCGCCTTCGGCGGCGGCGGACTGGGAATCCTTGTCGTCATCGTTCTCGCGCTCGTCTGCGGCGTGGACCCGCGCCAGCTGATCGAGAATATGCCGGCCGAGGTTCAGGTCGAGCAGCCCCAATCGCAAAATCAGAATCCGCAACAGCAGGACGATCAGAGGAAATTCGCCGCCTCGGTGCTCGGCAGTACCGAGGACGTCTGGCGAAAGATCCTGCCGCAACAGGCCGGTCGCCAGTACCGCGATCCGAAGCTCGTTCTATTCTCGGGACAAGTTTCATCCGCGTGCGGCTACGCGAGCGCGGCAATGGGGCCGTTCTATTGTCCGGGGGATCAGAAACTGTATCTCGACTTCGCGTTTTTCAACGAACTCAAACGCGAGTTCAAGGCTCCCGGCGATTTTGCCCAGGCATATGTCATCGCGCACGAGGTCGGGCATCACGTGCAGAATCTGCTCGGCACGATGAACAAGGTCGAAGCGGCAGGCGGTGGAAATCGATTGTCGGTCGCGCTCGAGCTCCAAGCGGACTGCTATGCCGGCGTTTGGGCGTTCTACGCGAACAAACAGGGTTTGGTCGAGGCCGGCGATTATGAAGAAGCGATCCGGGCGGCGGCTGCCGTCGGCGACGATTCGATCCAAAAGCGGACCCAAGGATACGTCGTTCCGGAATCCTTCACGCACGGTTCGTCCCGGCAACGGATCGAGTGGTTCTCGAAGGGCGTCCAGTCCGGCGATCTGAGGCAGTGCAATACGTTTGGGCGGTAGGCCGTTGGTTCGGAGTCCCCCCTTCAGGTGGCCTGCTTGTTTGGTGCGAAACCGGATTCTTCAAGAAATTACCGCAAGCGATCTATCTGCGACGGGCGCTTACGCTAAAGGTTGGCCGCCTGAAGGCGGGACTCCGAACTGGCTACGTCCCCGGCTGAAACGGTTTCCCGTACATTTCCTGATAGACCCAGCCGAGAAAACGGACCTCGGCGGTGCAGAGCGCTTCGAGCCAACTGCTCGTGAGAAACAACCGGCGTTCGTTGGCGGTCGGGATCTTCGCCGCTTCCCCGACGTGCGAGCGTCCCGCGTCCAACTTGTAGTCGGCCGCCATATCCTCCGAGATCTGCTTGACCTCGCCGAGCGTCTGGAGCACTTCCGTTATCCAATTCTGCAGCTTCTCTTCGGAATTGTTCTCGCCGAGGGCCTGAAAAACACCGATCGCGAATCGTGATTCGGCGTTGTCGAAATGATACCGCTTGGCATCGTTCGCCTCGTCGTCCGCCTGCTTCCACTGAAACAGTTCTTCGACGTGCGGATGTCGGACGAGTCCGACGCGCTGGTCGTTGTTCAGAAACCACTCCAGAAGATCAGCAAGCGAGTTTGTGTCGGTATCGCCGTTGGGCGTTTGCCGAAGCTTCGGCGGGAAATTCTCAGAAGACATAGTTTTCATTTGCGATTCTCAATTTTCAATTGTCGATAGGGATTCCGGAGATATCGTTAAGTCCCAAGGGCTCGGAGTTTCGCCCTCAGGGGGCTCGCGATGTTTGCGGCGCGGCTAAATTTGCAGACTATCTGCAGATATTACGAACGCTGGATCCGTCACGGCCTCAAACTCCCCGGTTCCTTTCTCCTGAACGTGACCCCTACGGTCAACCGTCTACTTCCAAAGGGCGCGCTTCGACTCGGCCGACGATGTCGCCGCGGCGGTTCGTGATCGGGATCGCCGACAGTTCCGGAAGCGCGGACTCCTCGAATATCCCGAGTTTCCGGAGGAGCGCGACCGAGATCGCGGCACGCGCGCGGCGGTCGTCGCCGTCCTCGATCTTCATCGCGATCCCAAGCCCGGACGGCCACCTGTCCGAAGGCTCGACGCCGCAGATCCAAACGCCCTCCGCGCCGATCTTCGAAACGATCTTTCCCGGCGCGGCCTGCATCAGCATAGTGTCGAGGCGTCCGGTTCCGCCGACGAGTTCCGGAAAATTCATCATTGCCTTCCGAACCCGTTCACACGCCGCACGCAGGTGCGGTTCGAATTCAGCCGGGGGGTTGACCAACTTTCGCGTCGCGTTTGCCATCGCGCGAACGCTGAGGGCGAAGTTAGGCGCCGCGCATCCGTCGGTCGCAAGCGGAATTTCGCCGATCGGCGTATCGGTGAACCTTGAGATCATCCGAAGAATCTCGACCTGGATCGGGTGATCGAAATCTTCGTATGTCCCGGTCGGGGCGCCGAGGAGTTTGGCATAGGCGACCATCGCCGCGTGTTTGCCCGAACAATTGTTGTGCAACTGCGTCGGGACCTCGCCCGAACGGGTCATCTCGGCCGCCCGCGCTTCGCTGAACGGAAGATGCGTTCCGCAACGCAGGTCCGATTCCGCGAGTCCCGCCTGCGCGAGCATTTCGGCCGCGAGCTCGGTATGGACCGGCTCGCCCGAATGCGACGCGCAAGCGAGCGCGATCGCCCGTTCCGAAAAACCGAATCGCTCCGCGCCGCCGGCAAGGATGAACGGTATCAGCTGAAACGGCTTGGCCGACGACCGAATGAACGCAAGCGTTTCGACGTCGCCGATCGAAAACACATCGCTGCCCTGTCCATCGATGATCAGGAGATGCCCGCGGTGGATCGACTCGACCGTCTCTCCGCGAATAACTTTTGCAAGAATCTTGCTCATTTCAAATTCCAGGATCGGCGATTCCGGATTCCAGGTCGGGGATTCGAGGATTCCAGGATTCCAGATTCCAGGTCTGGGATCCGAGGGCTCCAGGATTCCAAGATTCCAGATTCCAGTCTGGGATCCGAGGATTCCATGATTCCAGGATTCCAGATTCCAGGTCTGGGATCTTAGGTCGCTTGCCAAATCTCCGGATCTCAGCCAGTCTTTTCTACCGTCTACCGTCTACCGTCTACCGTCTACCGTCTACC
>CAZARD010000006.1:31298-33121 GCA_964487505.1 uncultured Blastocatellaceae bacterium | reverse complement strand
TCTACCGTCTACCGTCTACCGTCTACCGTCTACCGTCTACCTCCACAACAATTCCCGGGCGTGTCGGCGGGCCGATTCCGTGATCGTCTCTCCGGCGAGCATTCGGGCGATCTCCTCGACGCGCGCCGGATCGTCCAGTTCGCTGATCGTGACGCGCGTCCGATCGCCTTTCGAAGATTTGCTGACAACGAAGTGATGGTCGGCGAGCGCTGCGACCTGAGGCTGATGCGTCACGCACAAGACCTGCTGCGTTGACGCCAGTTGTTTCAGCTTGAGGCCGACGGCCTCCGCAACACGTCCGCCGATACCGGTATCGATCTCGTCAAAGACCATCGTCTTCGAATCGTCCGAGAGCTTCGTTGTGGTGTTCAAGATCAGCATCAGGCGCGAAAGTTCGCCGCCGGACGCGACCTTCGCGATCGGTTTGACGCTTTCGCCGGGATTGGCCGAGAAATAGAACTCGACGCTGTCAAAACCGCTTGCCGCAAATGCGCCGTCGTCGTCGGCATCGCCGTGAACCCGGACCTCGAAGCGAGCTTTTTCAAGCGAAACGGCACGCAGATTCTTCTCGATCTCTTTCGAGAGTTTCAACGCGGCATCGCGTCGCGACCGGCTCAGATCTGTCGCTGTCTTGACGTATTCCGACCTTGCGTAGGCAAGTTCGCGACGCAGTTCCGTTTCCCTGAGTTCCGCGGTCTCGATGTTGCGAAGCCGTTCGGATGATTCTTCGAGATGCGAAAGGACGCTCTCGACCGACCCGCCGTATTTTCGCTTCAGTCGCGAGATCTCGGCTAACCGGTCCTCGATTTCCGCGAGCCGGGCCGGCGAGAATTCGAGTCCGCCACGAAAATCGCGAACCGCGAACGCGAGGTCTTCGAGCACCGCCTGCGCGCTCGCGAGTCCTTCCGAGTATTCGGCGAAACGACCGTCGTACTGCGACAACTCGCCGATGCGCCGAACGACCTTTTCGAGCGTTGCGACGGTCGATTCCTCGTTTTCGTACAGAAGCAGATACGATTCCTCCGAAAGCGCGGACAGCTTCTCGATGTTGACCAGCTTGCGCCTTTCTTCCTCGAGCGACTCGTCCTCTCCGACTGCGATCTTGGCGCCGTCTATCTCATCGACTTGAAACCGGAGGATATCGAGCAACTGGAGTTTCTGCGCTTCGTCCCCGCGGAGCGTTTCGAGTTCGCGGCGCACTTCTCGCAGGCGCGAGAAACGTCGCCCGGCCTCGGACCGCAGATCCTGCGTTCCGGCGAATTCGTCGAGCATCACGAGATGCGTTGACGGATCGAACAGCGTCGCCTGCTCGCCCTGGCCGTGGATATCGACCAGCGACGCGCCGATCCGTCTCAGAAAACTCTGCGTGACCAGCTGGTCATTGATGAAGATCCGGTTCTTGCCGGTCAGGGAAAGCTCGCGGCGGACGATCAATTCGCGGTCGAATTCGAGGCCGGCGTCTTCGAAATCCGCGATTAGTTTTTCGGTCGCCGAAACGCTGAACAGGCCTTCGATCCGCGCCGCGCTCTCGCCTTCCAAGATGAGATCTGACGAAACGCGCTCGCCGGTCAGTGCTCCGAGACTGTCGACGATGATTGATTTTCCCGATCCGGTCTCGCCGGTGAGCAGATTCAACCCATCGGCGAACTCGATCTCGAGCTCGTCGATCAAGGCGACGTTCCTGATCTTCAGCAATGTAAGCAAAGCGGATTGTGATTTTGGATCGGACGCATTCGGGCAGCCGATCGAAAGAAAAATCTATCGGTTCACAGATTATCGTCCGTTCGGGGCGCAAACGCAAAAAGTCACTTCTTCTTCGGCAC
>CAZARD010000006.1:0-31198 GCA_964487505.1 uncultured Blastocatellaceae bacterium | reverse complement strand
ACAGATTATCGTCCGTTCGGGGCGCAAACGCAAAAAGTCACTTCTTCTTCGGCACGACACCCTCGCCGACGATCCATTTTCCGTGGCTGAAGATCGCGTCCGGAGGGAAATCGATCTGAAGATTCCGCGATTTCCAATCGATCTGGCGCGACTTTTTGTAGAAAAGAAGCTCGCCGGGGCCTCCGACCCGTATGCGGTCGATGCGGGGCGCGACATAGAACTGCGAGGCGTCGAACTCCTCGAAGCCCGAAATGCCGATCAACCCGCCGATATTCGCGACGAACGTGACCGGTGGATTCTCTGCGCGCCGGCGACGTTCGTTGACGCCGATATCGGTCAAAAAGGGAACCGCCTGGTCTGTCGGATTCATTATTGTAGCGCTGCGGAAGATCCACCAAACAAGCCGGCCCGGCGTGTTGACGGGCAAGAGGTCGTAATTGATCGGGCTCATTTGCTCTTCGGTCCGGTCGGCGATAGCTTGCAGCGCCGTGATGAAGGCGACAAAGTTCATCTTGACGAGGAACATCTCGTCCCTGCCATATAGGGCACCGGTTTCAATCAGGATTACGGGCGTGCCCCAGGCCGAGAAATTGTCGCCGAACGCGAGCCCGTTGTATTCCTCGTTCCAACGTCCGATATGTCCGCGAATGAACTTGTTGAGCGCAGCAACGACGGTCGATGCGATTCGTTTGTTGCGCTCGTAACCGGCGTTGGGAATGCCTTCGGCGTTGCCGAGGACGGCGAGAAGCGACATCGCCGCCTGTTTCGGGATCGGGCCGGCGCTGGTCAGCGGGTTCTGGTTATGAAGATTGAACCCGATATGCGGTGTCCATTCGTCGCGGAGTTTTTTGAGCAAGCGGCCTTCGGGCGTTCTGAGATTCGTCGCGTCGCGGTTGATGTCGATGCCCTGCAGATTCGCCCGTTGGTAGAGTTCGGCGCCGTCCGGATTGAGCATCGGGACCGCCCGGATCGTGAATGCTTCGGAGAACTTCTTGACCCATTTCTGATCGCCGTTCTGCTGAAGATAGGCGAACATATCGAACAATGCGCTGGTCGCGGTCGGCTCGTCGCCGTGCATCTGCGACCACATGAAGACCCGAAACGGCCCGGTTCCCCATTCCATCTGGTAGATCTCGCGGTTGGCGAAACTTCGCCCGACCTCTTCGACCTTGACACCGAGGGCTTTCAGCTTCCCAAGATACTCCTTGACGTCCTTGTGCCGCAGATTCGACGGTTCAAGACGGGAAATATGGTTCTTATCCCAGATCTCCGCAAGCTCTTCCGGCGTCTGGGCGATCGCGGGCTTGAACGTCAGCAGGATGAGGCAGACGAAGAACAGCGGCAGGAGTTTTCTCATTGGTGTAATTTACCCGCAACTGGGAATTCTATCAACCTGCCTTCCGGAAAGTCAGACCGAGGAACTTCGAACCCGCCGCGCTCGCGTGGCGTGAAGATCTGCGGAGCCGGGCGTTCAGTAAGCGCTTGTCCGGAGTCGTGATAACGCTCCGTTTGGCCGGCTCGGAGAGCGTCTCCGATGCAATCCAAGAAATCGCGTGGATTCGTCAACCTACCGGAGTTACGCATTCACTCGTGAACGCGCAACTCTTGCCGGTTGCGTGAACGCGTGTTTCGTTCGGATCGGATCAATCCAAAATCGAAAATCGAGAATCGAGAATCCAAAATCGCTCTGTCGTCGCTCACGCGACTCCCCTTCCTGTTTTCGTCCTGTTCCGTGGGCTTACGCCGCACGGCTAAAGTATGCCGTCGCTCCGCGACTGGGAGTTGGCGCCCATACATTGCCGAAGGCCACAAGGGTGATCAGCCGAGTATGCAAGAAAAAAGGGCATATCACATAGTCGTGATATGCCCGTATTTGTTGGTGGCGGGGGGGAGACTTGAACTCCCGACCTTGGGGTTATGAATCCGTTGCAGACGCTTACGGAATATGAGGGAATAGTTGGGTCGGGCCAACAAAATCAATAGTTTACGCCGTGCAAATGGTGATTCAATTATTCACAAATATTCTTTTCTAGCCGACTTTTGGTCACGAATTGGTCACGGGATTCCCCTACTGACCGCACTAAAAATAGCCGCCTCAACAGCGGCTATTTCTTTCACGCGCCCGCATATGTCTCCCAAGTGGATTCGAGCAGACGGCTGAAAAACTGATCGAAGTCCATATCGTTCTGACACGCCAAGCACGAGCCAATGTGCAGATCGGAACGTTCCTTTTCTTCCTCGGTCAGTGAGTACCGAGGAGCAAACACGAGTTGCCCCTCGTCCATGTTCATACAGATCGGTTGGTCATCGCTAACGTCATCCAGCTCGATCATGCTTCACCCCCTCCCCCCGTAACTAGTTCCTCGATCTTGCCCAGGACGCACAGGTACGTGGATTCCTCGAATCGCGAAAGCGATCCAGTTTCAAGGCGTGATTCGATCCACAAGCCGAGCGGTTCGTAGACCCCGAAACGCGACGAGCCGATCGGTTCCATACCCTTCACCGGTTCGGACTCCCCTACCGGTTCGGATCGTTCGTCCTGAACCTCCACCCCGTACCACGACGCTAGTTTCAAACCAGCATCACGGAGAGAACAGCTTTCCATGACGGCGACCATTTCGATCACGTCCCCGCCCTTCTTGCCCCTGCGACCTTTGGCACATGCAGTCGAATGGCATATCCAAACTTGCTTCGCCGTATTGATCGAGAACGACTTGGCATCGTCCCCTGCCGGGTGTGTCGGGAGCGGGCATTTACCCCGCTCGTGCGAACCATTGGAACGCTTGAGGCTCACCCCAAACCGGCCCGCGACTTCCTCAACGGAGACCGTTGCTTTGATCGCTTTGAAGTCCACATAATCCCCCATCTCTATCACCTCTCAGTTGTCAGTATTTCCGTCTGACCGGAGCCTACCAGCCGCCCCCAACTTGGCAAGCCGTCCCCCGTCCAGCGGTGCACTTGTGGTGAAATCCCGGCTTGGTGCACTTGAAGTGAACTAGGTGCACTTGCGGTAAAGGCTTGGTGCACTTGCGGTAAACTTGGTGCGCTTGTGGTGAAAACTAGGTGCACTTGCGGTAAAAGCTTGGTGCACTTGCGGTGAGAATATGGTGCACTTGTGGTGAAAATAAGGTGCACTTGCGGTAATGGGATTTGCGAACGAGCTAGCGTTCGCGGGGACGATTAACCGCTTCCAAGCGCTCTAAGTATTTCTAACTATCTCTAACGGTTTTCTAACCATCTCTAACACACGGAGGGAAGTGTGAGTTTTCCGGTCGTTGATCCGCCGACTACCGAACGACCGATGAGCGGGCATGGAACGAATGGCGGGTTCCGCGCTATGATTCCGGCGTCATCCAAACATTCCGCCCACAATGCACGAGACGGCGCCTGCCGCACCGACGACCGAAACGGACGAGACTAAGCTGCCGGTTCCGGCTCGCCGTGTTCGCTCCGAGCTAAATCTTGAGCAGTGGTCGATATGGTTCCCGGCGCGATCCAACCGCGACCCGGGACCTCGCGTTCTTACCCGAGAGATCACTACCGGTAATGGCGAAAAGATCGCCGCCGAAGTTGAGATCACCGCTTCGAGGAAAGGCACGTTAACGACTGAGGATCAGCGGACGTATTACGCGCTGGTCGAGCATCACCAGCGGAACGAACGTCGCGAGGGAATTGTCTACTTCTCGCTTCGCGGGCTTTCGAAGTCTCTCGCCAAGCGATGGGGAACGGGTGCGATTGAAACGATCACCGACTCGCTAACCCGCCTTCGGGCGAACACGATCATCTGGCGACACTCGTATCACGACGCCAGCACGGGAAAGGCCCAAGAGGAACTTGGCTTTTTCAACATCATCACCGATCTCAAGATCGTCACGGCAAAGCGCGACGGCCACGTGACACGGGCAGAAGGGTATTTCAAGCTCAACGACGCGATCATTGCCAACCTTGAGCAGAATCATACGAAGCCGGTCTTGCTGGATGTTGTTCTGAAATTCAAGAGCGAAACGGCGCAAATTCTATACACGCAACTCGACCGGATCCTGTCGAAGGACATCACGACCTACGAACGACGGACGAAGGAATTGTTTGCCGACATGGGACTCGAAGGTCGGAAATACAATCAGCCCAGCGGACGAAAGCAACAGCTAAAACCAGCCATTGCGGAGCTTGAGGGAGCGCAGCTTTCAAACGGTTTCGTGATCCAGTCTGCGACGCTCGAACGAACTGCCGATCAGAAGGACTATAAGCTCGTCATTCGGCGAGGCCGCGCACGGGTCAAAAATGGTACCCCAGAGCCCCGCTTCACTGAGAGTCAGGCCGAACCGCGTCTCTCAGAGAATCCGGTCGCACAGGGCACCACAGAGCCAAATCCGGCCATTCCGACCGGGAGCCGAAAGGGGGTTGAGCTTTTGGCCTATTTTCACACGGTCTTTTTTGGAACCGAGACGCTTACGACTCAGCCCGCCCAGAAGCACCGCGATCTGGCCGATTGGATGATTGCCAGCCACGGCGAGGAGCTTTCCCGATATATCGTCGATTTCGCTAAGTCCGAAGCCGAAAAGACCCGTTTTGCCATCGCCACGTTTGGAGCGGTTGCTAACTATGTTGACCGGGGCGTGAGCAGTTTCACGCTCGAACAGGCGCGGCTCAAGCGAGAGGAAGAAGCCCGCCGCGAGGACGCTCGAAGGGCCGAGGTAGAGCGACTACAGGAAGCCCGCCAACAGCGCGGCTACGAGCTTCTCCGATCCTTGCCGGACGACGAGCGCAACTTCCTGCTTGGTCAGAAGCGGGCCGAGTTGATCGTCTCGGAGAAATGGCGGACGGCTGACTTTTCGGACGACCTTTTCAGGCTGATGTTCGAAAAAGAAGCCGAAGAAAAAGTCCGGCAAGACCTACTCGCACTCGATTAGAAACCACACTTTGAGCGCTTACCGCTATTGCAGCGACCGTTGCTACCGTTGCAATTGGGTGGCAACATCCTAACCGGATCGCCGCCATTGCAAACCAACGCTTAACTGACGCTCCACCGTTGCCAGCTTACCGCAGGCTACCCTACGCTCTCACTTCCAACGGCACCGCCGATTTGGAAGTGACTCCGCCCTGCTGCGATTCGCCCCGCTGACTGCGAGGCTCACGACCGTAGGGTAGCCTGCGCTCTGCTTGGCGTCCTAACCGCCCGCCCTTCGCTAACCGCTTCGGCAACGGTGGAGCTAACCGACGCATTCGACCCACGACGCTTACGATGCTGACCGCTCTACGCGACTCCGATCTCGAAATACTCCGCTACTGTCACCAGTTGCGGTTTTGCACGATTGATCACCTGGCCGACCTTACCGGCAGACATCGACAAGCCTTAAACCTACGCCTACAGCAATTGATCGCTGACAAATACGTCTACCGAACCAAGCTTCCGAATCCGAACCAGAAGCACATCTATTCGATTGGTAGTCAAGGGTTTCAATATTTGGCGTACCACGGACAGATAAATCTCGCAGACGTTCCAACACGCTTACGAACTAGCGAGCTTAAGCCTCTTTTCCTTGACCACACATTGCTCGTAACCGAGATTCACGCCGCCCTGATACTTGCCAGCCGGGAAAGTGAAAATCGAGTAGTTGGCTGGCGAGAGGGGAAGCAGCTATACGAATCAGTGACTTTTTATGAAAACGGCAAAAAGACTAGGTTGCCAGTCTGTCCCGACGCACTGTTTACGATCCAGAAAAAAGCAACGCCGCTTACATTTGCCCTCGAAGCGGATCGAGGCACCACGACGCGGCGAACGTTTGACGACAAGATCAATGCCTATTGGCGATTTCTCGAACAAAACCGCCAGGTCAAGGCTTATGGTGTGAATTGGTTTCGCGTCGTGACGATAACGTTGACCCAAGCCCGAGCGGAAAGCCTTGCAGATTTTGCAGCCGGATCGATCCCAGATCGGTTTAAGAAATATTTCCTTTTCGCATCGAAGGAGCACTTTTCCGGGAAACGTCAAGAGCGAATATATGCGGAGATCTTTCAAAGCCCCAGAAATCGAAGCAAATTGTTCTTGGTTCCGTAGGCCACAATCCATAGTTGCGTTTGTCAACAGTTCGCGTTTTACTCACGCGGCAGTAAGGGCCTGTGTTTATTTGCCCTTATTGCACCGCCGCCCCGCCGCCGCTCCGTGAAACCCACGGTTTCGGGAAACGGGACAGGCAAGCCCGAAAATCCCGTCTAGCTGGATCGGCGTTTATCGCGCCGGTAGAGACGGCAACGTAAATGCCCGCACGGAAACTCTCTACTTTTCGTGCGGGTCGGGCGGCGCGACATAGATTTGCGCTAGACAATTGGGAACGGAATTTGAGAACATCTAATGTTTGAGAATTTTATCGTACATTTTCGTTGCTTATTTACTGGTACTTTCGGTTCAACCGTGCCGCGATGGTGTCTTGCTCAGTGATGGTCAGGGCCATGCTATACAAAATGTGGCACACGTCGATCAACCATCACAAAACAGTAACGGAACTAACGATAACTGTTCACCGTTTTGCGTCTGCTCCTGTTGTGGAAGCAATCCGGCTCCAGCATTCGATTATTCATTGCTCGTAACTTCTGCTGAGATTCCAGAGGTCTTGAGAGAGGAGTATTCGCAATACAAAACCCCTTACGAATCGACCCCTTCCTTTTCAATCTGGAAACCGCCAAAAGCCTAACTCGAATAGAATTCACGCGCCCATTTTTGGCTATCGTGCGAACTTTCGCACGATACCCGGCTTGCTGATCGTCTATTGAGATAGGTTTAGATAATGTTCAAAAAAATAATCTGTGTTGTCGCCGTTGCGGCGGCGACGCCTGTGTATTCTCAAGAGAATGCCGGCGTAATACCGCTTGGCGAAACTTTAAGCGTAGTTTCAAAACCGACGGCGGAGGCTAGCACGAAAAGGCTTGTAGTCGCGTTCTCTGAACGCTATTACAGCCAATCGGACGGTGTATCTCTTGCTGAGATCGTGCGTCGGGCCACTGCCAACAACGGAGAGATTAAGATCGCCCAACTCGAAATTGAGAAGGCTCGAGCAAGGCTTACGCAAGCCGGACTTCGGTCGAATCCGTCGCTCGAAGTCGAACAATCGACCGGCAGTCTTGTTGGCTCCTCCGGAGATCGCGAATTAAGCGTTGGTTTTTCCCTACCGGTGGACGTTTACAGCCAGAGGCAGAAGCGTATCGAGCTTGCGCAAGCAGAGATCGTCCTACGAGAGGCGGAACTTACTTCCAGAAAACGGGAGCTTACCGGTCAGGTTTTCGTAGCCTATGCCGAGGCACTTGCCGCACTAAAGGAATTGCAAGTTCTGGATGAGCTACTAGAACTCGACACCCAGACAGTTCTATTCGTTCAAATTCGCGTCACCGAGGGCGAAACTGCACCGCTGGAATTAAACCTTTTACAGACCGAGGTCGAGCGCCTTAGAGCGAAACGCGAGCTTGCCGAGGGCAGGATTCAAGCGGCTTTAACGAAGCTCAAATTTTACGCCGGAGTTCCTTACGAGGAACCGTTAAAGCTCCGTGAGGAAATTTCCGTCGCCCAAATCCCGCAACTTCCCGCCTCGACCGAAACTGGAATATCGGTAGCCCTCAGATCAAGGCCGGAATTGCGCGTTGCAGAGCTTGAGGAGCAGCTTGCGAGTGCGGGACTTCGGCTGATTCGGTCTCAAAGCAAACCGGACGTAACCGCCTACACGCGATATACGCAAGGCCGTGCGGTCTATGATGATCCGCGCGGAGCGTTTTTCCAAAACGACCGGAGTCTGACTTTTGGTATATCAATAGGCCTACCAATTTTCGACAAAAAGCAGGGAGCCAAAGCCGAGGCAGAAATCGCCATTCGACAGGCGCAGGAAAAGCGGGCGTTCACCGAGGCAATCATTCGGAACGAGGTCGTGACCGCTTTTCAACGGATCGAATCGGCAAAGCGAGCATTGAGAACCCTTGAAACCTCAGTAATCCCGCGTTCCCTAGAAAACATCCAGACGATCCGCAAGGTCTATGAGATCGGGGAACTAAAGATCACCGACCTAATATCCGAGCAGCGAAAATTGCTCGAAGCAAACCGTGATCTAACCGAGGCACTTACACAACGATACCGCTCTCAAGCCGATCTTTTCATCGCACTTGGCGTCAACTTGGAGAATTGAAATATGTCCGAAACAAATATAAATGAGCAGAACGACCATCACCGAAGGGATGAGGCGGAACTAGACCGCCTCGAAGCGAACTTAGAGAGCAACGGCGGTGACGAACCCGTTAACCCCGCGAAAAGACCGTTTCTTGCGTGGATCGTTACGGGGGTGATCGTCGCTTTGATTGCCGTCGTTGGCCTCGCATGGATTCTTAGCAATCGTTCCGCGACCTCAGTGAAGGTCGCCGTCGAGGAAAAGAAAGAAGAACCGGGACACACCGAGAACGAGACTGGTCGCGAAGTAAAACTTAGCCCCGAAATGGCCGAGTCAGCGGGAATCGAAACCGAGACCGTTACACAACGGCCAGCCATTTCAAAGCTCTATGTGACAGGAGCCGTCGAGCTAAATCCTGAAAGAACAGAAATGGCGACGCCGCTTGTCGGAGGTCGGATCGAACGTGTTTTTTACGGCGTAGGCGACAACGTTCGAAAAGGCGCCGTTCTTGCCGTAATTTCAAGTCCTCAACTCGCCCAGATGCACGGCAAATTGCACGAGGCGAAGACTCGCTACGAATTGGCCGGGCGAAACCTCGCGCGCGTACAAACAGCGGAAAACCGCTCAGCCGTTCTTCAAGCAAAAGCCAAGCTCGATGAGGCAGATGCGACCCTAAAACGAACGAGACGACTTATTGAACTTGGCGCGGGAGCGGGCAAGGATTTAGTCACCGCAGAAACGGCCTACAAGACTGCAAAGGCTGACTACGATTTTCAGTCAAATATCGCCCTGAATCGAGAACTACAGGAAGCCAAAGCCGAAGTAGAAACATCAAGAGTCGATCTACGCCATATCGAGGATGAAATGCGTTCGCTAGGAGTTCCCGTAGAATCTGGTGGCGACGATGATCATAGGAGCGATACATCCCTCGTCTCCCTCCGCGCTCCGCTTGCGGGCGTTATCACCGAGCGAAAATTTAATGCCGGTGCGGGTGTTGAAGCAGCAACACCGATATTTGCAATCTCAAACCTCAGCACCGTTTACGTCATCGCGAACGTGCCCGAATCCAATATCTCGAAACTAAATATAGGAGCTGTTGCCGAGATAAGATCGCCCAACATTGGCAACCTGAATGGGCGCGTCTCTTATATCGATCCGCAGCTTGACGAAACAACTCGTACGGCTCGCGTCCGTGTCGAGGTGCCGAACAGTAGCGGAAGGCTTCGAGCTGGAATGTTTACAGAGGTGGGATTCTATGCCGGAACGACGGTGGCGACCGGAGAGGAATTGGCAGTCCCAACTAGCGCGATCCAACGTGACGAAGACAAGACGATTGTGTTTATCCCTAAAGACGACGAGCCGGGAGCATTTGAGGTTCGGGAAGTCGAGATCGGCGGTGAGGCCGAGGGCTACACGATTGTTTTGAAGGGCTTGGAGATCGGCGAGAAAGTAGTCACGAAAGGTAGTTTTGTCCTCAAGACCCAATTGCAAAAAGGAGAGCTTGGCGACGATCACTAATCGGTAGTTTGTCAGCGAGAACAAAATTATGATCAACGCACTAATCCGCTTTTCCGTCGCTAACCGGCTTATCGTTTTGCTACTTGTGGCGATAATGGCGGCGGGAGGGGCGTACAGCCTTTTGAATCTTCCTATCGATGCGGTTCCCGACGTAACAAACGTTCAGGTTCAAGTCCTTACAGCGGCGCCGTCTTTGGCTCCTCTCGAAATGGAACGACAGGTTACGTTTCCTGTTGAGGTTGCAATGTCGGGGTTGCCGGACGTTGAGGAAATACGTTCTGTTTCCAAGTTTGGTCTGTCGGCTGTCACAGTCGTTTTCGATGATTCAATTGATACGTATTTCGCGAGGCAATTGGTTCTGGAAAGATTGTCACAGGCTCGCGAACAAATTCCCTCGTCTATCGGTTCCCCGGAGATGGGACCGATATCGACCGGACTCGGCGAGATATATCAATACGAGCTTAAATCTCCCGATGGAAGTTACGATGCAAAAGCGTTACGGACTATTCAGGACTGGAATGTTCGCCGTCAATTGCTCGGAGTCCCCGGGGCGACCGAGATAAACAGCTTCGGAGGTTTCGAGAAGCAGTATCAAGTGAGGGTTACGCCGGAGAAACTACAGTCATACGGGCTTACTCTACGGGACGTTTACAATGCGGTATCCCGAAACAATGCCAACGTCGGCGGAGCTTATATCGAAAAAGGCGCGGAGCAATATCTGTTACGAGGCATCGGCCTTATTGAAAAGCCCAACGAGATTGGGAATATCGTAGTAAAGACCGGAAACGAAGGTGTTCCCGTCTACGTTCGCGATGTCGCGGAGATCGTCGAAGGCTCGACCGTGAGACAAGGTGCCGTTACCGCTGACGGAAAGGGTGAGATTGTCGCGGGTATCGTTTTGATGCTCAAGGGCGAGAACTCACGCATAGTCGTTCAATCGGTCAAAGAGCGCGTCGAGCAAGTCAAAAAATCCTTGCCCAAAGGCGTCGAACTAGTTCCATTCTATGACCGAACCGAACTGATCGACCGTGCCATCGCAACCGTTCAAACAAACCTGATCGAAGGAGCGATCCTCGTCATTGTCGTCCTATTGCTACTACTAGGGAATTGGCGCGGGGCATTGCTCGTCGCGACGATCATTCCGCTATCCATGCTATTTGCGGCGATCCTGATGCGGTTCTTTAACGTGTCCGGCAATTTGATGAGTCTCGGAGCATTGGACTTCGGGCTTATCGTTGACGGGGCCGTGGTGATGGTTGAAAACGCTGTGCGACGGCGGGCAGAAGCCCAGCATGAGAATTCTCGCGAACCGCCAGAACGAACAATACTCGAAGCGTGTCTCGAAGTTGCGAGGCCGGTCGTTTTCGCGGTAGGGATTATCGCAATTGTCTATCTGCCGATACTAAGTCTTCGCGGGATAGAGGGCAAAATGTTTGTGCCAATGGCGCTCACTGTGATCTTTGCTCTGTTAGGTTCGCTGATACTCTCGCTTACTTTCGTTCCGGCGATGCTGACCTTCGTGTTGAAGGGCAAGGTTTCAGAAAAGGAGAGTTTTGTAATTCGCTGGGCGAAGCAAATCTACAAACCAGCGTTCAACTTTATAGCGACATATCGCCCACAGGCTTTGGCCATCGCCGTCGTTTTGGTTATCTTATCCGCATCCATTTTCCCGTTTCTTGGTTCTGAGTTTATCCCGCGACTGGACGAAGGTGACCTTGCGGTTCAAGTTCAGCAGTTGCCGAGTGTTTCGCTCGAACAGTCCATTAGGACGACCACCGAGGTTGAAAGGACATTGATGGAATTTCCCGAGGTCCGTACCGTTATTTCAAAAACCGGACGTGCCGAAGTTGCAACCGATCCAATGAGTGTCGATTTTTCGGATCTGTATGTCGGGCTAAAACCTCACAGCGAATGGAAAACGACAACTGACAAAACTGTTCTAATCGAAAAAATGTCCGAGGCACTCGAAGAAAAAGTTCCGTCGGCGATCGTCAGTTTTTCTCAGCCGATCGAGCTTCGCGTAGCCGAGCTGATTTCAGGTGTCCGAAGCGACGTTGCAATCAAGGTCTATGGCGACGATCTTGACGTACTCAAGGACAAGGCGGATGAGATTGTGAAGGTTGTTCAATCGGTTTCGGGTGCCGAGGACGTGAAGGCAGAGGCGACTTCCGGTTTGCCGCAGCTACAGATCAAGCCCGACCGTGCGGCTATCGCCCGATACGGTTTGAATGTTGAGGACGTTAACGATCTTGTGGAATCGGTAGTTGCCGGAAAAGAGGCCGGACAGGTCTATGAAGGCGAACAGCGTTTCAATCTCGTCGTCAGGCTAAACGAAGATTCGGGTGCAACGGTCGATACGATCCGCAATCTGGTATTGACGGCATCAAATGGTTCCCGTGTTCCTCTCTCGCAGGTTGCAGAGATCAAGGTTGCCGAAGGTGCCGCGCAAATAACCCGGGAGGACACCCGTCGCCGGATCGGTGTCGAGCTAAATGTCCGCGGTCGTGATATTGGCTCGTTTGTCGAGGAAGCTCAGGCGAAGATCGAGAAAGACGTTCGGCTTCCGCCGGGCTATTATTTGAAATGGGGCGGAACTTTCGAAAATCTGGAACGGGCATCCGCGAGACTTTCGATAGTTGTACCAATAGCGCTGTTTCTAATCTTTATTTTGCTATACACGACGTTTGGCTCGATAAAGCAAGCGTTCCTGATCTACACCGGCATCCCGTTCGCCATTGTCGGTGGCGTTATTGCGTTAGCGTTGCGAGGCATGCCGTTTTCAATATCGGCTGGTGTCGGCTTTATCGCCCTGTTTGGTGTCGCAGTCCTAAACGGCGTCGTGATGGTAAGTTTTATCAATCATTTGCGAGAGGAAGGAAAGACCGTTTTAGAAGCGGTACGGGAAGGTGCTGAAACCCGGCTTCGGCCAGTGTTAATGACGGCTCTAGTGGCTAGTCTTGGATTTATCCCGATGGCAATCGCAACGTCAGCGGGTGCGGAAGTACAACGTCCATTGGCGACGGTTGTGATCGGAGGATTGATTACTTCCACGCTACTTACATTGCTGATCTTGCCGACGCTCTACGCATGGATCGAGAAGGACGACGATATCGACGTGAGAGGAGATATTGAAATATGAAATTGATAATTGCGGTTGTTCGGCCCTCGATGCTGGACAGGATCATTGCCGGACTGGAGGAGATCGAAGGTTTTCCCGGCGTTACGATCTCCGATTCCGAAGGCTTCGGCCGTCCTGGTGCCGGAAGATATTCGAGCGCGGCCGATCCGATGAGAGCCGGTAAGCAGATGATGATCGCAGCCAACGACGATATGGCCCCGCTAATCGTGGCTGAGTTATGCCGAACTGCTCACACCGGCAGGAGGGGCGACGGCATAATCCTAACTCTACCGATTGACAGCGGTTTCCACATTTGAACCGATGGTGATGTCATCCGAAAATCAAATTCAGATATTTTTCGGTGCCGTGATCGGCACGGGGGTTCTTTTGGGACTGTTTTGGCTAATGGTCTATTTGAATAAACGAGGCATAAAAACTCATCCGAGTGAGAAAATTGTTCGCCGCTACAAACGACTCGGACGAGCGAAAGCCGAAAAGCGACGTGACAGGCGAAGGTATAGATTCTGACGAAAGGAAAATCTTATGGGACACGGCCATTCACACGAAATATCGGCGGCGGGCAGGAACAAAAAGCCGCTAATGATCGTCTTTTGCCTGACGTTCTTCTATTTGATTGTTGAGGTGATCGGCGGCTTTTGGACTGGCAGCTTGGCTCTACTTGCAGACGCCGGACATATGTTGACGGACGTTGCGGGCGTCGGGCTGGCGTTACTTGCCATTTGGTTTGCCGAAAAACCCGCTTCGCCGGAACGCACCTACGGCTACTATCGAGTTGAAATCCTTGCGGCCCTCACAAATGCCGTCGTCCTGATCTTTATCTCGCTCTATATCCTGTACGAAGCCTACGAACGATTCCGTAATCCGCCTGAGGTACAGAGCGCCGGAATGCTCGCGGTTGCGGCGGTTGGTCTAGTGATCAATATCACTGGCGTGTTTATCTTGCGTTCCGGCTCGAAAGAAAGTCTCAATATGAAAGGCGCGTATTTCGAAGTTCTGTCGGACATGCTCACATCGGTCGGCGTCATAATCGCGGGTGTAATAATGCTTACGACGGGTTGGTACTACGCCGATCCGTTGATTTCGGCGGGCATCGGTCTATTCATTTTGCCGCGAACTTGGGCATTGCTGAAAGACGCCGTTGCCGTTTTGCTAGAAGGGACACCTTCGGACGTAAATATAGCTGCTTTGCGTGAAACGCTGTCTAAACTCGATGGCGTCGCCGAGATTCACGATCTACACGTTTGGTCGCTTACCTCGGGCGTAAATGCTCTAAGTGTCCACGCTGTCTTAGCAGCCGGAGCCGAACACGACGACGTTTTACAACGCATCCACGGATCGTGCACGAGCGAATTTAAAATCGCCCATGTAACAGCCCAGACCGAGCGCGAGGACTTTGCGTGTCACGAAGCTCATCTTTAACACGAATGTATGGAACAAGAAGCAGACTTTTTTCATCTTTTTACGCAACATCAGCTTATACTTTTCATTCTGTGTAGCGTGGTGATCATTGCGCTATTGCTCGGAATAGGTTTTTTGATCGGACGCCGGTCGGAGCGAAAGAGGAGAATTGAAGGAGGAGCGAATGAAGGAGAAAAATAGTCACGATTTAAGCGCCGCAATAGCCAACGAGTTAGCATTAGCAAGTTCGTTCGAATCGAGCGGAGATTTACATCTGGCATTCCATCACCTCGAACGGGCACACGTTCTCGGTCAGGCTTCGACCGTACAGCACACTCGCGTCCATTGGCGAATGTTGAAATTTGCGATCAAGCAACGTTCACCGCGTGAGATTTGGGGACAGATCGTGCGAATCATCGGGGCTTCGACGAAAACGCCGTTCGGCATTTATCCGGCTGGAAACACCGGTGGAGCGAACGTATGGTTTTTCAAGCCGATGCCGGTTCCCGACGATTTGAAGAAGATTCTCGACACAGCACGTTAGCAAATCAAAACGTTTGATATTTGCGTTCCGTGATACTATTAGGATAGTTCGCATGACAGCTAAAACCGTAAAAAAGATCGCGCAAAGAAGCCTCGCTGGATTCATGGCCTTATGGCTGAGCGGAGTTGTTTTCTTGCTGTGCTGTCAGACGATGAATGCGAATGCGATGGCTGCGGAATCTTGCCCTTTGGCAAAGTTGTCCGAGCATTGCGACAAGGCGAAAAAGGCGACTGAAATTACTTCCGTTGTCGGATTGAACCAAGAAAATAGCGTGGATTGTTGCGCGTTCTTGCCGGTCGTTTTTGACAAGGCTCGGAAGATCGAGCAGACGCAAAAACAGATGGCGATAACGCCGAAATCTATCGCCGTAAGATTCAAGCTTCAACGCCCCTCAAATTCTTCACCTACATTCCCGGCGTTCCAATCGCGGGTGCCAGATAGACACGGAACTTTCATTAAGAACTGTGTCTTTCGGATTTAGAAACAGATTAGCGTCTCAATTTAATGCCGAACACATATTTGCGTTTGGTGGCACTAATAATTTCTAAAGGATAAGGAATTAAGACAATGAAAAAGAAAATGATACTCGCAATTGCGGCATTGATGGTTTTCGGACTATCTATCGCGGCTTTTGCATTCACTAGAACAACTCTTTCGTCCTCGACATCAATCTCTTGCTGTTGTTGCAGTGGCGATTCATGCCCGATGAAAAAGAAAGACCCATCGAGCAAAGAAACGGCCTCGTGTTGTGATACCTGCGACTGCTGTAAAGGCGATTCATGCCCGATGAAGAAGAAAGGCGATGCCACAGACAAAGCGAAAGAGAAGCCTGCGACCGACAGTCCCGAAATGAAGAACGTGGTTTTTGTTCAGGGCGATGGTTGTTGTTGCTCTTGCTGTAAAAAAGACAAGGAAAAGAAAGACACACCCGCTGTCTAACTAATCTTTAGATCGCGAAAAAAGGCTTCGTCTGACAACAGACGAGGCCTTCTTATTTACGAGGCGGTTCTAATTACACGATTTGCGTTTGAAAAGACGCGGAAGGCCGAACGCAGGAACAGCACGACCAAAGCAAGAGCTATGATAATGTCAGGCCAGCCCGATTGCGTGAACCAAACCGCACCAGCCGCTACAAACACCGAGATATTCGACGCAATATCGTTACGCGAACATTCCCACACCGAACTCATATTCACATCATCCGTTTTGTGCCGCGTCAGCAAATAGAGGCAGATCGAATTTCCCACGAGTGCCAGCACGCTAACCAAGCCCATTATTTCAAAGATCGGAACCGTCGGAACAATGAGTTTGTAGATCACCTGCCCGAGAACGACGAGCGCCGCAAGCAATATCAAACCACCTTTGAAAAAAGCGACCTGTGCCTTCGCCTGAGACGATTTATAAACAACGTAAAGGCTCAGTCCGTACGTCATTGCATCTCCCAAGTTATCGAGCGAATCGGACAACAAAGCACTCGACCCAGCATAGATGCCCGCAACGATCCCCGCGACAAACATCGCGACGTTGATCCCAAGCACGATCTTCAACGTCGAACTCTGCCTATCTCGCAGATCGCAGATCACATCGTCTTTGTCGCAACAATCACCCATAACAATACCTATCCAGAATACCGCAGAGCGTTCTATTCCTTCCAATTGTCTGCGATAGGTAGAATCGCAAATCTACCGCCGCTCAAACGCCGCGTGGGAGACGCACCCTCGGATTATTAGACCAAAGGCTTAGGATGCGGATTGCGACCCACAACCTTAAGATTGTTTTGATTGATAATCCGCCCACACTGGAAACAGACGTAAAGGTTATTCCATCCTTCGACCGGCTCGATCTCATTCCCCTGCTGGTCGCATGGATAGAAGCCGTCGTCGGCGGGCGTGTTTCCGCACAGGCAAACCCAGCCATCCTCAACGCCCGGCTCTAGCTTGATCCGTTCAATCGACAGGGTTGGTTGTGACGTATTTTTCACGGCAGTTTAATGGTAGGTTCTCGACCCCCTAATCCTAGCTACCCGGAACGCACCTGTCCAATAACTACTGTTTTTGGGCAGGCTCAGCTATACTAGGCAGGAGCCTCAAAAATCAGCGCTTCTAGCCGCCGATCCAGCCTACCTTTTTGGACACCCTTGCAAGTAGCCCTCTACGCCCGCGTCTCGACGCACGATCAGCAAACGCTTCCAATGCAGTTGAAGGCGATGCGTGGCTACGCCAAGAAGCGAGGATGGAAGATCGCCTATGAAGTCCAAGAGATAGGATCGGGAGCCAAAACCCATCCCAAACGCGAAGCCATCCTAAAAGCCGCCCGCCGCCGCGATGTGGACGCGATCCTAGTCTGGCGCCTAGACCGCTGGGGCCGCTCCGTTGCCGATCTAATCGGCTCGATCCGCGAACTAACCGATACAGGCGTCGGATTCGTATCCCTAACCGAAGCCTTCGATCTGACAACTCCAGCCGGAAAAGCCCTCTCCGGAATGCTCGCCGTCTTCGCCGAATTCGAGCGCGATATTCTCCGAGAGCGAGTGAAGGCCGGAATTGCTCACGCGAGGTCGAAAGGAAAGCCACATGGACGGCCCGCAACAGCGTCACTTAAAAGTAACGAAATCAGGCGTCTAAAGAATTCGGGCCTCACCAATTCCGCGATTGCGAAGAAGCTACGGATAGGACGAACGTCTGTCAGTCGGGCGCTCCAAATGTAAAGGTAAGGGCAAGAGCCGTTCGCTCGCGACATACATCCGCCTAAAAAATAGCACGAGCGTTTCACGATTTGGATTGACCGAAGCTATAATCGACCCGCCGATTTCTCATGCGGCGAGAAAGTTTTGGCTCGTTGATGCACATCAAAACCTCAGGAATTGTCTTACTTTCGGGTGGCGGCTTACTTATTTTGGTCGCCTTTTCCGCCGTGATGAGTTTACTAGGCGATCCTCAAACGCCGCCACCGCCAGTTAAAACGGTTACGCTTAGAAACAGTTCCAACACTGCACCGCCAGTACGAAAATCTCCGGCCCCATCCTCCCCAATCGCAAAAGCAGCTGAACCGCCCGCGCCCGGAAGCTCCTGGCCACCGGAGACCACCCCGGATGACGCCAATCCAATTGTGTGGAATCACGAAGGATGGGACAAGTCGATTAAAGATATAGTTGACGGTCCCTTGGTCGAGGAGTGGTCGTCTGTGATACAAGTCCCGAAGGGTTGGTCTTGGGGCATTCAACTGATCGTCCCTGGCACTTTGGTTCATATCAAAACAAATAACTACGAAGTTGTTCAGGATCAGAAAGGACGTTGGTTCGGGTTGGATGGCGGTCCGGCCAACTACCCGTTCAACAGACTAACTACCGAGTATTTCCAGTATCGAGCCGCCAACAAGTCGAGCCTAGGGCGACGCCACGTTGTCTTTCTGGTTAAGGACTTCTAGTATTTCCGCCCCAAGGAAAATTTACTATTGTTGCTCAATGTACCCCCTGCCCATCGGCTATAAAATTGGGCCAAGAAATAGACGCGCCGATGGCTACCTCATTCCTGACGTTCGCTCACGACATATCGCACTGTTTGGAAAAAGCGGGGTGGGAAAGACCACGCTGATTCGAAATATGATCCTTTGGGACATTTGGAACGGCTCCGGCGTCACAGTCATTGATCCGCACGGCCAGCTAATCGATGAGCTTTTAGAACACATCCCGCGCGGTCGCACTAACGATGTCATTCACTTCAAGCCCGCCGATCCTTACTTTGTTAGTAGTCTCAATATTCTGGAAAAGGTTCCCCGAGAACAGCATCCGTTGGTGGTTTCCTCGGTTGTCGCCACGTTCAAGTCGCTTTGGTCAAGTGGGTGGGGCCCGCAGACCGAATACTTGCTGACCAACTTCTGCTTCGCCCTCCTAGTTCAAAAGGATTCGGTAAGCTTGCTCGACATCCTGAGAGTTATCGCGGATCGGTCTTATCGCGAAAAGGTGTTTACCGGTTCTGACGATGCCCTGCTGCAGACGTTCTATCAAATGTATGAACACGAGTGGGACGACGACCAACGCGCAAAGGCCTCAGCACCGCTACTGAATAAGGTTTCGGCTTTCGCCACCAATCCCCTGTTGCGAGCTGTGATCGGGCAACAGCGAAGTAGTTTCAATTTTCGAAAGATGATGGACGAGAAGAAGATTTTGCTTTGTGATTTGAGCAAGGGAGCACTCGGATCGGATATTGCCTCTTTACTTGGCTCACTCATCACCACCAAGCTTTATCTAGCATCACTATCGCGCCAAGACACGCCGGAGAAATCTCGCATTCCCCACTACTTCTATATAGACGAAGTACATAACTTCACGCACGGGATCGACCTATCATCGATTCTCGCGGAGGCGCGAAAGTACCGTCTTTCGCTTACGGTTGCCACGCAAACGCTTGCCCAGCTGCGGCGGCATAACGACGAGATCGTCCCCGCGATCTTCGGCAATTGCGGAACACTTATCAGTTTTCGGGTTAGCGGTGACGATGCCACACTTTTGGCAAAGGAATTTGCGTCTGACGTAATCGCGCCGCAATTGGAAAATCTGCCGGATTATGAGTTGTACCTACGCACGCTAGTAAACGCTCACGGCGACACTGCCCTGATTGCATCGCAGGCCGAGAGACACACTGCTTATCCCCCGTTTGCGAATAATTCGGATCCGCAATCAACCCGCACAATAATCAAAGCTTCTCGGGAGCGTTATTCTAGAAACCGAGAGGATGTCGATCGTTGGCTATCCCTGAAGTTTACCCTTGCCGACGAAAAAAAGACCGCCCGAAAGGAACGAGCGGCCAAAAGAGGGCGGCGGGTCAATCACTGAGCCGCATACGCCTTCGATGGCGAGCCGTGTGTCGCCACTAGTCGAAGGCCCGTTGAGTTTGCGCGGTAGAGTTTGGGGCCGAATGCGTTCCTAAGAAAATGCCAACCGCTTAGCACCGATATTACGGCCTCGGAAAGCGAGGGATAACCGAAATTGATGTGCTGTAAAACAAGCGGCTTTTCCTGAACGTGATCGAACTCGGGAATCACGCATCTCGTCGGATTGCGCCGGAAAACGTCGGCGTCACGAGCCAGATACTTTTCAACTTTCGCGAACGTTTGCCTATCAATGGCCACCGCCGGAGCGGAACCCCCATTAGGTGTTCGCACCCACGCTAAATTGCTTCTCATTCCTTATTTCTCCTTTTCAAAAAGATTCGGAGTCAGCGAACGCACGGCTCTCTGCCTCCCGACTCTCAAAAAAGGCTCCAAGGAACGGCGAAATCATAGCAACTCTGCGCAAATTGTCAACGCCGACAATTCGGCCACTGCCCACTGGACTTAACAGACAAAACTGTAGTAAATCTCTTTAAACTCGAAAATTATTTTGGAGCGAAAAACTATATGAGCTACGTTCGAAGGCCAAGCACAAGCCTTCAGAACTGGGGCATCGGTCTCGCGACGTGGGGAACGATCTTCACGGTCATTTCATTCGCAATTCCGATGTTCGCCTCCCCAGGATCAGACCTTTCGGCCATTGGAGCTTGCAAAAGCGTCAGCATACTGTTGCTCGTCACCGGCCTCCTAATGTTCGGCGCTTACCACAGCTTCTATGAGGTTCCCCGTGGCTATGTGATGGTTTATGGCCGCGACCAAACGGATACGGAAGGGTGGCACTTGGGCCTACTCCCCTCCTCGCAGACCCTTGTCTCCACGGAGCGGCGCCTGGTAGAGGTCAGCGGGATCGAGGTCGAGACGCCGGATGAAGGGATACTGAAGGCCTCAGTGACAGTCTCTTACACGCCGGAGTTCACAAATACACAGGCCCAACAGCATTTTCAAAGCCCGGAAAGCCTCAACAAAGCGGTTGGACATCGGGTAAGAAGTGGACTCAACAAGTGGATCATGGGCAAACCGCTTCCCGGAACCCTGAAAAAGGCTCTCACGATGCAAGATCAAGCAGAGCAGTACCTTCGAGATCGGGTCGTCGGCACCAGCACTGAGCTTGCCTTACTCGACGATCCCGCCCTGTATTTCGGTACGGGCATACCAGTAAGCGATCTAGGAATCAGAGTCTACGAGGTAAACCTTATCACTTGGCAGCCCATCGCCGACGGTACGGGAAAGCCAGATTGGGGGGACGGCGATCATGTCTACTTCGATGCGGCGTTGATCCGTAAACAGCTTCACGCCCAAGCTGAAAACCTCAATAAGCTACGCGAATTAAAAAACTCGCTCATGGAGGCTTATCCCGAGGAGGCCGACGGAATTGAAGACATGTACGATCAGGAACGGATGTCTATAAAGGAAACTCGCGAACGACACTGAGGACGTTGATTGCTATTAAAGGTAGGACACAAAGATCACAGCGACGGAGCGCCGTTATATCTCGACAGCGGCGACATGAAGGCGCACGCCCACGGAATCGGTGCGTCTCGGGCGGGTAAGAGCAAACTCATTGAATTCATCGTCCGTCAGTTGATTAAGGAACGGCACGGATTCTGCGTGCTAGATCCCGGTGGCTTTCTCTACCAGGACTTACTCCAATATCTCGCCTACGTTAAACCGGCTCGATCCAAGATTTATCTTTTGAATCCGTCCTACGATAAGAAGGTCGTAGGTTTCAATCCCCTGCGTGTCACGGGAGCCAAGACCGAGGCGACGATTTCAGCTAAGGTGGATCGCGTTGTGGCACTCACCACAAAGGCGCTCGGCATTTCCGACCTTGCTAACGCCCCGCGCTTGGAGCGCGTAATGCGATGCCTCTACTACGTCCTAATCGAGCAAGACTTATCTCTCGAGGCCGTGCGGTATTTCCTATCCCCGCGCACCTTTAACATCCGGGACGCCATCATAGACAAGATCGAATCGGAAACGATCAAGGACCAATGGCTAATGTTGACACAAGGGCGGCGCCCCGAAGCGTACCTGAACCTAGTCGAAAGCACTGCTAACCGGTTATTCAAGGTTTTAACTCAGCCCGTTATAAAAAGAATAATCGGAGTGCCGGAGAACTCGATAAACATCGCCTCAATCACGGATAACCGCGGCGGGATGTTGGTGAATTTGCAAGCCGGGGAGGGCTTTTCCCAAGACGCCTCCCAGATCATCGGCACGTTCCTAGTTAGCGAAATTTGGGAAACAGTCAGAAAGCGCTCCCGGGAAGATATGCGGCGGATGCCTCCGTTCTATTTGCTGGTCGATGAGTTCCAGAGTTTTGCGACGCCCGACTTTGCACAAATCCTCGATCAGGGTGCGAAGTACGGATTACATCTAATGCTCTTTAATCAAAACCTTAATACGCTCGACGCCAACGTGAGGACGGCGTTGACGGCTTGCCACTCTCGATTCGTATTCGGAGGCGTCACCGGCTCAGATGCCGATCACATGCTTGAGGGCTATCCGCGCGACAGTGTTTCTCAAGTTCCGCGACTGCCCGAACGCTACTACGTTCTGAGGCGTCCGAACCGTCCGCTCGCCCTTGCCTATACTCCAGAGGTTCACGAGTACAGGGTACGTGAGGAACGAATAGCAGAATACGTTGAATCACTGACGGCGGAATTCCTATCCCCTGCGGAGGTGGATTTCTTGATGCAAAAGGCGGCGATGATTCCTGAGCCGGTTCCGCAGCCGGAGCCGTCGCAGCCGAATATTGACCTGAGCGAAATTCTGAAACCGACGCCCGTCGAGAGAGCGAAGCCGAAACCGACGCCGGCGCCCGAAAAGAAGAAGCCTTTTGTTTTATCTTACGAGAGGGCGCGCGGGACAAAGCAGCATCGGGAAACTCAGCGGATTATCGGCCAGATCGCTGAAACTTACGGTTTTAGATCGCAAATCGAAAAGACCGTACTGGATGGCGCCGGTTCGGTTGATGTGTCAGTCGAGAAAGACGGTCTAAAAATCGCATGCGAGGTATGCGTTACCACGTCGGCGGCTTGGGAAGGCAGGAACGTTCTTAAAGGCCTCAAGGCCGGATACGACAGAGTCGTTGTCGTCGCATCTCACCCAAAGAATATCCCGGGTCTAACGTCGAAAGTTCGTGCTCTCGTTCCCGCAATCGATCAGCAGAAAATCAAGATTCTCACGCTGGCCGATTTCTTAGCCTTCCTTCGCGAAATTGGCTCCCCTCCCGATCCGAACTCGGGCAAGCCAGGCAAGTTGGCAGGAGCGCGGCTTGATTTCAAAGAAGCAGCCGAATTTTTTGATGTCAGCCCGTCCACACTTTACCGCTGGGTGCAGGCCGGAAGAATCCCATTTATTCGGATCGGCCGTATATATCAGTTTGACCGTGACGTGCTCGTGTTGCTTGGCCGACATGATCTCTCAGGGAAACGAAAAGCCTCGGTCAGGCTTGATCCGGTCAAGATCGAAAAGGCCAAATCACCGAGCAAAAAACAGCAAGAGGATCGCTATAGAAAAATGCTGAATTTGGACTAAGATGCCCTCGCCACTTTGCACACGGCGAAGGAGGTACGAATGACAGTAAGCAGACGGAAGGACACGGGCCAGTGGGTTTGTGACTTCTACCACAATGGCGAGCGGATCAGGAAAACCCTGAAATTCGCCCGCACCAAAAAGGAAGCCGAAGCCGCCGAAGCCGTGATTATGAATCAAGTGTTTCAGCAGGTGTATGGCTTCGAGCAGAGATCAAGCAAGCTCTTTGCAGACTTCGTAATAGAGAGTTTCCTTCCCTACTCCGAGGCTAATAAGAAATCGTTTACTAACGATGTGTACATTTGCCGTCTGCTGGTTTCCTATTTCAAAGGAAAGACAGTCCGGCAGTTTACCCCGCCTTTGATCGAGGAGTTCAAGCAATGGCTGTTAGCAAAGCCCATTGTGTACGGGCCGGAAGACGACAAAAAGGAACGCCCGCGTAGTTTGGCAACCGTCAATAACCACTTGCGGGTTCTCTCGAAGATACTCTCACTGGCCGTTGACGCAGAACTGATCGACGCGAATCCAGTGTTTCGAGTACGGAAGTTCAAGCCGAATAACAGACGGCTAAGGGTGCTATCCGACGAGGAAGAGGCCGAGCTTTTGGCCACATTAGAGGACAACGACCTGATTCGATGTATCGTGATCGTTGCCCTCAATACCGGCTTAAGGCGAGGCGAAATCTTTAACCTGAAATGGCCTGACGTGGATTTTCAGCGGGGACGGCTCATTGTCCGAAAGACTAAGGCAAATAAGGAACGCTACGTTCCGATGAACGCCACGGTACGGGAACTCCTTGCATCAATCCCCCGCCTTTTGACTGACTACGTTTTCCCGAGTCCGAAGACAACGGGGCGACTGACCGACATCAAAAAGAGCTTTCGCAGTGCAGTAGATTTGGCCGAGATCGATAACCTTCGGTTTCACGATCTACGCCATACTTTTGCGACACGACTAGCCGATGCCGGAACTGACGCCTATACGCTTATGGAGATAATGGGCCATGCCGATCTCAAGACGACGATGATCTACGTCCATGCGTCAGGAGATGCTGGTCGCAAAGCAGTAGAGAAACTGGATGCGAAACAGCATTTTGGTCACGAGGTGGTCACGGAAAGAAAAACGGCAGATGCCAATCTGCCGCAAAGTGTTGATTCTAATGGTGGCTGGAGAGTGACTTGAACACTCGACCTCGGGGTTATGAATCCCACGCTCTAACCAGCTGAGCTACCCAGCCACGAATGATTGATTATAGTTTCTCAAACGAAAAAATCAAGCAATGTCTCAAAAATCGGGATCTTTGGGGCTCGGTCTTCGTTCGCCTTGTCGATCGGCCCGATGCTTTTCGACGAAGATTCACAAGATGCAACCGATCGCGGTGTTCTATAATCGAAGGATGATTATGAACCTGAGACTCGCGATCTTGGCAATGATTCTACTTTCCATCACGGTCTCGGCCCAGTCGACGCGGGTGCTGACGATCGTGTCGGAGCCTGACGCGTATGTCTGGATCGACGACGTCGCGTACGGCAAAACCGGGCCCGACGGCCGGCTGACGTTCAGGACGTTCTCCGTCGGAACGCACAAACTCCGGGTTCGGGCACTCGGTTTCAAAGAGGTGACGCAAAACCTGCTGCCATCGCAGAAGGGAACGCTCAAGGTGGCGCTCGCAAAAACGATCGATGAGGCGGAATTGACATTCCAGCGCGCAGAGCTCGAGACCGACAAGGAAAAGGCGGTCGAGCTCTACGAACAGGCGATCAAGTTGCGTCCGAGCTTTCCGGAGGCATTTGTCGGGCTGGCGCGGATGCAGGCGAACCTGAACGATACCGAAGCGGCCCTGGCCGCGATCAAGAGCGCGCGGCGCCTGCGCCCGACTTATGCCATCGCGTCCGCTGTCGAGGGACGGATCTACAAAGAAGACGGTCAGTTTGAAAAGGCGATCGCTTCATTCAAGCGCGCGATCACCGAAGGCCGGGGCATCCAGCCCGAGGCTCATACCGGTCTCGGGCTGCTCTATCGCGAAAAAGCGCAGGGGTTCGCGGCTGAGGGCGACACTGATTCCGAGATCGAGAGTTATCTGATCGCGGCTTCCGAACTCCGAAAGGCCGCCGCTCAGCTTTCCGGCGCGCCGGACGCGATCACGATCTATCAGATGCTCGGCGATTCATACGAACGCGCCGACAAATGGGCCGAGGCGATCAAGGTCTACCGCGAATTCCTGAAGATTTTCCCGGATTCGAACGAGGCCGAGATGTTTCGCTCGTTCATCACTCAGGCTGAAAAGAGGCTGAAGGGCGAACAGTAGACGGTAGACTGTAGGCAGTAGACGGTAGGCGTGGCGCGACTGGAGCGCAAGCGTCCCGCTTGCATGAGCGCGTCAGCGCGAAGACCGATCTTGCACAACAACAACTCGAAATGAGGCGATCAGTTGAAATATCACAGTCAGGTCGCGGCGGCACGATCCGATTCATAGAGGATCAAAAACCGCTGGATTTCGATTGGGAGTTCTCGATGACCGGAACGACCGTTTTTGTGCCCACGCCCGTACATTGGGATGCGTGGTGCGAAGCGAGCGGTTTTCCGGAAGCGAAGGGGCGGCGCGATGAGATCCTGGAATACACCGCCATCGAGACCATCAACCAAAAGGCTTCCGGTGCGAAATTCCAGATCTCGGAGAACTGGATCGAAATCGAGTTTTGACGTGCCCGGCATCGGACTTCGCGCTCGCGCGCTCATGCAAGCGTGACGCTTGCGCTCCAGTCATGCCATCTTCCCGATAACGCCGTAGCTCGCGTCGATCGCTTCCTGAAGCTTGCCGGCGTCGGTGCCGCCGCCTTCGGCCATATCGGGTTTTCCGCCGCCGCGACCGCCGACGATCGGCGCGATCTGTTGGACGATCGCGCCGGCCTTGACCTTCGCCGTCAGATCGTCCGAGACGCGGACGATGAACGAGACCTTGTCGTCTTCGGCGCGGCCGAGGATGACGACACCCGATTTCAGCTTCGCCATCAGCGTGTCCGAGAGATGCCGCATTCCTCCCTTGTCGAGTCCTTCGACGATCTTCGCGATGACCTTCACGCCGTTGACGTCGCGCGCTTCGTCGCCCGAACCGCCGCCCGCCGCGCCGGTCGCGATCTTCATCTTCAGATCGTCGTTTTCGCGACGGACGCGTTTGAGTTCCTCCTGGAGCTTTTCGATCGCGCTCGGCAGTTGATCGCGTTGAGTGCGCAACGCCTGCAGCGAGCGGTCGATAAGCCGTTCGTTCTCGCGGAATCTGGCGAACGCGTCGAAGCCGGTGATCGCGCGGATGCGGCGGACGCCCGAGGCGATCGCTTCGTCGGAAACGATCTTGAACGAGCCGATGTCGCCGGTCGCGCGGACGTGCGTGCCGCCGCACAACTCGCGCGAGAACTCGCCGCCGCCGACCGTCAGCACGCGCACCGCCGAACCGTACTTTTCGCCGAACAGCGCCACGGCGCCGGTCCGCATCGCGTCCTCGATCGACATCACGTCGGTATTGACCGGCTCGTTCCTCAGAATATGCAGGTTTACGAGGTCTTCGATCTCCTGCATCTCGGCGTCGGAGATCGGTTGATAATGCGTGAAATCGAATCGCAGGAAATTCGGCGCGACGACCGATCCGGCCTGCTTGACGTGCGATCCGAGCACTTCTTTTAACGCGGCGTGGACGAGATGCGTCGCCGTGTGATTGCGTCGCGTCGCGTCGCGCTTCGCGACATCGACCGTCGCCGTGACCGCATCGCCGACCTTGATCGAACCCGCGTCCACCTTCGACTTGTGAAGAATGATCCCTGCGATCGGCGCGAAAGTGTCGAAGACTTGAGCGCTGAGCGGTGAGCCCGAAGCAACTGGGCTTTCGCTGCTCGCTGCCTTCTGTTCGCCGATGACCCCGGCATCGCCGACCTGTCCGCCAGATTCGGCGTAGAACGGGGTTTGGTCGAGAACGATCAGGCCTTCCTCACCTTGATTCAAGACATCGACGCGCTCATCGTTCTTGACCAACGCCAGAACTCGCGCGCCATCGATCTCCGTCGTCTCGTAACCGCGGAACGCCGAGTTTATGCCTGAGCCCTCAAGTTCGGCATAGATCGGATTTATCCTGTCGGCCTGTCTTGTCTTGCCGATCTCCGAGGTTCTCTGAAGTTCCTCGATGGCCGCGTTGAAACGATCTTCGAACTCGGTCTCTTCGAACTCGATTCCGCGGTGTTCGAGCGACACGCGAATCAGATCGCGCGGCGTCCCGAACGTGTCGTAAAGCTTCGCGTATTCGGTAAAATCGGGATCCGGCTTTTCGGAAAACAGTTCGGCGAGCTTCTTCAGTCCGACGGTCAGCGTCGCGCCGAACCTCTCTTCTTCGAGGCGGACCATTTTTCCGATGAAATCGCGCTGCGCGACGAGTTCGGGGTAGGCCTCGCCCATCAGATCGACGACGAAATCGCAGACCTTGTTGAAGAACAGCGCGTCAAACCCGAGATGCTCGCGGCCGTGGTAGATCGCGCGGCGCATTATCTTGCGCAGAACGTAGTTGCGGCCTTCATTTCCCGGCAGAATGCCGTCGGCGATCGCGAAGGCAGTGGCACGGGCGTGATCGGCGACGACCCGCAGCGCGAAGCCTTCGATAGTGTCGTACCGATATTCGATGCAAGCCAACCGCGCCCCGAAATCGATGATCGGCTTCAGCAGATCCGAATCATAGTTGGTCGAAACTCCCTGCAGCACAGCCGAGACGCGTTCGAGCCCCATTCCGGTATCGACCGACGGCGCCGGCAAAGGCTTTAGTTCGAAGACGCCCTTTTCGATCTCGTTCCGTTCGAACTGCATAAAAACGAGATTCCAGATCTCCATCGTTGTGTCGCCGTGTCCGTTGACATACTTCGGATGGTTCTTTTCGGGGTCATCGGGCGAGTCGCCCATATAGTAGTGGATCTCCGAACACGGTCCGCAAGGCCCGGTATCGCCCATCTGCCAGAAATTGTCCTTGCGCCCGAATCCGAGAACGCGCTCGGGCGCCGCACCGGCCTTGATCCAGAGTTCGCGGGCCTCGTCATCGGCCGGAACCTCGTCATCGCCTTCGAAGACCGAGAACCAAAGGCGCTTCGGATCGAGTTTGAGTTCGCCGACCAGAAAATCCCAGGCCAGGCCGATCGCTTCTTCCTTGAAATAGTCGCCGAAAGAGAAGTTCCCGAGCATCTCGAAGAAAGTATGGTGCCGCGCGGTCTTGCCGACCTCGTCGAGATCGTTGTGCTTTCCGCCGGCACGGATGCATTTCTGCGAGGAAACGGCCCGGGTGTAATCGCGCTTATCAACGCCGGTGAAGACGTCTTTGAACTGGTTCATCCCGGCATTCGTGAACAGGAGCGTCGGATCGTTCGCGGGCAAAAGCGGCGAAGAATGGACGATCTTATGGCCGTGGCGTTCAAAATACTCAAGGAAACGTTTTCTGATCTCTGTGCCTTTCATAGATTCAACCGTAAGGAAAAATCGTAGCACAAAAGGCACAGAGAGCCGGATTCCAAAATTCCAAATTCCAAAATTCCGGGGCTCACGGCGCGAATTGCCCGATGAACGCGATGTAGGCCGGCGAACCGATAAGCGTCAGCCTGATCGGGATCGAGACGAGCAGGATCAAGACGCCCGTCGCGAAAACCCGGTTGAGCTTGCGATGCCTGACGGAGTGCCAGACAAGCGCGCTGACCGCCAACGCAGCGGGCACGCCGAACGCCCAAACGATCATCAGGTCGGGCGGGATCATCGGGAATCGAAACAGCGCCGCCGGCATAAAATTGATCGCCGTCAAAAGCATCAGGCTCTTATGTTCGGCCGATTTTTTCCGATAGTAGATCGCGGCGGCGAAGAACAGCACGAACAGCAGTAGATCCCAACCCGGCAGGATCGTGAAGCCGAACGGATTGAATCCGGGCGGCGCGACCTTTCGGACAAGGTGCGAATCGTAGGCCGTCAGAAGTCCGACGATCACGACGAGCGCTGCGAGCGCGATCCCTGCAAATCCCATCGTGATATGAAGTTTTATGTTCTTCGTCCGCACCAGCGCGACCTGTGACACGAAATACACGACCCAGGCCGTCATCACGATGCCGTGAAAATGGACGAGCGAGTTTGCGATCGGTCGCGACTCGGGGAAAAAGCTGACGAAGTAGTATGACTTGAAATAGCCGATCAGAACCGCCAGCGGAAATGCGATCGCCGCGAACAGGTACAGCGGTCGATCGGACGGACGATGAATGCGTAATGAATTGACTGCCATATGATCTCCTCCGCAACGTAACGCGAAGTCGATCGGCGAAAAGTATCATGGGATTTGGAATTGGGGATTGGGGATTGGGTTCAATGCTGTCCTAAACGATTGAGGTCGATGTCGTTGGTTCGATTGACTCCGATGCCTTCAAACTCGAATCGATCCCTCTTTGGATCCTTGGCTTTGTTTCTCGCTAGAAGCCAGGCAAGCGATTTCAGCATTCCCCGTGTTATGCCGAAGCCGGTGATCTCAAATCTCAGATCCGAGATTTCCTGATCGCGTAGCGATCATTCGAAATTAGCCGTGGGTTTCAACCCACGGAAACTGGGAATCTTTCGATCTCGTCGCGTCAGCGACGATTGGCTCGGATTCACTCAGCCGAATTCAGTCGTCGCTGACGCGACGCGAGCTCGAACCGCATGGTCCCGTGGGTTGAAACCCACGTCTAAATTCACGGCACCGCTGACGCGGCTAAATTCGGAATCAAATCTCCTCGACCGTCGATTCGCCGGCCGATCGATCGCCGGACGTCCATTGCCAGCGCTCGTGAAGTCGGATCCGGCCGTCGGCAAGAACCTCGGGAGTCGACCGGCAGATACCGGTCATCAGCTCGCCGTGTCGGTTAAGATGCTGATACCGCATATCGAGAGAACCGTCCTCGGCGGCGACCGCGATCAGCATTCCGAGAACGATCTCGCCGCCCCGGTACTCGGCGTAAACGAGCGAGCCGCGCTGGTGATATTCAAAAACCGTCTCGTCCGAGACCTCGCCCGTTCCCGAGTTTTCAACTGATCTGAACCTGCGATTGTCGTAACTGATCATATCGTCGATCGCGTCCGGCTTGTTTCTTCATTGAACAGATCACAAGTCTGTCGCCGAATCAGTGCGGGAGCGGCGCGGCCTTTGCCCGCGTCATTCATCGTCGAAGTCCTTTGACGCGATCTCGCGCATCTTCCCGCTCACGAGGTCGTACGAAAAGCCCTGGCGCAACAGATGATCGTAGAACTTTTTCGCTTCCTCACGGCTTTCAGGCCGCCCCTTGAGGCGTATCCGTTTCGCGATCGCGCGGTCGATGATCTCTTCCTCGGGCGTCTCTTCGAGGATCTGCTCGAGCGCGGCATCGACGACGTCGTTCCCGAGTTTCTTCTGTCTGAGCTTCATCTTCAGCGCCATCTTCCCGAGCGGGCGCTCGCGCAGCTGCGCGGCCGCGAACGAGCGAGCGAATTGTGCATCGTCGAGATAGCCGTAGTATTTGAGCTTTTCGATGACTTCCTCGACGATCGCCTCGTTCGTCCAAGGTTTTTCCAGCAGGCGCGTCCGCAACTCCGTGATTGATCGCGGCTTGTACGTGAGCAGGTTCACCGCGCGGTCGAAGGTCTTCTGACGCGCCCGTTCGGGGTCGGAAACGACGCGTTCGGAATCCGGGATTGGGGCTTTTCTTCGCATTCTGTTATTCGAATCTTAACCCGAATGCCTAAAATCCGGAACCGAATTTCCGGCGTAAGACAGTCGCCGTTCGCAAATCCAAAATCAAAAATCTAAAATCCAAAATATGGACGGAGTTCTGATCATCGACAAGCCCGCCGGTATCACGTCCCACGACGTCGTCGCGCGCTGCCGGCGGATCTTGGGGACGAAGAAGATGGGACACACGGGCACGCTTGATCCGTTCGCAACCGGAGTGATGGTCATCCTTGTCGGAAGAGCGACGCGGCTCGCGCGGTTTCTCGACAACGATGAGAAGG
>CAZARD010000005.1:76343-80351 GCA_964487505.1 uncultured Blastocatellaceae bacterium | reverse complement strand
GCACGCTCAAGGAGCCGATATCCGCTTGTCCGAATGGAAGCCGCTGTTTCGTTCGCTTTGCGTAACGATCTTGAACGTTTAGGACGGGATTGATTGAAAATGCTAAAATGCCCCCATGTCTGACCAAGCATCGAACATCAAGTCCGTCCTGACCGAATCGCGGGTTTTCCCTCCCCCGGAGGAGTTTGCCGAGGAAGCGCATCTCAAGTCTTTTGAAGAATACGAGCGGATGTATGCGGAGGCCGAGGCCGACCCGCAAGGATTCTGGGCAAAACAGGCCGGAAACCTCGACTGGTTCCGCAAGTGGAACAAGGTTCTCGAGTGGGAAGAGCCGCACGCCAAATGGTTCGTCGGCGGAAAGCTCAACATCTCATACAACTGCATCGACCGTCATTTGAAATCGTGGCGCAAGAACAAGGCCGCGATCATCTGGGAAGGCGAGCCAGGCGAGATCCGTACGCTGACCTATTTGCAGCTCTACCGGCAGGTCTGCAAGTTCGCGAACGTCCTCAAGAAACTCGGCGTGCAGAAGGGCGACCGCGTCGCGCTCTATATGCCGCTCGTGCCGGAACTGGCGATCGCGATGCTCGCCTGCGCGCGCATCGGCGCGACGCACACCGTCATATTCGGCGGATTCTCGGCCGAGGCGATTCGCGACCGGGTCAACGATTGCGGCTGCAAAATGATCGTCACGGCGGACGGCGCGTTCCGTCGCGGGACCGAGGTCCGGCTCAAGGACGCGGTTGACGATGCCGTCATCCATACGCCGTCGGTGCGGAGCGTCGTCGTTTACAGACGCACGGGTTCCGAGGTCAAGATGCGGCCCGGTCGCGATCACTGGTGGCACGAAATGATGCAGATCGCTGAGGACGAACTCGAACCCGCGCACCTCGACAGCGAACATCCGCTTTTCATTCTCTACACCTCCGGAACGACCGGAAAGCCCAAGGGGATCCTGCACACGACGGGCGGGTATCTGACGCACGCCGTCTACACGTCAAAGCTCGTTTTCGATTTGAAGGACGAGGACGTTTACTGGTGCACCGCCGATATCGGTTGGATCACAGGGCACACCTATGTCGTTTACGGTCCGCTCGCGAACGGCGCGACCGTCTTTATGTATGAGGGCGCGCCGAACCACCCCGAGCCCGACCGTTTCTGGCGACTGATCGACCGGCATAAGGTCACGATCTTTTATACCGCCCCGACGGCGATCCGCGCTTTCATCAAATGGGGCGAACAGCACCCGTTCCGGCATAATCTCGACAGCCTTCGGCTGCTCGGTACGGTTGGCGAGCCGATCAACCCCGAGGCCTGGATGTGGTATCACGAGATCATCGGAAAAGGCCGTTGCCCGATCGTTGACACGTGGTGGCAGACCGAGACCGGCGGGATCATGATCTCGCCGTTGCCCGGTGCGACGCCGACGGTGCCTGGCACGGCGACGCGTCCTCTTCCGGGAATCCTCGTCGATGTCGTCACGAAATCGGGGAAGCCCGTTGCCGCCGGCGAAGGAGGCTATCTGGTGATCAAGCATCCGTGGCCTTCGATGCTCCGCACGATCTGGGGCGACGACGAGCGTTACAAGCAGGCTTACTGGTCCGAAATTCCCGGAAATTACTTCGCCGGAGACGGCGCCCGTCGCGACGAGCACGGGTACTATTGGATAATGGGTCGCGTCGATGACGTCATCAACGTCTCTGGCCACAGGCTTGGCACGGCCGAGATCGAATCGGCGCTGGTCTCGCACGAGATGGTTGCCGAGGCGGCGGTCGTCGGCCGTCCCGACGAACTGAAAGGCCAGGCGATCGCGGCCTTCGTCACGCTCGAGGGCGGACGGACCGGTTCGGATGAACTGAAACAGGAACTTCGCGACCACGTCACGAAAGAGATCGGCGCGTTGGCGAAACCCGACGATATACGTTTCACAGACATGCTCCCGAAAACCCGTTCCGGCAAGATCATGCGGCGTCTGCTGCGCGAGATCGCGGCCGGCGGCGCGGTCGCCGGCGACGTTACGACGCTTGAGGATTTTTCGGTCTTGGAGAAGTTAAGAGAGGACGAGGAGTAAGTTCGATTTGCGATTTTCGATTTGCGATTTGCGATTGGGGTTTCGACCCTCGCTTGACCTAGCCGAAAAGCGTGCCGGCCCGCAGCAATGAATCGAGACCGAAATGCTCGTAGGCAAGCCGCGTGACGGTGCGGCCGCGCGGGGTACGGTTGAGGAAGCCGATCTGGATCAGATACGGCTCGATTATCTCTTCGATCGAGTCTTTTTCTTCGTGAATCGCGGCCGAAAGCGTGCTGAGTCCCACCGGACCGCCATCGTATTTTTCGATGATCGTCATCAAAAGCTTGCGATCGATCTCATCGAGACCGAACGTATCGACCTCCATCCGATTGAGCGCGTCTTTCGCGACCTCTTCGTTGATCCTTCCGTCATAATCGACCTCGGCATAATCGCGGACGCGGCGCAGCAAACGGTTGGCGATGCGCGGAGTCCCGCGCGAACGCCGCGCGATCTCGTTCGCGCCTGAGTAATCGATCTCGACGTTGAGGATCGAGGCCGATCGCTCGACGATCGTCTGAAGATCTTCGATCGAATAAAAATCGAGATGAAAGATGATCCCGAACCGTCCGCGCAACGGCGCCGTGATCAATCCCGGCCGCGTCGTCGCTCCGACGAGCGTGAACTTCGGCAGATCGAGCTTGATCGAGCGCGCCGCCGTGCCCTGACCGATCATGATGTCGAGGTTGTAATCCTCCATCGCCGGATAAAGGACTTCCTCGATCGCCGGATTCATCCGGTGGATCTCGTCGATGAAAAGAACGTCGCCCTCTTCAAGATTCGTCAGGAGCGCCGCGAGATCGCCGGCTTTTTCGATGATCGGGCCCGCCGTCGATTTCAGCTGAGATCCCATCTCGTTGGAAATGATCGCGCTGAGCGTGGTCTTTCCGACCCCGGGAGGCCCGGTCAGCAGAACGTGGTCGAGCGACTCGCGCCGCGTCAGCGCCGCCTTCATAAAGACGCGCAGGTTGTCCTTCACCTTGCGCTGGCCGATGTACTCGGCAAGCTTCGTTGGCCGCAAAGACAGTTCGATCTGCTCCTCTGTGTCGAGGGCGCGACCGTCGCGGATTTCGATTGAATCGCTCATTTTGTTTCGTTCGTCAAACCGTAGGATTTACGCGTTCGCGCGCGCCTTAGCGCTTGGGTCGCGGCATCGTCGAGAGACGCGTTCGCGCTTTTTCCAATTCGATCTCGACTCCCGCGTCGGTAATCGGATCGACGCGTAATCCACGCTTCAGGTCCCAGGCATTCGATATTCGAACCTGCTTTTCCAATATATCCAAAATGACCTTTTCGTCCTCAAAGTACTCACGCAACAGCGGAATGCTGTCAAAACGGTTTACCGGATTAAGAACCAGTCGCGTGAGTACCGATCGCTTCTCATCGTCGCTTTTCGCCGCGGCGAATCGAAAGCGGTCACGTCGAACCTCAAAAAGCAGAAGGACGCCATAGTTCAGAAACATCGCCTCAAATCGGTCCGGCGCGGAACTCACGAACGAGGCTGCGTCAAGGACCGACAACGGCGACGCCAACGATCCGCCTTTCAAGCCTTTGTTTGAAGCGAGAAACTTCGATTTGATGATCACCGCGCCCGGAACCGGAGCCTTGTTTAAGAACTCGATCGGTTCTCCGATCACCAATATTTCCGAGCCCAAGGGAAACTGCGAATCGACCTCGCTCTCAGATAAACCCACTTCGCTGCAATCCGCCATCGTCCTGGACGGGAAAAGTCCGTAAGAGGAGGCTGGCTTCGCCGGCAGATTAACGGCATCAATCACTTCAATCTTCAGCCCGACCGTGTATCGATCAAGCGGAGATGATTCGATTCGATAATCTCCGCGCGGCGTCTTGCCAACGACCTTGCCGATGAAAACATACTCGGACCGATTCGGATCAATCGGTTCATCTTCCGGCGACCAACGCGTACATCCGAACACCGA
>CAZARD010000005.1:31467-76243 GCA_964487505.1 uncultured Blastocatellaceae bacterium | reverse complement strand
AGCCACACGGCCCCGAACGGCAAGACGGAATGTCAATGGTCAATGGACAATGGACAAGCAATGGACAATGGACAATGGACAGTGGACAACGGACAATGGGCAACGGACGGTAGATCATCGAATGCGATTCTCAGTTGATGCATTGTCCACCGCCCACCATCCAGTGACGGCCATTGTCCACTGTCCATTGTCCATTGTCCATTGACGGCCATTGTCCATTGACGGCCATTGTCCATTGACGGCCATTGTCCATTGTCCATTGCGGTCCATTGTTCCTTGCGCTTTCTTTCACAAAATATCGTATAATCGCTTCTGCGAATGAAGGTAGAGAAGATCTCGGAACTGACCACGAACCGACTCAGCGTTTATCTGCGTTGTCTGAACCAGCTCGCGGCGGCTGGCGAACGGACCGTTTCCTCGGAAGGCCTTGCCAAGAAATTTCACCTCAACTCAGCACAGATCCGAAAGGACCTGGCGTATTTCGGGGAATTCGGCGTCCGCGGCGTGGGCTATTACATCGACGAGCTTCGCGATCATCTGACGAAGATCCTCGGGCTCGACCGGCCGCATAATCTGGCGATCATCGGCGCCGGCCGGCTCGGTACCGCGCTTGCCGATTACTACAGCTTCGCCCAGTCGAATTTCACGGTCTCGGCGCTTTTCGACGCCGATCCGCAAAAGATCGGCCAGACGATCCGGGACATCGAAGTTTTCGATATAAAACTCTTCCCACAGATCGCGGAACGATATAAGATTGATGTCGCGGTGATCGCTGTTCCCGCCGATTGCGCCGAATCGGTTTTGAAGCAGATCACGGTTTCGGGCATAAAGGCGGTGATGAATTTCGCGCCTATCCCGCTCAGGGTTCCGGAGGACGTCAAACTCCGCAGCGTTGACCTGACGATCTCGCTCGAGGGCTTGGCGTATTTTCTCGCGCAGCCGGGCTCGCCGATCGGAAAGCGGTGAAACCTTTTCCGGTCGGATCGCGTCAAAACAACAGGACATTTCAAGGAGTATTTTCAATGGGTTTTCTGAAGAGATTTTTGCCTTTCTTCGCCGCTTTTGCGCTTGGACTTTTTGTCGCGAGTTTTTTCGTCGCGGTCGGTTTTCCGAGATTTGAGCGTCACGGCAGGGGCCATGGCCGCCATCATCGGTGCAAGACCGAGACCGAACAGCTGCGTCGTGAGAATTTCGAGCTCCGCCGGCGGATCGAACAGTTGAAGACCGATGTGCCGCCGGTCGAGTTCGTGGTGCCGGTCGAATCGGTCCCGCAGTCAAGGTGATTTTCCGGGCGGTTCGGCGATGAGAACGGACACCGCGATGTCGGCGACGGCAAGCCCCGGAGAGCGATCCGGCGGATTCCTCGTTGGTGTTCCTGTGCGGCCATCGCGGCGGGCATCGCCGGCCACGTTCTGATCTCGCCATCGGATCAGTTTCCGGCATCTCCGGAATTTCAGACGATCACATAACTCGAGCATTCGGGCCGTCGGACACGGCCTCATTCAACGGCAACGCCGATCTGCTCCAGATTGGATGCCGGCGGACCTCTTCCGCTTGCCGGTTTCGTTTCAATATCTGCGATCGCGCCCCGGTCACGCGCCGGTCGACTTCTCTAATCGCTTCCAAATCGGTTAAACTCTGACTCAACCCTAATGGAAGAATCCGCCGCCAGAAAATTGATCATCGAGATTGGCAAACTTCTCTATGAGAGGAGTTATGTTGTTTCGTCCGACGGGAACGTGAGCATCCGGCTTGACGAGAACACGGTCCTCGCATCGCCGACGATGACGTGCAAGGGACGGATGACGGAAGGCGGACTCGCGCTGACCGATATGGACGGCAAACCCCTGAATGATAAGAAGGCAAGTTCGGAACTCGCGATGCATCTTCTGATCTACAAGATGCGGCCCGACGTGAAAGCGGTTTGCCACGCTCATCCGCCGCACGGGACAGCGTTTGCGGTGGCCGGACTCGCGATCGACGCGCCGATCCTTTCGGAGGTCATCCTGACGCTCGGCTGCGTGCCGTTGACCGCCTATGGGACGCCTTCGACTGACGAATTGACCGAGGCGATGAAGCCGTTCGTCGAGCACCACAACGCGCTGCTGATGGCGAACCACGGCGCGGTCGCTTATGGAAACGACCTCTGGCAGGCGTTCGACCGGCTCGAAACGTTGGAACATACGGCAAAGATCGCGATCCTCGCGCGCGCTCTCGGCGGCGCGAACGATCTTCCGAAAGATGCCATCTCGAAACTCATCAACATCCGCGAAAAGGCCGGGTACCTGACAGAATCGGCGCGGTGCCAGGCTTGCGGCTATCTCGAAGGATCGGGCGTCGCGTGCGATATTCACGAGGCGGACGGGCGTCGGATCAGTCTCAGTCGCGAAGAATTGATCGAACTTTTGGCGCAGGCGGCGAATGTAGGTTAGAATCTACGTTCTTGAAGATTACTCGAACGCAGGAGAAACTGAATGCAAGAAGCATTGGGAATGGTTGAGACGAAAGGTCTTGTCGCGACGATCGAGGCGGCCGACGCGATGGTCAAGGCGGCCAACGTGCAGCTCGTCGGATATGAGAAGATCGGCGCCGGTTTCGTGACCGCGATCGTCCGCGGCGACGTGGCGGCGGTCAAAGCCGCGACCGACGCGGGAGCCGCGGCCGCGCGCCGCGTCGGCGAACTCGTCTCGGTCCACGTCATTCCGCGTCCGCACGCGAGCGTAGACGATCGTCTTCCGGTAGTTCTCAAATAGTTGGCAGAGAGCGGTGAGCGGTGGGCAGTAGGCATCGCTCGCCGTTCAAGGCTGTGAACTGAATGATCATCGCACGCATTCTCGGAACCGTCGTTTCGACGCAAAAGGACGAACGACTTCACGGCAAGAAACTGCTGATCGTCAAGCCGATCAATCTCGACGGCTCGGATCAGAGCGGTTACATTGTCGCGGTCGATACCGTCGGCGCCGGGTTCCACGAGAAGGTCATCGTCGTCGGCGGCTCGTCGGCCCGAATGGCCGAGGGCAACAAGGACTGTCCGGTCGATTCGGCGATCATCGGCGTCATCGACCGGATAGACACGACTTAGATTTGGGAATCTGGATTTGGGATTTCGGATTTGAGGAAATCCCAAATCAGAAGTCCCAAATCCGAAATGGAAAGATGCAGCTCGCCCGTGTCATCGGAAACGTCGTTTCGACCGTGAAGAATGAATCGCTTCACGGTCGCAAATTTTTGATCGTCCAGACGTTGGATGCGGAACTGAGGCCGAAGGGAAGCCCGATGGTCGCGCTTGACGCGGTCGGCGCGGGCGTCGGCGAACTGGTCTTCTGGTGCCGGGGAAAGGAGGCCAGCTTTCCTTTCAAACGCGACGAGACCCCGACCGATTGCACGATCGTCGGCATCGTCGACTCGGACGCGCACGTGTACAACACCGGTCGATCCGGTGGTTGATGCCGAATTCGAGGATTCCAAATTCCAGTATTCCAATATTCCAGGTAAGGTTGGTTCGGAAAACGCTGGAATCCTGGAATCTGGAACCCTGGAACCTGGCCCTGGAATCTGGAATCCTGGAACCTGGAATCGGGTAACTATGGAATCTTGAACCTGGAATCTGGAATCTTAATGCTTCTAGCCCGTGTCATCGGAAATGTCGTCTCGACGCAAAAGAACCAGCGCTACGAAGGCGCGCGGATAATGCTTTGCCGGCAGATAACTCCGGAGGGCGAAGATATGGATTACACCTGTCTCGCGCTCGATTCCGTCGATTCGGGCGAAGGCGACATTGTCGTCATCGCGCAGGAGGGCTGGTCGGCCTCGACCGCTTCGACCGGCAAACCGGGCGCCGCGATCGATTCGGCGATCGTCGGTGTCGTCGATTATGTTGATCTTCTGCCTGATCGATCCTCCGGCAGCTAAAGGGAATCTTGAACCAAACCAACGCCGAAAATCTCGCCGAACAGATAGCCGCGCTGCTCAAAAACAACGGAGCGGGCGGAGGCGACGGATTGCGTTCGGCCGTCGAAAGCCTCAACCAACGTCTCGACCGTCTTGAGTCGCGTTTGTCTGAGGAAAAGGTAGAATCCCAGCCCGCCGCCCATCCGAGTGTTCAGCGGTTCACGAGTCTCGGAGAGATCGCCGATGTCATCCTCGATCGATTGAACAACCAGAAAGACTGCCCGTACGAACCTGCCGGCAAACCGTGCGACAACTGCTCGATGTGCAGTTCGCGTGGTTTTTGATCGCGGTCCGTTAGTCGATGGGACTCGCTGTCAGCTGATAGCTATCAGCTGACAGCTTGATTCCGGCCGGAGCGATCGAAGCATGCGCCCCCGATCGCAAAAAGATCGCGACCGCAACGAGAACGACGGTCGCGATCTTCTATTTCCGGGACGGGTATTATTTGTTCGCGTTCGCGGCCGGCGCGGTGTTCGCCGGAACCGGAGCCTTTGGTTCTTCCTTCTTGCGCAATGATTCGGCGTCGATCTTCGGCGGCGTCTTCGCGCCCTCATCGGCCTTGAAGTATGGCTCTTCCTTGAATCCCATCACGCTTGCCGTGATGACCGTCGGAAACGAATTGCGAAGCGTGTTGTAATCTTCGACGGCCTTCGTGTAATCGATCCGGGCGATGTTTATCCGATTCTCGGTGCCGGACAACTCATCCTGCAGTTTCAAGAACGATTCGCTCGAGCGAAGCTGCGGGTAGTTCTCCTGAAGCATCAACAACCTGCCGATCGCAGAGCTCAGTCCGCTGTTCGCCTCAATGATCGCCTGCCGCTGTTCGGGACTCTTGTCGCCGCCCGCGCCGAGCCCGGTCGCGCCCTGCGCGCTGAGAAGCGTCGATCGCGCATCGGCGATCTTCCCGAACACTTCCTGTTCCTGAATGCCCGACATTTTTGCCGCTTCGACAAGATTCGGGATCAGATCGGCCCGGCGCTGCAAAGTGCTTTCGACGGCCGACCAGGAACTGCGGACCTTCTGCTGCTTGGCGTTCAGATCGTTGTAACTGCATCCGGAAAACCCGAGCGCAGCGAAAAGGATGATGGTCAACAAAACTGTTCTTTTCATTTGTCTCCTCACAAACGGTCAATTGTCTGCGTCGAACGTCAACTGTTGACCGGCCATTAACGGCAGAGAAACGATCAGCAGTTGAATTCCGACGATCTACGAATCCTCCAAATGATCGACCGCGGCGATCGTCCGCTCGATCTGTTCAAGATATGCGCCGAAAAGCTCGTTCGCGGCCGTATCCGTCAGTCCGACGCTATTCTCACGAATGTTGAAGATCTTTTCAAACGGCGCGGGATCGAGTCCGATCTCCGTCGCGAGCCGTGCGACGACCGCAGGTTTTCCGATCGGCGGGTCGATGCCGCGAAGCAACAGCACGGCGCGAAAGATGCTCGCGAAACTCCGGAGGCTCTCGGACATCAAACGCGCGAGTCCGGCGGCCGAGCGCGAAGCCGGAATGTAGCTCCGCCGAAGCTGTATCAATCGGCTTCGCAGTTCGTATTCCGTCTGGTGGCGCAGAAAATCGTCCGAAACCGCAATGCCCGCCAGAACGTCGGAACCGTAGACAATTTTGCGCGCGGACTGCATTTGGTGAAACTCGATCGGGAAAACGTCGGCCGCGGTCTGGAGTTCCTCCACCGTAAAATAGACGGGAACGGGATGTCCGAGCCGCGTCCACTCGCGCATGCAGGCGTGCGCGTTGCGAAGATCCTCGGGCGTGATCCGACGAAGCGCGACCAGCAGGTTGAGATCGGACCCGCGCGTGACGAAACCGCCGGCCGCCGATCCGTACAACACGACCGCAACAAGGTTGTCCCCGTGCGTCGACCTCAGGTCGTCAATGAATGCGTTCAGTTCGTTAAGCATAGGTTAGTAGACGGTGGGCGGTAGACGGTAGACCGTAGACCGTAGACGGTAGACGGTAGACCGTAGAATGTTGATGGCCTTCGAACTCTCATCAGTCCAAAATCCAAAATCCAAAATCCCAAATGCGTTACCAGTCTCCGCCGGCGCCGCCGCCGCCGAAATCTCCGCCGCCGCCGAAGCCGCCCCAATCGCTTCCGCCGCTGCCCCAATCGCTCGATCCGCCCCAACTCGACGAGGACGACGAAGAGCCGCCGCCAAAGCCGCTGCCCGGCAGGAAGATCCAACCGCCGCCGCTCCCGAATCCGCCTCCTCCCCAGCGGTCACGGTCGCGCCCCGACTTCCCGCGCGAGCGCCCGACGAACGAAAAAATGATGACGAGAATGACGATAAAGACGACGAGGCAGCAGATGACGGACGTCACCGTCAGTCCGCCCGCAGTCGATTTTCCCGGAGTCGGGGTCGGTGCCGGCCGGTTCGGATCGCTCTTTTCCTCGATCCGTTTGATATACGCCTCGACCGTGTCCGTCACGCCGCGATCGAAATCGCCGCGCTTCAGGGCGGGGACAAGGAACTGGCGCTGAAGCTGCCCGGCAAGCCCGTCGGGCAATTCATCTTCCAGGTCGCGGCTGATCTGCGTGAAATATTTCCGATCTTCGACGGCGATGAACAGCAGCGCGCCCGGATTGTCGCCGTCCTTGGCGCCGATCTTCCAGCCGCGTGCGACGGCGATCGAGTATTCCTCGATCGGGCGGTCGCCGGTCGTTTTGACGATCGCGACCGCGATCTCGACCGGCGGGTTTGTTTTTGCCTTGAATTCCTTTAGCCTCTGATTCAGCGCCGTCTTCGCGTTTTCGCTCATCACGCCCGCATAATCGTTGACTGGCGCGGTCGGCGGCGGCAACGGCGAAACGTCGATCGAGAACGGCGTCGGTGTCTGCGCGCCGGCAACGAGCCCGAAAACGAAGACGCAAATGACCGCGACGGCGAGAGTTGAGATGTTTCGGGCGATGATCATTCTCGAGTCCATTCTGCCAGACTCGGATTGGAATACGAAAAGCGCCCGGCGAAGTTCCCGGAGATCAGCGTTCGATGACCGAGTGCAGCAGAAAGTGAAATGCAAAAAAGACGGCGACGCCGGCGAAGACCGAAAGCGACACGAGCGGTCGCTTGCCGGCGTGATGGTTGACCTCGGGGATCAGGTCGCTCGCCGCGACGTACAGCGTGACGCCGCACGCAAGCGGAAGCGCGTACGCGAGCGTGAATCTGATGTTCGAACCGATGAAATAGAAGGCCAGCAGCCCGATGATCGTCGTCAGGCCGACGATCGATGTGGTTATCAGCACTTCGCGGAGACCCTTTCCGGCCGCCAGCATCATTGAGCCGATCGTGAATCCCTCGGGGAGCTTATGGAGAAAAACCGCTATGAAAACGAGAACTCCGACCTTGTAGTCGATCATCGCCGCGGCGGAGATCGAAACGCCGTCGAAGAAGGTATGGATCATCAGACCGCCGATCGCGGTGTACGCCGACGACGGTTTGATATGGTGATCGGAATGGACCTCCTCGCCGAGATGAAAATGGGGCGCGATCGTGTGCTCAAAGAACTGGGTCAACAGATAACCGGCGAGGAGCAACGCCATCGGAACGTAAAGATTTTCGCCGGCGAGCGCCGAGTTCTCGGGCGATTCCCACAGTCTGATCGTCTTGGGCAGAACCTCGATGAACGTCACGCTGAGCATGAATCCGGCTCCGAGCGCGAGAACGTATTTGAGTAGTCGCTTGTAATTGCGATGAATCTTCGACGGGAAGAGTATCAGACCTCCGAGGACGTTTGCGGCGGCCACGATGATTCCAAAGGCCAAAAGTTGTAGGAACGAGGTGCTCATCGATTTCGCGAATTCTAAACTTTAGCGCAATTGGCCGACTTTGCAAACAAGAGGCCATCAACGCAAACCGCGTGTCGGAAAAGTGCCCCGGCCCAACTCCATCGGGACCGATCCTCAACGGGTCTTGGCCTCCGCTTCGAAACCGCGGAGACGAGCCGCAACGCTGCCCCCGACGCGCAACTCTACCACCATATTTTGTGGTTGCTTGGAAATTGAGTAAAATTTCTTGTGTAAACCCCGAATTCGCCTCGAACGAACGCTTCCGACAGACCGAAATAAGCGTTTAAGATTTTCAAAGAATTAAACACGTGTATAAGAATTCGCTTGACATAGACGCGAAAGTCGGGCTAAACTGCTCTCACTTTGGCGATATTGTCCAATTAAGAGCGTTGGACGGTCAATTTCCACAAAAAGGGTCTTAAGCAAGTTAAGCACCAAATCCAAGGAAAGGGAAGAGAAGATACGCGGTCAAAAAGTCGGACGGTCAAGCATCAAAACTACACTGTTACCGCGTTAGCAACGATCAAAATTAGTTAGATTTTCCGGAAGTCGGTTTTTGACTGAACAGTCTATCTCTGTCTCAAAAAATGCGCTGAAAGTTCTTTGAAGATGCCGTCGGAAGAAAGCGAAAATCTGCACGTCTCGGTCCTGCTCGGGGAAACTCTCCGGATGCTCGATCCGCAGCCGGGCGAGGTTTTCGTCGATGCGACGCTCGGGTTGGGCGGTCATACGCGGGCGATCCTCGAGTCAAACGATTCGGTCCGGGTCATCGGGATCGATCGGGACCAGGCCGCGCTCGCGTTGGCCGGTGAAAGGCTCCGGGGATTTGCGGGGCGCGTCGAATTCCGGCACGCGAACTTCGCTTCGATCCGCAGCGTGGTTGACGGTCAGGTCGACGGGATAATTGCCGATCTCGGAGTTTCATCGCTCCAGTTCGACAGTCCCGATCGCGGCTTCAGTTTCCGCTTCGACGCGCCGCTCGATATGCGAATGGATCCCGAATCCGGCGACGAAACGGCCGCCGATTTGTTGGCCCGATTGCCGGAGAACGAGATCGCGGATCTCATTTATCGTCTCGGCGAGGAAAGGAATTCGCGGAGGATAGCGCGGCGGATCGTCTGGAAGCGCGAGATCGGCGAGCCGGTCGAAACAACTCGTGAACTGGCCGAGACGGTCGAAAAGGCGATCGGCAAGGCGCCGAAGGACAAGATCCACCCCGCGACGCGCACGTTTCAGGCGCTGCGGATCGCCGTCAACGGCGAGCTTGAGATCCTCGGGGAATTCATCGCCGACAGCATTGAAATTTTGAAGAGTGGAGGGCGATTGGCCGTCATCACGTTCCACTCGCTCGAAGACCGGATCGTGAAACACGCGTTCCAGAAGTTCTCCGGACGCTGTTCGTGCCCGCCGCGCCTCCCGCAATGCATCTGCGGCGCCGTCCGGAAGGTCGAGGTCCTGAACCGGAAACCGATCCTGCCGACCCCGTCGGAGATAGATCAGAATCCTCGCGCCAGAAGCGCCAAGCTGCGTGTTTGTAAGAAGTTGTAGATTTTGAAGGAGTAAAAAGAGCGTGAAGAAGAAGTCCCAACCGAAAAAGACCAGCCGTCCGAATGTCCGCCGCGAAAGCGAACCGCTGCCGTGGAAATTTGCAATTATCACGCTCATCTGCGGCGCGGCGCTCGTCGCCGGATTCTTCTACGCCGCGAAGACGCATTTTGCGTCGATCAACTACTGCATCCGAAATGCGGAACTGAAAAAGCAGATCGCGGAACTGGAGTCCGAAAAGCGCCGCCTCTCGCTGGCGAAGGAAATGGCGCTCGCTCCGGGAGAGATCAAGAAGGCGGCGCGCCGTCTCGGGTTGGTCGAGTTGACCGCATTGAACATAACCGCGGCCGAAACGCCGGCCACGCGCCAGTCGCCTTCGACCGAGGAAACTAAGGAAACGCTCGTCCGCAAGACGGTCGATTCGAAGCCGGTTGAAAAGGCGAAAACCGTCGCCGCCGATGTCCGCGACCGGAGGGTCGAAAAATCCGAGAAATCGCCGTCTTCTGAAACCCGCGAGCGGCGCGTGTCGAAAACCGGGAAATAGGTCGAACGGGAAATGGAGAGAGCAATGGCGAAGCGTGTGACAAAGAGAACCACCAGATCAAATCCGGCGCAAAGAGTTTCGACGCGGTTCGCGTTTGTGATCGCCTTCTTCACCCTATGGTTCGGAGGCATCGGCGTCCGCCTTGTCCATCTTCAGATCAACGAACACGTCGACTATCTTGGACGCGCGCTCGATCAGCGGCGCGAGACCGTCAAGGAAAAGCAGCTTCGCGGAACGATCTACGACCGTTCGAACCGCGCGCTGGCGATGAGCATCCGCGTCAAATCGCTCTACGCCGATCCGGCCGAGATCAAGGATATCGACGCCGCCTCGCGCGAGATCGCCAAGGCGCTGAAGACAAAACCTTCAGAGATCGCGGCCAAACTCCGCGATGCGCGCGCGGCGAACCGGCGTTACGTGGTCCTCGCCCCTAAACTCGACGACGACACGGTTCAGCGCGTCAATGAAACGCTCGAAAACAAGGAACTCGGCAAATCGGATCTCCCGCGTTTCGAGGGGTTGCATTGGAACGACGACCAAAAGCGCAGCTATCCTTACAATACTCTCGCGGCGCAGGTCCTCGGGTTCGCGAACGCCGAGGACATCGGAAGCGCCGGGGTCGAGCAGTCGCAGGAAGAGGTCCTTCGCGGCACCGTCGTTCGCGGCTGGCAGAACCGTGACCGGCTCGGACGCGTTTACGAACAGACCGAGACCGAACGACGCGAGCCGGCGAAGGACGTTCAGCTGACGCTCAGCCATTCGATCCAGTACAAGGTCGATCAGGCGCTCGAGAACGGGGTCCGCGCGGCGAACGCCCGATCGGGAATGGCGGTCGTGCTCGATCCGCGGACCGGCGAGATACTCGCGATGTCCAACTACCCGACGTTCGATCCGAACCGCTTCCGTGAGTTCACGGCCGACCAGTTCGTCAACCGCGCGGTCCACGATTCGTATTCGCCGGGCTCGGTCTTCAAACTCGTGACCTACAGCGCGGGAATCAACGAGGGTGCCGTGAATCCCGAAGGCACGGTCGATTGCGGCAACGGGACGCTCAAGATCCCGGGCCGCGAGATCATCGACAAACACTGCACGGAGAATCTTTCCTACATCAACGCGATGGCCGTTTCGAGCAATATTGCGGCGATGAAGACGGCGACCGCGGTCGGCCGCGAAAAGTTCTATTTTTACGCCCAGCGTTTCGGCTTCGGCGAATCGACCGGCGTCGAGCTTCCGGCGGAAACGAACGGCATCCTGCGGGCCCCGAACACGTGGAACGGCGACAGCCTCGCATCGATGAGCATCGGCTATGAAATTGGCGTTTCCGTGTTGCAAATGGCATCGGCTTTTGCGACGATAGCAAACGATGGAATCAGGGTTCAGCCGCACTTAATCAAGGAAATCAGACAGGCCGACGGCACCGTAGTTTCTCGCGCCGAACCGCGTAAAATGCAGGTTGTCACGCCGGATACCGCGCGGGCGCTGAAAAAGATGCTGAGACAGGTCGTTTTGACGGGAACGGGCAAGCGGGCGCAACTCAGCGGATACACGTCTGCGGGCAAGACGGGCACGGCCTGGAAGTATGACGCGAAGCTGAAAAAGATCAATCAGGAGAAATACGTTTCGTCGTTCATCGGCTTCGCTCCTTTTGAAAACACGGGTGTCGTCATCGCCGTCGTACTCGACGAGCCGCGCGTCGCGGCGCGCGACGGCGGACAGGTCGCGGCGCCGATCTTTCAGGACATCGCCGAGCAGATCCTGCCCGAACTGAACATCGTGCCGGACGCGACGATCAAGCCGGGCGTTTACACGGCGGAGCAGATCCCGTCGGAGATCGATCCCGCGCCGCGGAGCGACAGGAAGGCGGCAACGGTCCAAGACGCGCCGTCAGCGAAAACCGGGGAAACCGGCAAGACGGCTTCGACAGCGAACGAAAAAAAGAACGCCGCATCGCGTGATGAACGGAACAAGAAAAAGACTTGAAACTTGAGAAAGCAGCAGCACTGATGGGCGCCGACGCGTCCGCGCTCGATCCCGCCCTGCGCGGCGCGAATGTCGACAATTTCGTCATCGACTCGCGCGTCGTCGAGGCGGGCGAAGTGTTTTTCGCGCTTTCGCAGCCCGAGTACCGCGACAATTGCTTCAACGGCGATTTTGATGATTCGACGAAGTACGTCGCTTCGGCGCTCGAGCGCGGCGCGGTCGCAGCTGTCGTCCGGCCCGACCGTTACGCCGAATACGAATCGGAACTCGGGCCGTATCGCGATCGTCTGCTGTTCACCGCCGACGTCATCAGGGCATATCAGAAACTCGCGCACGAGGTCTATCTCGAATGGGGCGGACCGGTCGTCGCGATCACCGGCAGCGCCGGCAAAACGACGGCCAAGGAACTGACGGCCCACGTTCTCGCTTCGTCCGGACGGAAAGTGCTGCGGAATATCAAGAATTACAACAACGGGCTCGGATTGCCGATCACCGTGCTGAATCTTGCAAAAGACCCGACCTACGAGATCGCGGTGCTCGAAATGGGAATGTCGACCCCAAACCGGGAGATCGCGAGGCTCTGCGAGATCACCGCGCCCGATGTCGCGATCGAACTCTGCGTGCTCCCGGTCCACATCGAGCATCTCGGCACGATCGAGCGGATCCAGCAGGCGAAGGCCGAACTCGTCGAAGGAATGAAGGAAGGCGGGACAGCCATCCTGAACGCCGACGATCTCCGGGTCCTCGCGATGCGCGAGCTGAGCCGCGGCAAGACGCTCACGTACGGCATCGACAACAAGGCCGACGTGATGGCCCGCAACATACATTTCGAGCGTTTCGGCGAGACCGTCTTCACGCTCGTGATGCCGGACGGCGAGGCCGAGGTCGAGTTTCCGCTCAACGGGCGCCACAACATCCGCAACGCGCTTGCCGCGGCCGCCGCGGGCAGTGTTTTCGGGATGACGGTGGGCGAGATCGCCGACAGTCTGAGGCACGTCGAACCGCCGCCGATGCGCGGCGAGATCATCCATTTCGAGGAGATGTTCACGGTCGTCAACGACACGTACAACTCGAATCCCGACGCGCTGATATCGATGGTCGAGACGATCGTCGAGGGCGGATCGTACGCGATGCGAAAGGTCGTCATCGCGGGCGAAATGCGCGAGCTCGGAGACAATTCGAAAGAGATCCACTTCGAGACCGGCGTCAAGATCGCGTCGCTTGGAGTCGATGTGTTGTACGGAGTCGAAGGCCACGCTGAGGAACTCGTCCGGGGCGCCGAAAGCGCCGGCCACAACGAGCTCGGATTCTTCGAGGATTCGCTCGCCGCCGCGGAAAGATTCGTGGAAATGATCGCGCCGGGCGATCTGATACTCGTCAAGGGGTCGCGCGGGGTCCGCACCGAACGGATCATCGAAAAGCTGTTGGAGAAGTTCACCGTAAAGGGCAATTGACCGGATTCGGTCGCGTCCGGGCGCCCTGCGTCCGCGACGGGACCGCCTATCCACCGATCGAACCGTGTTTTATTACTTCTTATATCAACTGGTCTTCAAGCAATACGGCGCGGGCAGCGAGTCGATCTTTTACAAAGGGCTCAACGTCTTCCAGTACATTACCTTCCGAACGACGTGGGCGACGATCACGGCGCTTGTCATCACGCTTGTTTTCGGCGGCCGGGTGATACGCAAGCTCCAGGAACTGAAGATCGGCCAGGAGATCCGCGAGGAACTCTCACACGAGCACCAGGCGAAGAAGGGTACGCCGACGATGGGCGGCGTTCTGATCCTCGGTTCGGTCTTTATTTCCACGATCCTGTGGGCGCGCCTCGACAGTCTCTATCTCTGGCTCGCGTTGGGCGCGACGAGCCTTTTCGGGGTTATCGGCTTTCTTGACGACTACATCAAGATCGTCAAGAAAAGGAGTCTCGGGCTTACCGAGCGACAGAAGCTGCTCGGGCAACTCCTGACCGCGGTCGCCATCTGGGGCTGTCTATATATGGTTTCGAACTATCCGTGGAATCTTGCGATCCCGTTCTTCAAGGCCACTGCGGTCTCGGAATACAGCCAGGCGGTGACTTGGATCGGGCCGATCGGGTATCTGGTCTTCATCGCTTTCGTGCTCCTCGGATCGTCGAACGCGGTGAACCTGACGGACGGGATGGATGGGCTGGCGGCCAGTATGACGTTCATTGCGATGGCCGCGCTGACGGCGCTCACCTATGTCACGAGCGACGGACGCTGGTCGGCGTATCTCGATATCACGCACAAACCCGAGGCGGCCGAACTGACGGTCTTCTGCGGCGCGCTGGTCGGCGCGAGCCTCGGGTTCCTGTGGTACAACGCGCCGCCGGCCGACGTGTTTATGGGCGACGTCGGAAGTCTCGCGATCGGCGGCGCGCTCGGAACGGTCGCGATCCTGACGAAACAGGAATTCCTGCTGATCTTCATCGGCGGCGTTTTCATTATCGAAGCCGCCTCGGTGATGCTCCAGGTCGGATATTTCAAGTTCACGCGCAAGACGACCGGTACCGGCAAACGCATCTTTCTGCAGGCGCCGCTGCATCATCATTTCCAGCTCGCCGGCTTGAAAGAGCCGAAGATCGTCTTCAGGTTCGTGATCGTCGCGATCCTGTTCGCGTTGTTCAGTCTGTCGACGCTCAAGCTGCGGTAGGCCGGGCTTGGGCGGCGGTTTTTGAGATGAACCTTGAAGGCAGAAAAACTCTCGTTCTCGGTGCCGGAAAGTCCGGCGTGTCGTCGGCCCGCTTTCTCGCGGGACGGGGCGCTACGGTTGCTTTGCACGACCGAAAACCGATCGCAGAATGGAGCGACGAGGCGAGATCGCTGAAGGAATCGGCGGGCGTCGGACTGATCGACGGCCAGATTCCTTCGTGGTTGCTCGATCAGATCGAATTGGTCGTCATCAGTCCCGGAGTGCCGACCAATACGGTCCCGGCGCGATATGTCGACCGCAAGGACGGCGAGGTGATCGGCGAGGTCGAACTCGCGTACAGGTTCTTGAAAGGCCGGATGGTCGGCATCACCGGTTCGAACGGGAAAACGACGACGACGACGCTCATCGGCGAGCTTCTGAAGAATGCCGGCTTCAAGACGCTCGTCGGGGGGAACATCGGGACGCCGCTTCTTGAACTGACCACGATGGCCGACGACGATACCTGGTCAGTGGTCGAGCTTTCGAGCTTTCAGCTCGAGACGATCCGCGATCTTCGGCCGCGGGTCGCGATCTGCACGAACGTCACTCCGAACCATATGGACCGGTATGACTTCTTCGCAGACTACGCCGCCGCGAAGCACCGCCTGTTTATGAACCAGACGGCCGAGGACGTCGCGATCCTGAATGCCGACAACGAGACGACGGCGAGTTGGCGCAGCGGTCTGAAGGCGCGCGTATCGATGTTCTCGGTGCGCGAAGAACTCGACGAGGGCCTGTTTCTGCGTGGGCGCGACCTTGTTTGCCGGGCGGCGGGCAAGGAGAGGGTCCTGACCAACCGCGACGATATCTTCGTCCGGGGCCTGCACAATGTCGAGAACGTTCTGGCGGCGTTCGCGGCGGGACTCGCGGTCGGAGCATCGCCCGAGTCGATGCGCGAGACGGTCCGCGGCTTCAAGGGCGTCGAGCACCGGATCGAATTCGTCGATGAGATCGACGGCGTCCGGTTTTACAACGACTCGAAGGCGACGAGCGTCGATGCGACGCTCAAAGCTCTCGAGGCGCTCAGCGAGGAACCCGGAAAGATAGTTCTGATCCTCGGCGGCCTTGGCAAGAACGCGCCCTACGCGCCGCTAATCCCGTTGATCGAGGCGAAGGCGCGGGCGCTCGTGCTGATCGGCGCCGATGCCGACAATATCGCGACGCAACTCGCCGGGACGGCACCGCTGATCCGGGCCGGATCGATGGAGGAAGCGGTGCGCGAATGCCTGGCGGCGGCCGATAGCGGCGATTCGGCATTGCTCGCGCCGGCTTGCGCCAGTTTTGACATGTTCCGGAGCTTCGAGGAACGGGGGACGGTTTTCAAACGCGCCGTGGCGGCGCTGGCCGGCCGATGAAGCTTGCGGTACGCGGCGAGCTGTCGGTGGCGGTTCAGGAAAAGCGCGAGCGCGGCGAGGAAGGCCGCGGGCTTGTCGGATTGACGAAGAGTTTACGGTTCTTGTCGCGGCCTGAGATCCGCGAAGCGACGGTTGGATTTTGGAATGGCGAAGAAGTTGCGCATGGACTGGGGTTTGTTTGCGATCGCCGCGTCGCTGGCGCTGTTCGGCGCGGTGATGGTCTATTCCGCATCGGCGATGATCTCACTCAAGGAGACGAGTTCGAACGCCGGCGGTGGGACGCAATTCCAGTACTTTTTCAAGCAGTTCGGATTCACGGTAGTCGGGCTCGTCGCGATGTTTCTCGTCAGCCGGATCGATTACCGGATCTATCAGAACAAGGCGCTGGTCATCGGCGTGCTTCTGGTGACCGCCGTGTTGCTTGCCACCGTCTTCGCTTTCCCGGCGATCAACGGCGCGCGCCGCTGGATTCGTGTTCCGGGCGCATCGTTCCAGCCGTCGGAATTGGCGAAGATCGCGCTGCCGATTTTTCTGGCGTGGTTCCTGACGGACCGCGAGAAATCGATCGGAGATATGCGCTCGACCGTGCTGCCGTGTCTCGCGGTACTCGTGTTCTTCGGCGGGCTGATCGTGCTGGAACCGGATCTTGGGACGACGATCGTGCTGTGCGCGATATTCACGGCAGTGTATTTTTCCGCCGGAGCGCGGATCCTGCACCTTGCGGCCGTCGCCGGAGCGCTGCTGACCTTCGGCGTCGGAATGCTGGTCTTCGCGCCGTGGCGGGTGCGGCGCGTGATCGCGTTTCTCGATCCGTGCAGCGCCGAGAATGCGGCCGGGGCCGGCTATCAGGTCTGCCAGTCGCTGATCGCGATCGGCTCGGGCGGGGTTCTGGGCGAAGGCTTCGCCAAGGGGCAGCAGAAGCTTTTTTACTTGCCGTACCCGTATTCCGATTTCATTTTCGCGGTCGTCGGCGAGGAGTTGGGACTGATCGGGACGATGGGCGTCGTATTTGTTTTCGGGCTTTTGCTCTGGCGCGGCGCGCGGGCGGCGATGCTGGCGCCTGACCGGTTCGGAAAATTGCTCGGGATCGGGTTGATCACCGGCATCACGGTCCAGGCGTTGTTCAATATCTCGGTGGTCATCTCGATGGTCCCGGCAAAAGGGATTCCGTTGCCGTTCATATCGTACGGCGGAAGTTCGATCGTGTTCACGATGATCGCCGTCGGGATCCTGCTGAACATCTCTCAATACGCCGGGTTCGTCGCGGTCGACCGGCGGAACTGATTGTTTTTGGTTTGTTGATGGGAACGTGAAGGTTGGAAGCAGGGATTGAACCCGGAGAGCGCGGCCAAAGGTTCTTTGAGCGGCGTGCTCCGGCTTCCGGCCAAACTAATCGAATGCGAGTTTTGATCGCCGCCGGCGGGACCGGCGGGCACATTTATCCGGGAATAGCCGTCGCGAACGAGATCTTGCGGCGCGATGAGTCGTCGAAGGTCCTCTTCGTCGGGACCGTTCGCGGGCTCGAAACAAAGATCGTTCCCGACAACGGCTATCAGCTGTCGGTAATCAACAGCGTCGGGCTGAAAAACGTCGGCCTGATCGGCAAATTGAAGGGTTTGCTGATCCTGCCAAAGAGTTTTCTCGAAGCGCGGACCATCATTCGCGAATTCCGTCCGGACGTCGTCGTCGGCGCCGGCGGCTACGTCTCCGGTCCGGTGCTGCTGATGGCTGCGCTGATGCGGATCCCGACGCTCGTCATGGATTCGAACGCGTTGCCGGGATTCACGAACCGGCGGCTCGCGCCATTCATTACGAAGGCGGCACTGACGTTCGAGGACGCGTTGCCGTATTTCGGGAAAAAGGGCGTCGTCACGGGCAATCCGGTCCGTCGGGAGTTCTTTGATGTCGAGCCGAAGTCGCGCGGCGAAAAGGTCCATCTTCTGGTTTTTGGGGGTTCTCAAGGGGCCCGGGCGATCAACAACGCGGTCGCGGACGCGCTCGATCGGCTGCCGGCCGACCGCCTCGAGATAACCCATCAGACCGGCGAGGCCGATTTTGAGAGGATGAAGCAGCGCTACGAAAACTCGGAATTTGCGGGTTCGGACGTCAGGCCGTACATCTCGAATATGGTCGATGAATTCGCGCGGGCCGACGTCGTGATCTCGCGCGCCGGAGCGACGACCTGCGCCGAGGTCTCCGCAGCCGGGAAGGCCGCGATAATGATCCCTTTGCCGACCGCCGCCGACGACCATCAGCGGAAAAACGCCGAGGCTCTGGTTCGGGTCGGCGCGGCGAGGATAATCCTCCAATCGGATCTGACGTCCGAAACGCTCGCGAGATCGCTGATGGAACTGATCGATGACCCGGCGGCGATCGGGGCGATGGAAGCGGCGGCCCGCAAAATCGGTCGGCGAGATGCCGCCGAGGCGGCGGTCAACCTTGTCGAGGAACTCGCGGGACTTCGGGACAGCTGAATTTTTTCGGGCCGGCGCGACCGGCCGCAATGTGATCGAATGACAATGTTTCGCAACGTAAAACGGATTCACTTCGTCGGCATCGGCGGGATCGGTATGTCGGGCATCGCCGAGGTGCTCTGCAATCTCGGATTCCAGATCTCGGGGTCCGACATTTCGCGCTCGAAGAACACCGACCGGTTGGAGAAATTGGGCGCGCAGATCTTCGAGGGCCATCGTGCCGAGAATGTCGGCGAGGCGCAGGTCGTTGTCTACTCTTCGGCCGTCAAGGAAGACAACCCGGAGATCGTGCAGGCGCGCGAGAATCAGGTTCCGATCATTCCGCGCGCCGAGATGCTCGCCGAACTGATGACGCTCAAGCCTTATTCGATCGCCGTCGCCGGGACCCACGGGAAGACCTCGACGACCTCGATGGTCGCGACGATCCTAGGAAAATCGGGCATTGAGCCGACGACCGTCGTCGGCGGCGTCGTCGAGATCCTCGGCTCGAACGCGCGGGTCGGCACAAGCGAATGGTTTGTCACCGAGGCCGATGAATCGGACCGTTCGTTCCTGATGCTTTATCCGACCGTGGCGGTCGTGACGAACATCGACAAGGAACATATGGAGTCGTACAAGGGAATGGAGGACGTTGTCCAGTGTTTCACGGATTTCGTCAACAAGGTCCCGTTCTACGGCGCCTGCGTGATCTGCCTCGACGATCCGAACGTGCAACTCATCATTCCGAAGATCAAGCGCCGCCGCGTGACCTATGGAATGACCGCCCAGGCCGATATCTCCGCGCACGATATCTGGTACCACGATACCTTCGGATCTAGCTTCACGGTATGGCGCGGCGCCGAGGTGCTCGGCGAGATAAACCTGCCGGTCCCGGGCGAGCACAACGTTTACAACGCTTTGGCGGCGACGGCGGTGGCGCTCGAACTGGGTGTCCCGTTTGGGAAGATCGCCGACGGATTTGCGGATTTCAAGAACGCGAACCGCCGTTTCCAGGTCAAGGGCGAAGCGCGCGGGGTCCTCGTCGTCGATGACTACGGCCATCATCCGACCGAGATTTCGGCAACGCTCTCGGCCGCCAAGGCCGGCGGCAACGGGCGCCGGACGGTCGTCGTCTTCCAGCCGCACCGCTACACGCGGACGGCCGAACTGATGAACGAATTCGCGCTCTGCTTCAACAACGCGGACATCGTTTTCGTGACCGACATCTACGCCGCGAGCGAGTCGCCGATCGAGGGCATCACCGCGGAGGTCCTGACCGAGAACATCAAGCAATACGGACACAAGAACGCGCAGTACATCGGCGACGCCTCGGCCGCCGCCGACAAGGTCCTGCCGTTCTTGCAGGAGAACGATCTCGTGATCACGCTCGGCGCCGGAAGCATCACGCGCCTTTCGGATGAACTCGTCGAGCGGCTTTCGAAATAACTATGGCCACCAGGAAGCGAAAGATCGTACGTACGACCAGCAGATCGGCGCCGAAAAAGCGCCGAACGACCCGGCGTGCGTCGCGTACGAACGGAAACCTCGTCAATTTCATCGTGCCGCTGTTCTTTATCGCGTGCATCGTCGGCTGTCTCGGATTCCTCGCGTTCATGGGCTACCGGACCGTGACCGCGTCCGAGTTCTTTGAGGTCAAACGAATCGACGTCGGCGGCGCGAACCGGGTCCCGAAAGAGACCGTTGAGACGATCGTGCGCGGCCAGACCGAGCGGTCGGGGGTTTGGCATGCGGATCTTGCGGCGATCCGCGAACGCGTTGAGGCGCTCAGCTTCGTTCGTTCGGCGGCGGTCTCGAGGATCTTGCCGGACGGCATCCGGGTCCAGTTGAACGAGCGCGTGCCGAAGGCCGTCGTGCGGATCGACGGCGGCGATTTCTGGGTTGATGAAGAGGGCGCGACCGTGGCGGCCGTGGCCAAAAACGAGCCGCACCCGCCGATGATGACTGGCTGGGATCAGACGCGCACCGAACGTGCGCAGAAGGACAATCTGGCGCGTGTCAAGCTGTACACCAGGATGATGGATGATTGGAAGGCATTCGACCTCATAAAGCGCGTCAAATCGGTCAATCTTGCGGATCTCGGCGAGCCGCGGGTGGTGATCGAGGATTCGGGGACCGAGGTCTTTATCGAACTCGGGAACGATGAGTTCGGAAAACATTTGCAGAGGGGCATCGAGAGCATCGCCAACAAGGGGGCGACCTTCGAAGGGATCAAGATGGTCGGGCAAACGATGCGTCTGATCCCGAGGCAGGTCGCGGGGAACGGGAAACAGCAATGATAAATCGACAGATCAACGCGGTCGGACTGGATATCGGTACCAGCCGTGTCCGGTGCGTCATCGGCGAACCGGCCGAAAGCGGAATGATGAACATCGTCGGCATCGGCGAGGCCGAATCGCGCGGCTTGCGGCGCGGCATAGTCTCGACCACCGACGCGGTCGCCGAATCGGTCAAACGGGCGGTCGAGGATGCCGAAAAGGTCAGCGGGCTCGAGGTCCAGATGGCGACCGTCAACCTGTCGGGCGAACATCTTCAGGGCGAGAACAAAGGCGGCGTCGTGGCGGTCGCCGGCGCCGGCCGCGAGATCTCTGAAGAGGATGTCGAGCGCGCGATCGAATCGGCGAGCGCGATGCCCCTGCCGGCCGGTTGGGAGATCATTGACCGCCTTCCGCAGGAGTTCATCGTCGACGGGCAGGACGGGATCACCGAGCCGGTCGGAATGCGCGGCGCGCGGCTCGAAAGCCGCGTTCATGTCATCATCAGTCCGAGCGCGGGAAAACAGAACATCGAAAAGGCGGTCAACCGCGCGGGACTCGATGTCGACGGGATGGTCCTCGAACCGGTCGCCGCGGCAGCCGCGACACTGACGGAAGACGACAGGGAATACGGCTGCGCCCTGATCAACATCGGTTCGGAGCTGACAAGCCTGATGATCTTCGGGCGCGGCGCCGTTCAGCACACGCGCGTCTTCCCGTTCGGCGGGATGCATTTCACCAAGGACATCGCGCTCGGCCTTCGTGTCTCGATTCCCGAGGCGAATGCGATCAAGCGCGATTACGGCTGCGTCGCGTCGTTCCTTTTCCGTGAGAACGAGGGGCAGGAGATCATCGAGATAAACCCGGTGGGACGGAGCGAGACCCGCGGCCTTTCGAAGGAGATCCTGTGCGACATCATGTCACCGCGCGCGATCGAATTGCTGCAGCATCTGGCGCACGAGATAAACCGGACCGGAGCGCAGAATTCGAGCGGCGTGGTGCTGACCGGCGGCGGTTCGCAGGTCCGCGGAATGGTCGAGATCGCCGAGCAGGTGTTCGACGCTCCGACGCGTCTCGGATTCGTCAACCGCGAGTTGTTCGGCGGGCTGGCGGCCGAGGTCCAAAAGCCGGAATGGGCGACGGCCTGCGGCCTGGCGCTGACCTCGATGCGCCGTCAGATCCGCGAGCAGTTGGCAGGACCGACGACGGCGACGCAGAAGGTGGCCGCTTGGTTCGAGAGCTTTCGCGGGAAATTCAAATAAATTTAACACGGCGACTGGATTTTTTATCACAAATCATTGTATGCTTTTTGCCCGAAGGCACAATATATTGTTGAGCAGCACAAGGTCAGCCTCAGAATTAACATCTCGAGTACGGCGCGCAATTGGATTTGAGGAAGCAATCAAATGACGGACGGACTGCAATCTAAAAACAACGGTATCAAGTTCTTGATCGACGAACCTCCGATCACCGGAGCGAAGATCAAGGTGATCGGTGTCGGCGGTGGCGGCGGCAATGCGGTGAACCGGATGATCGAGGCCGGCGTCAAGGGCGTCGAGTTCATCGTCGCGAACACCGACCTCCAAGCGCTCAACGATTCGAAGGCGCCGCTCAAGATCCAGCTTGGTAGCCGTCTCACTCGCGGGCTCGGTGCCGGTTCGGACCCGGACGTTGGCCGGAACGCCGCGCTGGAAGACTATGAAAAGCTGATCAATGTACTTGAAGGTTCGGATATGGTGTTCGTCACGACCGGGCTTGGTGGGGGCACCGGGACGGGCGCGGCGCCCGTCGTCGCGTCGCTCGCGATGGAACTGAACATCCTGACCGTCGCCGTCGTCACCAAACCGTTCAGCGTCGAGGGCAAGAAGCGAACCGCGCAGGCCGAACGCGGACTCGCGGAGTTGCGCGGGTGCGTCGATACCATAATCACGATCCCGAATTCGAAGCTCAAGGACGTCGAGGAACGCATTTCGATCATGGACGCTTTTCGGCGCGCCGACGACATCCTGCTTCAGGCGGTCCAGGGCATCAGCGATCTGATCACGACCTCGGGCGTCATCAATCTCGATTTCGCCGACGTGCGCGCCGTGATGCGCGGGCGCGGCGTCGCGCTGATGGGCATCGGCGAGGCGTGCGGCGATGGTGCGGCGGTCGAAGCGATGAAAGCTGCGATCGATTCGCGGCTGCTCGAGGAGAACTCGATCAAAGGCGCGAAGGGAGCGCTCATCAACATCACGAGTTCGACGCGGACGCCGCTAAATGAGATCGAAGAGGCGATCGCGCTGATCGAGGCCGAGGCCCACGACGATGCCGACATCATCTGGGGAACCGTATTCCACGAGGATGACGAGGAGATGGTCAAGATCACGGTCATCGCGACCGGATTCGACAGCGCGCAGTACGCCGCTTTGCCCAACCCGTCCTCGAGCGTCGAATCGTCGGGTTCGGGCGGGTTCCAGCCGCGGATCACTTATGGTCCGAAAGAGGATGATGAAGAGAACCTGAACGTTCCGACGTTCATTCGGCGTCAGGCCGATTAGATTTTCCTTGGGAGATCAAAGCAATGCAGAACTATCAACGTCCGAAAGGCGATTTCGGTGAGGGGCGCGGCGAGCGGGTGCAGATCGACACGCACGCCGAGATCTTTTACTACCGCAAGCAGATCAACTCGCGAACGTTGATGGTCATCGTGCTGGCCGATGGCGAGGAGATCGAAGGGACGATCGAGTGGCACGATCGCGAGGCGCTGAAAGTGAACCGCGCCGACGATCCGAATCTTTTGTTGCTTAAGCGGCATATCAAATATATGTACAAGGCGGAGGACCGGAAAGCTCCGGCGAAGGGCAAGAAGTAAGCTCTTTGATCGCTGAAGACGGCGCGCGGATCCATTCGATCGGCGCGCTTTTTTTCTTCCCCGGTCCCGAATTCGGTCGATGGACGGCCGGGTGATATCCTAAGGGAGCGTGAAAGGAGAAGCATCAGAAAAAGCGCGGATCGCGGTCACGGTCGGCGATGCCGCTGGCATCGGCCCGGAGGTCGTGGTCAAAGCCGTCGCGGATGCCGCGATCACGGCGGCTTGCGTTCCGGTCCTCATCGGCGACGCACGCGTCATCTCCGATGCGGCGCGACGCTTCAACGTGCCCGCAGATCTCGAGATCAGGCGGGCTGAAGATCGGGCCCCGTTCGAACGGCCGGCGATCATCGACCTCGCGAACGTCGGCGATTTTGAATTCGGTAGGGAATCCGCGAAAACGGGCCGCGCTTCGGCGGAAAACATCGTCGCGGCGGTCGAATTGTGCAAGCGCGGCGCGGTCGACGCGATCGCCACGGCACCGATCAGCAAGGCGGCGATACATCTTGGCGGCTACAACTTTCCGGGGCACACTGAATTCCTTGCGAAACTGACCGCGACCGAGCGCTTCGCGATGTCATTCTTCGCCGGACCGCTGCGGGTCGTGTTGCTTTCGACCCACGTCAGCCTGCGCGACGCGATCGCGCTCGTGACGCGCGCGCGCCTGAGTGACCTGATCGCGTTCGCCGACGAACAACTCGCCACGCTGCTCGGCCGAAAGCCGCGGATCGCGGTCGCCGGACTCAATCCGCACGCATCCGAGGGCGGGATGTTCGGAGACGAGGAGAGTCGCGAGATCCGACCCGCGATCGACGATTGCCGCTCGTCGGGCGTCGATGCGTCCGGACCGTACCCGCCCGACACGATCTTCTTGCGTGCGCACCGCGGAGAATTCGATGCCGTCGTCGCGTGTTATCACGATCAGGCGACGATTCCGGTCAAATGCCTGTCGTTCGGCGCTTCGGTCAATGTCACGCTCGGCCTTCCTCTGATCCGCACATCGGTCGATCACGGTACGGCCTTCGACATCGCGGGTCGCGGAGTCGCCGACGAATCGAGTATGAAGGCGGCGATCAAATTGGCGGCGGAACTCGCGGAAATCAGAAAATCTTTGTTAAAATGATTGCTTGCCCGAACCGGGATACGATCGAACCTTATGACAGACGCAGCGAACGCGGAAAAGCCGCGAATTCTGATCGCGGATGATGATCCGGCAATTCTTCGGCTCGTGAAGGCGATCGTTGAGAAGGAAGGATTCGACGCGATCACTGCGCGGGACGGGAAAGAGGCTTACAAGATCCTGCAGGCCGGGGAACCGTTCGTCGCGGCGATCCTCGACGTGGTGATGCCGTATATTCAGGGAACCGAACTCGTGCGCTATATGCAGTCCGAGAAACGTCATATGAAGATCCCGGTGATAATGATGACGGCCGAACAGAACGCCCGCCTGTCGTCCGACAGTTTTGCGGCCGGTGCCGTTGCTTTTTTGCCGAAGCCGTTCACAAACGTTCAACTCCAAACGATGCTTCGAATGTTCGTCAAGAGTTGATCGGTGATTCAAACAGGAGAGAAACTCGCGTGCCAAACTATAAACTTCTACTGGCCGATGATTCGGTGACGATCCAGAAGGTCGTGAATCTTACGTTTGCGGATGAGGGCATCGAAGTCGTCGCGGTCGGCGACGGCGATTCCGCGATCGCGAAACTGGCCGAATTCACTCCCGATCTTGTGATGGCCGACGTCAATATGCCGGGACGCAGCGGATATCAGGTTTGCGAGGCGATACGGCAGAATCCGGCGCTCGAACGCGTGCCAGTTCTTTTGCTCGTCGGCTCGTTCGAACCGTTTGATGAAGATGAAGCGCGTCGCGTCGGTGCGAACGACTATATGACGAAGCCGTTCCAGTCGATCCGGCAACTTGTTAGCAAGGTCACGGACCTTCTCGCCGGCGAGTCGGCGCAAGCGCACGAAGCCGCTTCGACCGAAGCCGTTGACGGCGCTGTCGGATCGACCGCGGCCGTCGGGTTCGATTCGACGTCCGAGACGGTCGAAATGGAACCACCCGCCGAACCGCCGTTCGGTTTCGGCGATGTCGGTTCCGACGATGAAATGATCGAATCGAACCGTCTCGCAGAGCCCGATGCCGCGCGGGAAGCATTCGATGACGGGATCGTGACGCAGCCGCTCGACGAGGCCGAACTCAAGGAATTCGCATTGGTCGGCGATGATTCATATGCGCCGGAGCCTGAGCCTGAGCATTTCGTTCCCGAATCGGCCTATTACGCCGAGTCGCCTGAATCGGTCGAGGATTTTGAGCGGGAAGCGGTCGCGGACGCCTCGGCGTTCGAAGCGACCATCCGCGAGCCGCTGTTCGGCGCCGCGTCTCCGGTAAGCATCGACGAGGGTAATTTGCTCGATCTACCGCCGCTGGTGGATGAAACGGGCATCCGTCCGGCGTTCCGAACGCCGGAGCCCGAGCCCGTCGCTCCGGTCGTTGAGCCCTCCGCTCCGGTCGTCGATGAAGATCTGATCGCGCGCATCACATATCAGGTCGCCGACCGGATCGCCGACCGTCTGGCCCGTGCGCTCGACAACGAATCGCTGCGCCAGGTCGTCAGCGAGGTCGTCGCCGGGTTCGACCGGAAGGATGAACCGAGTTGAGATCGTAACTCTAACCATCGCGACGGCCGGTTTTCCCCGAAACGAAATCCGGCCGTTTGTGTTTGGGGAGCGGCGGGACGCGCCGTTTCCGATGAAATTCTGAAGATGACTGAGATCGCCAAAGCTTACGAACCGAAACAGGCCGAAAGCTCCCATTACGACAGATGGGAGAAGAACGGCTTCTTTGCTCCCGAGATCAACGAAGATCCATCGGCGCCGAAATACTCGATCGTTATCCCGCCGCCGAACGTTACGGGGAGCCTGCATATGGGCCACGCGCTTCAGCACACGCTTATGGACGTGCTCATCCGGCGCAAGCGCATGCAGGGATTCCGCACGCTTTGGCTGCCGGGTACGGACCACGCGGGAATTTCCGTCCAGCGCAAGGTCGTCGAACAGCTGAAAAAGGACGAGAACAAGACGCCGCTCGACATCGGCCGCGAGGAGTTCGTCCGCCGCGCCTGGCGCTGGAAGGAAGAATACGGGAACACGATTGTCGATCAGATGCGCCGCGAGGGCGCATCGGTCGACTGGACCCGGCATCGCTTCACGATGGATGAAAGCCTCTCGCGGGCCGTTCGCGAGGTTTTCTGCCGGCTTTACGACGAAGGCTGGATATATCGCGGGCTGCGGATCGTAAACTGGTGCCCGAAGGACAAGACCGTGCTCTCCGACCTTGAGGTCAAGGAAGAATCGCGCAAGGACGGCAAACTCGTCTATCTTCAATATCCGGTGAAGGGATCCGCACGCCGGCTGACCGTCGCCACGACGCGGCCCGAAACAATGCTCGGCGATACCGCAGTCGCCGTAAATCCGCGTGACGAGCGTTACTCCGAACTGGTCGGGAAGACGGTGGAACTGCCGTTGACGGGCCGCGAGATTCCGATCGTCGCCGACGAGTACGTCGATGCCGAATTCGGGACGGGGGCCGTTAAGGTCACCCCGGCTCACGATCCGAACGATTATCAAATCGGCCAGCGGCATCATCTTCCGCAGATTCTGGTGATGAACGACGACGCGACGATGAACGCCGCGGCGGGTGCCGATTTTGACGGACTCGACCGGTTTGCGGCGCGCGCGAAGGTGATCGAACGCTTCGAGGAACTCGGGCTGCTCGAGAAGATCGAGGACTACGAGATCAGCCTGCCGGTCTGCGAGCGATGCAAGACGATCGTCGAACCGATCCTTTCAGAGCAGTGGTTCGTCAAGATGGACGAGATGCGCGACCTCGCGCTCGACCTCGTCCGCAATGAAGGCGTTCCGCGGTTTTCTCCGCAGGTTCCCCACGAAAAGGTCTACACGACGTGGCTCGAGAATCTGAAGGACTGGACCATCTCGCGCCAGTTATGGTGGGGCCACCAGATTCCGGCCTGGTACAACCGGTTCGGAGATCTGTTCGTCGCGCGGACCTTTGAAGAGGCGTGCCGGATGGCGGGAACGGATGAGCTGACGCAGGACAACGACGTGCTCGACACCTGGTTCTCGTCGGCGCTCTGGGCGTTCTCCACATTCGGCTGGAACGGTGACGTCACCGAGACCGACGATCTCAACGATTTCTGTCCGACCGACGTGCTTGTAACCGGCCGCGACATCATCTTCCTGTGGGTTTCGCGAATGATGATGACGACCAGTAAGTTTGTCGGCAAAACCGCGTTCAAAGACGTTATCGTGACCGGGACCGTGCTCGGAAAGGACGGCAAGCCGATGTCGAAATCGCGCGGCAACGGCGTCGATCCGATCGATCTGTTCGACAAATTCGGCGTTGACGCGACGCGCGTCTATCTGGCGTCGATCGCGACCGGAGCCGACATCCGATGGAACGACACGCTCATCGAGACCTACCGGAACTTCGCCAACAAGATCTGGAACGCGACGCGGTTCTGTCTGATGAATTCGGAGGGCGCGCAGGTCGATCATTCGAGCTTGGATTTCAGCTTCGCGGGCGGCGCCGAAGAGGCGAGCATTGCCGACAAATGGATCGTCTCGCGTCTCAACCGCACGGCGCTTGACGTCAACAAGGCGCTCGACAGGTACTTTTTCCACGAGGCGGTTTCGTTGCTTTACCATTTCTTCTGGGATGATTTTTGCGACTGGTACATCGAACTCGTCAAGGACGAGATCGGTGATAGCGGCGAGACGGCTGCGCGGACGCGGATAATCACGATCCTTGAGATCGCGCTTCGGATGCTTCATCCGTTCATGCCGTATCTCACCGAAGAACTTTGGCAGAAACTGCCGGGAACTTCGAACGCGCTGCATCATCCGGCATACGCCGCCGCCGAACGGACGGTGATGCTGACCTCGTTCCCGCCGGGCGACGCGCGGGCGGTCGACGAGATCGCCGAGTCGGAAATGCAGTCGGTGATCGACGTCATTTCGAAGGTCAGGAACATCCGCGCGGAGATGCAGATCAAGCCGTCGGATCGGGTCGAGATCCACATCTCGTCCGACGGGAACGCGCGCCGCGTGTTCGCCGAGAACGAGGCCCAGATCTTGAAACTTGCACGCGCGAACAAACTCGTTCTCGGCGAGGCGCTCGACGTTCCGAAGGCATCGGCGAAGGCGGTGACAACGGTCGCCGAGATCGCCGTCCCGCTCGAGGGATTGATCGACTTTGAGAAAGAGACCGCGCGGCTCGAGAACCAGCTTGCAAAGCTCGAGGCCGAGAACGCGCGTCTCGGCGGGCAACTGTCGAACGCGAACTTCGTGGAGCGCGCTCCCGCCGAGAAGGTGGCGGAGATTCGCGACCGCGTTGCCGAGATCGAAACGCAGTCGGCAACCCTTCGCCAAAATCTGGAAGCATTGAAGTAAGATACGGTGAGCGGCGAGCAGTAAGCAGTAAGCAGTGGGCGGTGAGAGGTGAGCGGATTCCTGATTCCGCGACCTCGCCTACCGCCAATCGTCCTTCGACGGCGAACAACATATGAACTTATTCGAAACAGGAAACATTCTCGCCGCGATCGGCGATTTTCTCTCTGAGGACATCGGGCGCGGCGACATCACAACGCAGGCGACCGTCTCGGCGGACGTTCGCGGCTTTGGGCGGTTTTTGGCAAAAGAGGATCTCATCGTCTGCGGAATGACCGTTGCCGAGGCCGTTTTCATACATCTCGACGACGAGAATCCCGAACTTGAAACGACCTTCAGCGAGGGCGACGAGGTTCCGGCCGGAACTGTTTTCGCGACTCTCAAGGGTTACGCCGACGTGCTTTTGACGGGCGAACGGGTCGCGCTCAACCTGCTCCAGCGGATGTCCGGGATCGCGACTTTGACCAGGCAGTATGTCCGGGCCGTTGACGGAACGGGAGCTCAGATCGTCGATACGAGAAAGACGACCCCGGGGCTTCGGATGCTCGAAAAATACGCGGTCACGGTTGGCGGCGGGAAGAATCACCGGTTCGGTCTCGATGACGGAGTCCTCATCAAGGACAACCATATCGCTCTCGCCGGCGGAGTCACCGAAGCCGTCACCGCGGCGAAGATGAGATGCGGGCATCTTCACAAGATCGAGGTCGAGATCTCAAACTGGGCCCAGCTGCGCGAGGCCGTCGAGGCCGGAGCCGACATCATCCTGCTCGACAATCAAACCCCCGAAGAGGCGTCGAAACTCGTTGAAATGGCGAATTCGATGAACCCGAACGTTCTCATCGAAGCCTCGGGCGGAATGGACCTCGATCGGGTCCGGGCCTACGCCGAGGCCGGCGTCGATCTCATCTCCGTCGGCCGTTTGACCCATTCCGCCCGCGCAGTCGATATCTCATTCAAGATCCACGCGTTGTAGGCGATCAGGGGTTGAATTTCTCGTCGTGTCGCCTCCGGGCGTTCAATCCGCGCGGATTTCCGGCTAAGTGGCCGGTTTCGTTTGATCCCAAATTGCGCGATAAGGTAACTTAACGGCTTTTCGCCACGGATTGCGCGAATTCTCGCATATCATTCTGTGTTTCGCGAAATTCGTAAGATCCGTGGCAGAATTCCTCAAATGCGTAATTGGGCTTGATTAGTTCTCGTTGACCGGGATTACGCAATAGAGGCTGATCTTTATGATTGTCGCCGTTGCGATCTTCGCGGGCTTTGCGCGAGGAACCGGCATCCACTCGCCAAAATGGGAATTTCCCACGCAAAGACCGCAAAGGGCGCAACGTCGGCCAGTCCGAAACTCGTCGGGAATCGGCGATGGAAATCCTGACGGGCAATTTGGGTTAATGTTGGCCCGGTACCGCGAATCCGGATCGGCCGCGAATGGGCAAGGTGCCACGAACCGCCTGCCCGACAGATCTCGTCAGATGCGTTTTGGCGAGCAACGCCGATTCCGTTTCTTCCTGCTATCATCCGCGATGATCTACACGAAAGCCGCGGGGCTGAGATGATTCGCGTCTTCGTCGCCCCGCACGGCTGACCTCGATCAAGCACCCGGACTCCCCATTGACCGGATTGGCGAATTACCCGGCAGGGCGAATTCGATACCGGCATTTGTGATCCTCATCACAATCGTGTTTTTGAAATCGTAATACAGTATAGTAAAGATATTGTGAAATGTTTCACAACAGACCTTCATCGTAAGGAGGTTAGAATGTTGATGCCCAAAATCCAATCGCGAGCGCCTACGTTCTTTGAAGAAGTGATTGCAGCTACCCCGGGCAAATCAAACCTGGAAAAGTGCATCCAGTGCGGTATCTGCGGCGGCTCTTGTCCTTCCGGATCGGATATGGACCACTCTCCCCGCGCTCTGTTCGCTATGGTCGAGGCGGGATTTAAGGACGATGTCCTGACCAGCAACGCCCCTTGGTACTGCGTCTCCTGTTATTACTGTATGTCCCGCTGCCCTCAGGAGGTCCATATCACCGACATTATGTCGACCCTGAAGCGGATGGCCATAAAAGAAGGGCATTACAAAGAGTCCAGTGCGGCCGATGCCCCCGATTTCTCAGACACGTTCATTGAATACGTGGAGAGCTACGGTCGCAGCTTCGAGCTCGGATTGGCTACGCGCTACCATTTGCGCCATCATCCGATCGGAGCAATGAAAATGGCCACCTCAATGGGGTTGATGATGTTCCTCAAAGGCCGTATGGATCTTACGCCAAAACGCATCAGGAACATCGACCAGCTTCAAGCCATTCTGAAAAAGGCCAAAGAGATAGGAGGTGCAGGATGAGATACAGCTACTATCCCGGATGCTCGCTCGAAAAGAATGCCGCGGCTTACCACCAGTCGACGATGGCGGTTGCCGGACCGCTGAATATCGAATTCGTCGAGATCGATGATTGGAACTGTTGCGGCGCGACGGAGTATATGAGCATAGAAATGATCCCGGCCTTCGCCCTCATCAGTCGCAACCTGGCCCTGGCTGCCAAGCAACGGGCCAACGGCGACCATCTGGTTGCGCCGTGCAGCGCGTGTTTCTTGAATCTTTCCAAAACCGACCGCTATCTTCGCGATTCTCCGGAACTTGCCGAAAAAGTGAACTGCGCCCTTGCGGCGGGCGACCTGCACTACGAGCCGGGAAGTATGCGGGTGCGACATCTGCTCGACATCATTGTCAAAGACGTCGGCTTCGAGGCCATTGCGGAACAGGTCAAGAAACCTCTGTATGACCTGCGATTGGCGCCGTATTACGGCTGTTTGGTAGTGCGCCCGGTCCGCAAGACCCCGTTTGACGACCCAGAATACCCGACCGCGCTTGACAAGCTTCTCAAGACCCTCGGCGCGACGGTCGTGGATTACCCTCTCAAGGCTCAGTGCTGCGGCGGCCATATGACTCAGATCAAGGAGTCGACTGCTCTTGAGATCATCCGGCGCCTGCTCAAGAACGCCGCCGATTATGATGCCGACGCAATTGTTACGCTGTGCCCTATGTGCCAGCTCAACCTCGACGCGTATCAGGAAAGCGTAAACAAGCACTTCGGAACGAACTACAAGATCCCGGTCCTCTACTTCACCCAGATGATGGGATTGGCCTTTGGAATTCCGACCGACCAATTGGGCTTCGGCAAGGAGTTTGTCGATGCCAGGCCGGCGTTGGCGAAAATCGGGGCGGTGCCGAAAACTGCAACCAAAAAGGCACGTGACAAAAGAGCCTTGCCGATGCCCGAATCGCCGAAGGAGGGGCTATGACCAAGGAACGCATTGGCGTTTACGTTTGTCATTGCGGAACAAACATTGCCGACAAGGTCGATGTTGCGGAAGTTTCGAAATGGGCGGGCGAAGCGCTGGCAGAGCGAGGCGTCGTCATATCGCGGGATTACAAGTTCATGTGTTCCAGCCTCGGACAGGAACTGATAGAGGCGGACATCAAGGAGCAGGGACTCACGCGCGTTGTCGTGGCGGCGTGCTCTCCACATTTGCACGAGCAGACCTTCCGCACCGCCTGCGATCGTGCGGGATTGAATCCGTTCCTTTGCGAAATGGCCTCGATCCGCGAACACGTTTCGTGGGTCCATACCGACAAGGGGGCGGCCACGGCCAAAGCCAAGGCCGTTGTCTCGGGCGCGGTCGAGCGCGTCGCCCGCCATGAACCTCTCGAGCCGCTCACCGTGCCCATCAACCCGACGACCCTTGTGGTCGGCGGGGGAATCGCCGGAATCCAGGCTGCGCTCGAAATCGCGGACAGCGGTTTTCCGGTCGTGTTGGTCGAGCGCGAGCCATCGATCGGCGGGCATATGGCCCAGTTTGACAAGACCTTCCCGACGATGGACTGTTCGGCCTGCATTCTGACGCCCAAGATGGTCGCGGTGGCGTCCCACCCGAACATCACGATGCTCACCTGGAGCGAGGTCGAACGGGTTGACGGATATGTCGGCAGCTTCACGGTAACGATTCGCAAAAGGGCCCGCTACGTAAACCAGGATGTCTGCACAGGCTGTGGCATTTGCATTGAGAAATGCCCCAAGAATGTCGTCGATAACGTCTTCGAGGCAGGTGTCGGCTACCGCAAAGCGGTCTATCGTCCGTTCGCACAGGCGGTGCCGAAGTATCCGGTCATTGACTCCGCGAACTGCACTTTCTTCGAGCGCGGCAAGTGCAAGGCCTGCCAGATATTCTGTCCGACAAGTCCCAAGGCCATTGACTTTGAGCAGAAGGACGATCTGATTCAAGTGGAGATCGGCAATATCATTTTGACCACCGGCTTTGATCTTTTTGATGCCCGACGCATCCCGCAATACGGCTACGGGCGTCTGGCCAATGTTTTCACGAGCCTGGAATTTGAGCGGATGTGCAACGCCGCCGGCCCGACCAACGGCGAAGTCGTGATGCGCGACGGCGTCTCCAAGCCGGAGTCGGTAGCGGTCTTGCACTGCGTCGGCAGTCGCGACCGCAACTACAACAACTACTGCTCGGTGATCTGCTGTATGCAGAGCCTTAAGTTCGCACATCTCGTCAAAGAGCGCACCGGCGCGGAGGTTTACAATTTCTACATTGATATCCGTACCGCGTTCAAGGATTACGACGAGTTCTATCAGCGGGTGCTGTCCGAAGGTGTCCATTTCATTCGGGGACGCGCCGCCGAAGTTACCGATGCCGCGCGTCAGCCCGGCGAGGAAGGCAAGCTGATCGTTCAGGCCGAGGATACTCTGTTGGGTCGCCAACGCCGGATTCCCGTGGATATGGTCATCCTGTCGGCGGGGCTGGAACCTCGCCGCGACTCAAAGGAGGTCGCCCACAAGTTTGGCATATCCTGCAGTGCCGCGGGCTGGTTCATTGAGAAGCACCCGAAACTGGATCCGGTTGCAACGATGACCGAAGGTATCTACATCGCCGGGTGTGTTCAAGGACCAAAGGACATCCCGGCCAGCGTATCGCAAGGCGCCGCGGCGGCCGCCCGGGTCCTTGGCCGCATTCAGAAGGGTGAACTGGCGCTTGAGCCGGTGCGCGCCTCCGTCGTTGAAAACAAATGCTCCGGATGCCGAATCTGCAATACGATGTGTCCCTTCAACGCCATTGGCTATGTCGAGAACGAGCGGATCACAAGGATCAACCCGGCGCTTTGTCAGGGCTGCGGCACTTGCGTGGCAGCCTGTCCGTCCGGCGCGATCACCGGCACGCAATTCAGCAACGAGCAGTTGCTTGCGCAGTTGAACGGGTTGTTGATGTTGAACGTCGATAATGCACCGGTACTACGATTCGGGCCCGGAGACGCTCCGGCCTCAAACCGGAATCAATGACGGTATTGACCAAATGGAGAGATTAAGATGAACGAAGCGCAACAGTTCGAACCCGTGATTATCGGCTTTACCTGCAACTGGTGCAGTTATCGGGCGGCGGACCTCGCCGGTACGGCGCGGATCAAGTATCCGCCCAATATCCGCCTTATGCGCCTGATGTGTTCCGGACGACTTGATCCCACTTTCGTCCTGAAGGCTTTGGCTGGCGGGGCAGACGGCGTGATGATCACCGGCTGCCACCCCGGAGAGTGCCATTATCTCGAACAGAATTTCAAGGCGTTGCGGCGCTTCAAACTGATGCAGCGGATGCTGGCGCAGTTGGGCGTCGAACCCGAACGAGTGCGGCTGATCTGGGCCAGTGCCGCCGAAGGCCTGCGGCTGGCCGAGGAGATCAGCAAGATGGTCGAGGATGTGCGAAAACTTGGCCCGCTGAACTGGCCCGGGTTGAACCGCAACGAGAGGATCGGGATTCAACCGCTGGAGGTGGCGGTATGAGCGACAAACCGACTTTGGCGATGTACTGGGCGTCTTCGTGCGGCGGCTGCGAGGTCTCCGTGTTGGGGATCGGTGAAAAGATACTGAAGGTGGACGAGATCTTCGATATCGTTTTTTTCCCTTGTATCGCGGATTTCAAGTATGAGGACGTACGCAACTACCCGGATGGTTACATTGATCTGTGCCTGTTCAACGGTGCGATCCGCTCGTCTGAAAACGAGGAAATGGCCCACCTGCTGCGTCGAAAGTCGAAGTTGTTGGTGGCCTACGGTTCCTGCGCCTGCGAAGGCTGTATCCCGGCGCTGTCGAACCTGACATCGAAGGCTGCGACCTACGATGCGATCTATCTGAACAATCCTTCGACGCCGAATCCCGATGGCATCGTCCCGCAGGCCCTAACAACGACGCCTGACGGCGACATCCGGATCCCGGATTTTTACAACACGGTCAAATCGCTCGATCAGGTGGTGTCGGTCGACTATTATCTGCCCGGTTGCCCGCCCGAGCCGCCCCGGATCTGGGAGGTGCTCGAAGCGTTGGTCGCCGGACTTCTCGAAGGAGCCGAACTGCCTCCAAAGGGTTCGGTGGTCGGGGCCAGGGATGTGGCCGTGTGCGAAGAATGCGCGTTGGAAAAATGTGAAAAACGGATCAAGCGGTTCTACAGGCCCTACGAGATCTTGCCTGAACACGGCGTCTGCCTGTTGGAGCAGGGACTGATATGCGTCGGGCCGGCGACGCGGGCCGGTTGCGGAGCGTTATGCCCTCAGGTCGGTATGGGCTGCCGTGGCTGTTATGGGCCGCTTGACGGAGTCGAGGACCAAGGCGCGCGTATGCTGACCGCGATCGGTTCGATCATCGATGTGGGAAAGACCGGCGATCACGAAGCCGACGTGGACTCGCAACTCGATGCGATTATCGATGGCATCGTAGATCCCGCGGGCACGTTCTACCGCTTCAGCATGGCCCATTCGATCCTGCATCGCGCACGAGTCGATGGAAACAACGCGAACGGTGAAGAGCGAGTATGACGAGGCTTTCTAAGATCCGACGACGGATGGCGAAGACGATCGCCCCTCTTCCGTCGAAGGGCCTTTCCCAATCCTCGACGATGGGAACGCGCGGGAATGAGCCAACTGATTGCCGCGTGCCGCCAAAGGAGTCATCCTATGAGACGAATTTCGATAGACCCCATTACCCGGCTGGAAGGTCACGGTAAGATTGACATATTCCTGGATGAAGAGGGCGAGGTGGCGAACACCTACTTCATTATTCCCGAGCTCCGCGGGTTCGAGGCGTTCTGCGTCGGCCGGCCGGCCGAGGAAATGCCGCGAATCACCAATCGGATCTGCGGCGTTTGCCCCGAGGCGCATCATATGGCCGCTACCAAAGCCCTGGACGCATTGTTTCAGGTCGAACCTTCGGCGACGGTCAGGAAACTGCGCGAACTGTTCTACATGGCATTCTATGTGACCGACCACACCACGCATTTCTACGCGCTCGGCGGACCCGATTTTGTGCTTGGACCGGACTCGCCGCCCGCGGAACGCAACATATTGGGCGTGGTTCGCAAGGTCGGTTTGGAGACCGGCAAACGGGTCATCGATTGCCGGATGCGAAACCATCACGTCATCAGGCTTTTGGGCGGACGCGGAATTCACCCCGTCACCGGAATGCCCGGCGGTTGGAGCCAGCCGGTGACAAAGGAGATGCAGCCGGAGATCGAAGATATCGCTCGGCAAAATGTGGAATTTGCGTTGTTCAGCTTGCAGCTGTTTGAAGATCTGGTATTGAAGAACAAGGCCTATCTTGACTTGATTGTCTCGGACGGTTACACCGATGAGACTTATTATATGGGCACGGTTGACGATCGGAACCGGGTCAATTTCTACGACGGTACGATTCGGGTAGTCGATCCGTCGGGCAATGAGTTTGTAAGATATCCGGCCCGGGATTATCTGGAGCACATCGCGGAGCACGTTGAGCCTTGGACGTATCTGAAGTTCCCGTACCTCAAAGCCATCGGCTGGAAAGGATTCGTTGACGGCCCGGGCAGCGGCGTCTACTGCTCCACGCCGCTTTCGCGCCTTAACGCCGCCGACGGAATGGCGACACCCTTGGCGCAGGAGGCCTATGAGAAGATGTTCGACGCGCTCAGCCGGAAAAGCGAAAGCCGGTATCGGCCGATCCATCACCGGCTTGCCACACACTGGGCGCGGCTCATCGAAATGCTCTATGCGGCCGAACGGATGCAGGAGCTCATCTGCGATCCCGAGATCACTGATCCCAACGTGCGTGTGGAAGTCGCGGCCCCGTCCGGCGTGGGCGGTCTCGAAGGCGTCGGCAGCGTGGAAGCACCGCGCGGGACTCTTACGCACCATTACTGGTCGGATGAAAAAGGCATATTGACCCGCGTCAACCTTGTTGTCGGCACGACCAACAACTACGCGCCGATCACTATGTCGCTTAAGAAGGCCGCCAAATCGCTTATCTCAAAAGGGGCGGTCATCACGGAGGGGCTTCTCAACAAGGTCGAGATGGCGTTTCGAGCGTACGATCCCTGTTTTTCGTGCGCCACTCACGCTCTGCCCGGCCGGATGCCATTGGAAGTAACCATCCGCGACGCGGACGGAAACGAGATCAGGAAGGTGAGCCGGTTTGTGAACTAACCGATGCCGGGATGAAAAAGCGATCGGTTACTGGTATGTCGCGAACGAAAATGAAGACGCTGGTGCTTGGCTTGGGCAATCCGATATTGACGGACGATGGTGTCGGCGTGCGCGTTGCGCAGGCGGTCGGGTCGTTGTTGCCGAGGGAATCATCGGTGGAGATCAGCGAGGCAAGCGTGGGTGGTTTGGGTCTGATGGAAAGACTGTTGGGTTATGAGCGGGTCATCCTGATCGATGCGCTTTTCGGAACCGGTAACTGCCCCGGCACGGTTCATCGTTTGACGCTTGACGACCTGCAAGCCATGAGCCCCACGCAGCACAGCGTTTCGCCGCACGATACCAACCTGAACACCGCATTGGAAATGGCCTCGCGGATGGGCTTGCCGCTTCCGGAAGAGGTCGTGGTCTTCGGTGTTGAAGTGGAGAATATCGCTGAGTTTTGTGATGAACCGACACCGGCGGTAAAACGCGCCGTTAACGAAGTTGCCGATGCCGTACTGGCAGAGTTGAAGTTGTCGATCGATCGAGATGAAGGACGTTTTGACGTCAATTCGGAGGAAAAATGATTTCACCAGAGATATTGCGCCGCTATCCGTTTTTCGGCGGTTTGAGTCAGGACCAACTGGTAGCGATTGCCAAGGTGAGCGATGAACTGAGCGTGGACTCCGACAATTACTTTTTCCACGAGGGTGACCGACTCGATAGCCTGTACCTCGTTCTTGAGGGCGCAACCGCTGTCGTTATCGAGATTCCCGATGAATCGGTCGAGCAACCGGTTTCCGGCCAATTGACCGGCAAACTGACCACACGGGATCAGGTTATCGGCGCGCTCGGTCCGGGCGAAGTATTCGGTTGGTCCGCTCTGGTGCCGCCACACAACGCCACTTCCAGCGCCAAAGCAGCGACGGATTGTCGGGTGGTTACCTTTGATCGTGAGAAACTGGGACGCGCTTTCGAGGAGGACCCGGCCTTCGGCTACCTTATGATGCAACGCATCGCACGTATTGTCAGTGACCGACTATACGCGATACGCCTCGAGTCGTTGGCACGGGTCGCCTACCAATCGAGCTAGAGACCGGTTTCCCGACCGAGCCGGCCCGAATTCGGGTCGGAAAACGACAAGATGCCGCGGACAGCTACGAAAGGCCAACTCCGTCGGCTCTTTCCGGCGAATCGAGTCCGGGCTCTTGTTTTGCTTTGTCCGGCCCGGGAAGGAAAACGATCGCGACCGTCGAGACGATCAGCGCGATCGTACAGGCGATGCTTGCCTCAACGCCGTAACCCCCGCCTGAGATCCAATCCGGACCGGAGATCCGAGCGCGCAGCAGCGGGTCCGGGGTTAAGGACTCGAGCCCGCTGACGTTGATCCCGAGAATCGACCCCTGGACCCAATTCCAAGCCAGATGGATGCCGAACGGAAACCAGAGATTCCGGGTTTTCCAATACGCGACCGCGAGCCATATTCCGGCGATGAATGTGTTCAGCCACGAAAGCGGGCTCGCCCCGGGATTGCCGTTGTGGATCGTTGCAAAAAAGATCGCCGTGAACGCGGCGCCGAATAGCCAAAGTCGTTCGCGTCCAAGGGTCTGGAACATATAGCCGCGGAAGAACGCCTCTTCGAAGGCCGCACCGAATATGAACAGCGCCAGCGTTGTTCCCAGTGTCGATGCGATGGCCGAAGTCGTACTTTCCGAGTTGGCGGCGAACGAAACGCTCCCGAAAGCGAACACGATCCCGGCCGCGAGAACGAGCGAAACCGCTCCCACGACGCAGCCTATCGCAAGATCGCGAAACCAATGTCCGCGAAACGAAGCTCCGAGGGCCGAGAACGGAAGGTCTTCGAAGATGCGCCCGAACATCCAGCCGAAAAAGAGCGCGGCGACCGCTCCGACACTGAACTGCGCAATATAGAGCGCCAATCCCGGGCGCTCGCCTCCATCATCGAACAGGCTGATGATCGGGAAAACCGCCAAGATCCCGACCGCAGTCGTTGCGATCGTCGACAAAATGAATGCCGCAACTCTCCAGCCGCTCCGTACGCGTCCGGCTTGATTAATGAAAAACCGCTTTAGATCCATCGTGAAAAGACAGAGAACGAAAACAATAAATGATAAATGATAATTGAAAATTGAGAAACGGGACCTGGTGGGCGGTCTGTCACTCATTCGCCGTCCCCGTGATAGAATTCCGCCGATGGTGGAAAATGAACGGAAATCTGCTCGAAGAGTCTCGCCGTGGCTATTGGGCGCGATCGTTCTCGTGCTGCTTACTTTCCTCGTGTTGCTTCAGTCGTCGAATTTGTGGAAGAACCTCGCTGTCGAGACCGCCAATGACACGTTGTTGCTGTACGCGCTTTCGTCTCTTAATTTTTTCGCATTCGTCGTTTTTGGTTTCATCTTTCTCCGGAACATAGTCAAGCTCACGCGAGAGCGCCGGGCGCTCGCGCTGGGCTCGAAGTTCAAAACCCGTCTTTGGCTTTACTTCTTTCTGATCAGCATTTTGCCCATCGTCGCGATGGCCGGCTTCTCGTATCTGTTTATGAATCGCGCGCTTGAGAGATGGTTCACCCAGATTCCGGAAGACGTCGTCAGGCGCGCGCAGCTTCTAAAAAATCGCGCGATCGCGCTTCAGGCCGAGAAATTCCGTGAAAGCACCGAAATGCTTGCCATAACGCTCGATGAGCATCAGATCGGAACGGGTGAACTCGGACGGCTTGCGGATACAGGGAAGTTGTCGTTCGTCGAGGTGTTGGCGAAGGACGGGAAAACGGTCGAGGCGGCCTCGAGGGTCGATTTGAACAATTCGGATTTCAGGGAGATCGTAGCGATGGCGCGCGATGGCCGGACCGCCGATCCGCGTATTAACGACGGACGCGGATTCGACGCCGCCGTTGCGAAACTTCGCGACGGCCGCCGGTTGATAGTCGTCGCCGCTCTTTATGAGGAAGAAAACGCCGGCCAAGTCATCGATCAAGCGCTACAGGAGTTCGACCGGCTCAAAGACCAGCAGCTCACGGTGCGGCAGATCGGGCTTTCGACGCTCGGACTGCTGACTTTTCTGCTGATCTTCGCATCGAGCTGGACGGCCGTTTACATCGCGCGCGGACTGACGGTGCCGGTCAACGCGTTGGTCGAAGGAGCCAACGAGATCGCGCGGGGGAAGGTCGGCTTTCAGGTGGATGTGCTTGCAGAGGATGAGCTTGTGTTGCTCGTCCGCTCATTCAACCAAATGTCGGCGAAGCTGCGCGAGAATTCGACCGAACTCGAAGAAAGGAGACGTTACATCGAAACCGTGCTCCAATCGCTTTCCACGGGCGTGATCTCGTTCGACAAGGCAAATCACGTGACGACGATCAATCGCGCAGCCGCAAGGATTCTTCGCCTTGAAGACGGGGATTTTTCCGGTATCGAACTCGGCGGACTTTTCAGTGACGAGAACCGTGCGGTAATTGAGCGCCTCTTTGGGCGTGCCCGACGGGTCGGGCAAGCAAGCGAGCAAACTGTTCTTCAGCGTGAAGACCCGGCAGGCGCTGCGGACGGCGGTGCTTGTCTTCCGGTGGCGTTGTTTGCGACAACGCTGCCGATGACACCGGACGATGCGAGCGGGTTAGTTCTCGTGATCGAGGACCTTTCGGAGTTGATCGCCGCGCAGCGCGCTTCTGCTTGGGCGGAGGTCGCGAGGCGCATGGCGCACGAGATCAAGAATCCGCTGACACCGATCCAGCTTTCGGCTGAACGTATTGCAAAGCGGTTCGCGCAGGCCGGAAACGCCGACCCGTCGATCAGGATCGTCACCGACGGAACCGAAACGATCCTTCGCGAGGTGAACAGTCTGAAGTCGCTGGTCGATGAGTTCTCGCGGTTTGCCCGACTGCCGAGTGTCAAGCTCGAGGCCGGCAACGTCAACGATGTCGTGGGCCAGGCCGCGGCGCTTTTTGAGGATCGCGGTGTTGAAATCGAGGTTGAGTTGGCGGAAGCGTTGCCCGATGCGATGATTGATATAGAGCAATTGAAACGAGTTTTTGTGAATTTGATCGAGAATGCGGTTGAGGCCTTCGACGATTCGCAGTCCGACAAAAGAGTGACCGTCAAGACGCGCCACGATGTCGCGCGCGACGTCGTCGTGGCCGAGATCGCCGACAACGGGTACGGGATCGCGCCGTCCGATTTCCAGAAACTCTTTCAACCGTATTTTTCGACGAAAGGCCGCGGAACCGGACTCGGTCTGGCGATCGTTCAACGGATCGTCACCGAGCATCGCGGCAAGATCAATGCATCGAACCACGCTTCGGGCGGAGCGAGGTTCGTCATCGAGATCCCGGCCGGTATCGCCTGACCGGGCTTGCCTTCCGAATCGCGGCAAAGGAGGTTTGTATGAGAGCTTTGATCGCTCCGGTAGTGTTCGTCCTTTTGATCTGCGGATTTGCCAGCGCGCAAACAGACAAGCGTATCGACAATATCCGCAAACTCGCGCAGGAGGCCGATCGGAAGATCGCCGAATGCGAGGCGAGCGGCGATACGTCGACCACTTTTCTGACCGAGGTCAAGGTAAACCGGAACAACGGCCCGTATCCTGCGGTCGGCATTTATGATTCGACCGTCAAGATCTATTACACGTTCGGCGACCGCGAGAAGAACCCGTATCCGGACCGTCTCTTGAAAGCGATCGTCACGACTCAAAGATCAAGCCGGACCGAGATATCCGAACTGCTTTACGATGCTTCCGGGTCGTTGGTCTTCTTCTATCGGAAGACCGAAGAACTCGATCTTCGGATCTACTACGACCGAGGCAAGGTATTCAAGATCACGGACGGCGACAAGGCGCTGACGGGCAAGAATGCGACTGAGAACGAGTCGGCGGCGGCATCAATGTCCCGCCAGGTCCTCGCGATGTTTCGGAATTCGCTCGAGCTTTGACCTTGCAGAATCTTGTATACGGACTCGAACGCAACGCGGCGAGTAAAGTAGAATTGTACGCTGATGAATTCTGTTCTGATAGTCGATGATGAACCGGGCATTCGCGAGGCGCTTCGCGGCGTGCTTGAGGACGAGGGGTTCGAGGTCGAGTCGGTCGCCAATGGCGAAGACTGCCTGTCGGTCGTGGAAACCAGGCATTTCGCGTGCATCCTCCTCGATATCTGGCTTGGTCCGGGCATCGATGGCCTCGAAACGCTTCGCCTTTTGCGCGAGAACGGGAACGATTCTGCGGTGGTGATAATCTCGGGCCACGGGAACATCGAAACGGCGGTCAACGCCACGAAGCTGGGCGCGTTTGATTTCATCGAGAAGCCGTTGAGTCTCGAGAAGACGGTTCTGACCGTCCGCAACGCGATTCGGCAGCGGGACCTCGAGCGCGTCAACGCGCAGCTCGAAGAGCAACTGTCCGGCGAGTATGTGATGATCGGCGAATCCGTCGCGATGCGGGCGCTCCGAAAGCAGATCGCGGTTGTCGCGCCGACCGAAGGCCGGGTCCTTATCTCGGGCGAATCGGGAACCGGAAAGGAACTTGTCGCGCGCGCAATCCACGGACAATCTCGGCGGCGGAACGCGCCGTTTGTCGAAATCAATTCGGCGGCGATACCGGAGGAACTTGTCGAATCGGAGTTGTTCGGGCACGCGAAGGGCGCGTTTTCGGGGGCGACGGCGGCAAAGAAGGGCAAGTTCGAGATCGCCGACGGCGCGACGCTCTTTCTGGACGAGATCGGCGACATGTCTCCGCGGGTCCAAGCGAAGATGCTCCGCGTGCTCGAAGAACAGCGATTCGAACCGGTCGGTTCCAACACGCCGATCAAGGTCGACGTTCGCGTGATTTCGGCGACGAACAAACCGCTCGGCGATCTGATCGAGAACGGAGATTTCCGCGTCGATCTTTTCTACCGGTTGAATGTCATTCCGTTTCAGATCCCGCCGCTACGTGATCGGCTTGAGGACGTTCCGTTGCTGGTCGATCATTTCAACCTTCGATTCTCGGGAGCGTACGGGAAGAAGCCGAAGGAATTCACGGGATCGGCGATAAGCGCGCTCCAGAATTATGCGTGGATCGGGAATGTTCGCGAGTTGAAGAATACCATCGAGCGCGTCGTCATCATGTCACAGAAGTCGCGGATCGAAGCCGACGATCTGCCGCGCTTCAACTCTACTGACGAACCTCCGGCGTCGAGCTTTCGTTTTCCGTCGTTCAAGGACGCGACCGACGCCTACCAGCGCGAGTTCATTCTTCACAAGCTCGCTGAAAATGAAGGAAACGTCTCGAAGGCGGCTGAATCAATGGGCGTCGACCGCAGCCACCTTTACAGGCGGATGAAGAGTCTCGGGATCAATGCCGACAAGACGCAGCGTTAAGGCATTTCGCAACGCTCCCTGATCTTTCCGACAAACAGTTTCCGAAGATGTCTGCGGATCTCGTCGTAATCCGGATTCTCTCCTCGCGCGATCGCGTTCACGCAGTTGTGCCAGCCAAACCCGGTCACTTCGAGGCGCGCATAGGCGAACTTATCGGGCGATGCCGACTGCCGTTCGAACTCGAGACGCAACCGATCGGGGTTAACGTTCTTTTCCCTTGAGGCGAGATTCACTTTGAGCCAGGTATCGAGGAGCATTTGTCCGCCGGCGATCAGCGGTTCAGCGAACTCGCGAACGCAAACGGGCGCATATGTCACGTCCCGAAGCCTTTGCGGGTCTTTGTAGCTGAGGATCGTGGCGCGCGAAAGCTGGTAGACGCGGTCGAGTTCGTTCAAACGGTCGCGCCAAATCTGATTCCAGTAGGGATCATCGATGATCTTGAGCGCGGCGAGCTTTTGCCGCTTGAACAAGTACTCGTCCCTCAGCGCGACCGCGTTCAGTTGCGGGATCTCTTCCAGATCAAGCGCGACGGACGTTCCGACCTCGAGGCTGAATTCCTGGTCCATTGAAAGGAGCACCGTATCGCGGATCTGCTCAGGCGAATACTTGCGCGAATTGTACCGCGCTTCGTATTCGCACATTTCGCCGCTCCAACGGTACTTTTTGATCTGCCCGACGGCGTCGAAGGGTATTACCAGCAAGATCGCGACCAGCGCGACCGTTTTAAGAAACTGCATCGATCTCATATCGATCACCTCCGAAATGGGAGATCGTTCCGATATCGCAATGCGCGAACGGTGAGCAGTAAGCTGTGAGCAGTAAGCAGTGAGCAGTAGTGCAAAGTGGAAAGTACTTAGTTTGCGGCGCAAGACACTCGTTCGGGACTTGCATTTCGTTGGCTCAACAACATACTGCACTTTGCGCTTTGCACTTTGCACTTTGCACTTTGCACTTTGCACTGCTCACCGCTTCCCGTCAAATCCCAAG
>CAZARD010000005.1:30252-31367 GCA_964487505.1 uncultured Blastocatellaceae bacterium | reverse complement strand
TTGCACTTTGCACTTTGCACTTTGCACTGCTCACCGCTTCCCGTCAAATCCCAAGAACATCGATCAGTTCCTGGACGGCGCCGGCCGATTTTTGGAGCGCGGCGCGTTCGTCGTTCGTCAGGCTGATCTCGATGATCTGTTCGACACCGTTCTTGCCGAGTTTTACCGGAACACCGACGAACAGGTTGTTGATGCCGTATTCGCCCTCAAGATAAACAGCGCAGGGCAGGATCTTCTTCTTGTCTTTCAGGATCGCCTCGGCCATTTCAACTGCCGCGAGCGACGGAGCATAGAATGCCGATCCCGTCTTCAGCAAACCAACGATCTCGGCGCCGCCGTTCGCGGTGCGCGTGACGATCGCGTCAAGCCGGTCTTTCGGGATCAGTTCGGTGATCGGGATTCCGGCGACCGTCGAATAGCGCGGCAAGGGAACCATCGTGTCGCCGTGTCCGCCGAGTACGAAGCACGTTACGTTCTCGACGGAGACGTTAAGTTCCTCGGCGACGAAACAGCGCATCCGTGCCGAATCGAGCACGCCGGCCATGCCCATCACGCGGTTCTTCGGGAATCCCGAACGGACGAACGCGACCTGCGTCATCGCGTCGAGCGGGTTCGAGACGACGATGATGAACGCGTTGGGCGAGTACTTCGCGACCTGATCGGTGACCGTCCCGACAATATCGGAGTTGGTCTTAAGGAGATCGTCGCGGCTCATTCCGGGTTTGCGCGGCAAGCCCGCGGTGATGATGACGACATCCGATCCGGCGGTCTCTTCGTACGAATTCGCCCCCACGAGTTTCACGTCGAAACCGTCGATCGGCGCGGCCTGCGCCAGATCGAGCGATTTGCCCTGCGGCGTTCCCTCGACGATATCGACGAGAACGACATCAGCGAGTTCCTTCGCTGCGATCCAATGAGCGGCCGTCGCGCCGACGTTTCCTGCACCGACTACGGTGATCTTGTTTCTTCCTGCTGCCATTATCTAATTCATCCTCTCTGATTTAATAATTGTTTGAAAAAAACCAATGAAACCATTCTAGAGCCTTGAGCCGCCATTGTCATTTCCGGCAGTCTGCAGACAGCGGACGGGAGCAGTTTGTTTGAAAAAAGTCGTC
>CAZARD010000005.1:26460-30152 GCA_964487505.1 uncultured Blastocatellaceae bacterium | reverse complement strand
TACACGATCGACCGCGATTTGATGGCGGCGATGATGGACGAAGCGAAAAAGCAGGGAATGCGGGTCATGCACCACGTCGGCGTCGAGGAAACGAACGCCTGGGACGATATCAAATTCGGCACGACGAGTATCGAGCACTGGTATGGAATTCCCGACGCGGCCATCGAATCGGGACGCCAGAACTTCCCCTCTGATTACAATTACAACGACGAAGTCGACAGATTCCGATATGCCGGCCGACTGTGGCGCGAAGCGAACCGCGAAAGACTGATGAAGGTTCTCGATTCGATGATCGCCGCGGGAGTCGCCTGGGATCCGACCCTGGTGATCTACGAGGCGTCGCGCGATCTCCAGAGGGCGCAGACGAATCCGGCGTTCGGCGAATATCTTCACCCGGTGCTTGCGGAGTATTTCAAACCGAATCCGGCGAATCACGGTTCGTATTTCATCGGATGGTCATCCACGGACGAGACGTTCTGGAAAGAGAACTACCGGATCTGGATGGATGCGCTTTACGAGTTTGGCCGAAAAGGCGGCGTGATCGGCACGGGCGAGGACGCCGGGTTTATCTATCAGATCTACGGGTTCGGCCTGCTACGGGAACTCGAGCTTCACCAGGAGGCGGGCTTCCATCCGCTCAAGGTGATCCAGCACGCCACTTCGAACGGGGCGAAGATTCTCGGGAAAGAGGATTCGATCGGCCGGATCCGCGTCGGTTACAAGGCCGACCTGATCGTCGTCAACGGCAACCCGCTCGAGAACTTCAAGGTCCTGAGCCCGCTTGGGGTCGAAGAGGTCCGAGACGGCAAGGTGTTCAAGTCCGGTGGGATCGAATGGACGATCCGCGACGGAATTCCGTTTCACGCCCCGACTTTGGCGAAAGAGGTGCGGGAACTGGTGAAGGCCGCCAAGGGCCGCTGACCTTGGGGAACGGGATCGGTCCCAATTCAGCGATGGGAATCAGCCCGCGAATTTCCGCCGATATTCGCGAAGGCGCATCTGATCGGGCATTGAAACGTTAACTGCGACTTGGTGGACCGAAAAGAGAGTGGACATCAAACGGTCGATCCCGAGCGCTGTTCGTGTTTGTTTGCAATTGCGTTCTAAAGGATTCAAGAATCCGATGATATCGAACATTGTTCGCCGTTGCTTTGATGATTCGGGAGACTCCGGGGATCGGTTTCGCGCCGCAGCCGTCCGGAAAGGAACATCCGCGAGCCATAAGGGACCGGCTTTACAGTCAGACCTTCTGACCGCGCGCCGATGAACCCGGATCGATCATTGGAAGAAATTTCCCGCGAAATACGCCAAATACGCGAAAGATCCATTTTTTGATGCTGCTTTTCGCGTGTTTGGCGTCTTTCGCGGGCCAGGAGTTCTCTACGGCGCGATCCTGAATTATCCCAAAGTGTTCCTCCTCCGATCGGCCGCGCGCCGCGAATCGTTTCGGATAGCATTGGTTTGTGTCGCTTCGAGGCCGATTTGCTGTCTCAAAAGAAGCGCCTCCGGCTGGATCGCGCGTCAAAGCGTTTTCAGCCGCGGATTAACGCCGATGGCGCGGATAGATTGGACTCGCGCAAGACGATTGCCCGCCGGATTCGTGAAAGCAGGGTAAGTCGACCCGATCGTTCGTTCGCTCCGGATTGCCCGATTTGCGTAGCCGAAGGCGGTATGGATCAAACTCCTGACTCCGGCGGCGACGCTTTTCCATCGGGCCCGCAGGTCGCTTTCAGCGACGACGGATGTTTGGCCAACACCCGGGGTGCGCTCCGCTTTCACCCCGGGCTTTATTTGACGTCGCCTTCGGCGACGCTTGTAATTGGGTTCAAAAAGGCACAGAAACGAGATCGCTAAAATCTGCTTTTCGTGTTTGTACGTGTCAATCCGTGGCCACTCCGCCCGCACGCGTGTTCTCGGATGATCTGTAAATGCGAAAAGCCCAACGTGCTCTCCCCTTCACGTTGGGCTTTTTTACTTGGCCATTTTGGAAACGGCCAAATCTCAAAAATCTCTTATCGGCAAAACGACGTCTCGGTTCAGGACGATCTCGAAAACTTCGCCCGAGCGTATCCGGACATCCTTTCCCTTGCGGGCCAAGGCGATCCCTGTTCCGGCGCCCGCTCCGATCCCTGCCCCGACCGCCGCACCGGATCCCGATCTTGTCAATGCTCCGATCAGCGCTCCGGCGGCCGTCCCTGCGATGACGGCGAGCCACGATGTTTTTTGCGTTGACTCGGCGCGAGGCTGTCGGACTGGCGAAGCATCGATCGACCTCGATTCTCCGTCCTGAAGCAGCATCCTTTCGAAGCGCAAAACGAGCGTTCCTCTTTTTCCCGCGACCGCCGCAACCGACGCTTCGGTGACGCGTCCTTCGATCACCGTGCCGGCCGGCACCAAAACACTCCCATCCTTTATCACGTCATTCGCTGTCTTGACCGTGAACGTATCGTTCGGGGACGAGACGGCCGAGTTGATCTCAACGTCCATCCTGACGCTGATCTTGGTTCCGGCTTCGAGCCGATAGATCGAATCTTGCGCAACCGTCGATGCAAAGAGCAAAGAAATTGTTGCGAAGACTTTGGCAGTATGACGAAGAAGAATCATTTCCGACCTCCGTCTTCGCGGATCAAACGACATCCGCGAAGAGTCTGAGCAATGTCCGTGCCAAATGGCATTTTCCAAACTTTCGGGGAATTTTACAGGCTTGTGAGAAGATTTGTCTAACTATTTCGTCTAGGTCCTATACGAAATCGAATGAAAACGGAGAACCGGCCCCGGGGGCGTCACGCGAAAGGCGATTGCCCGGGGCCGGCTTTTTTGCGTCGGATCAACGAACAAACGCCGACGGGGTCGGGATGTCCGTGTTGATGCCGAATCCGGTGATCAGCACGCCGGCCGTCGAGCGGTTCAGGAACCACGTCGAAGCCGATGAACGGAACACGCCGGCGTCGATCTTGCCGTCACCGTCGTAATCTCCAGGAACCGGCGTGTCGCCGTTGGTTCCGAACGGGAATGAGTAAAACGACGCGTCCTCGCTCCGCAGAATGAACCAAGCGCCGGTCGAGGGCCGCCAGACGGCGACATCGGATTTTCCGTCGCCCGTGTAGTCGCCCTGCACCGTTTTGTCTCCCGGCGCGCCAAACGTATACACGATCAATCCGGCCTGGCTCCGCAGCAGCCACCACTGTGCCAAACTCGGACGATAGATCGCGATGTCGGCCTTGCCGTCGCCGTCGTAATCGGACGAAACGGGAACGTCTCCATTCGCGCCGAAAGACTGGATGACGGTATTGCCCAATGACCCGAGAATGTACCACGTGCTGTTCGACGGACGGAAAACGGCCGCGTCGGCCTTCGCGTCGCCGTCGAAATCGCCCGGGGTCGGGACGTCGCCGTTGGTTCCGAACGGGAACGAGTAAAAGGTCGAGTTCTCAGACCTGAGAACGAACCAAGCGCCGGTTGACGGCCGGAAGACCGCGATGTCAGCCTTCAGGTCGCCGGTGAAATCGACCGGCGTGATGATGTCCGAGGCGTTGCCGAATGTGTCGGCGACGGTCGTCGAGGTCGCACTTCGCTGAACCCACCACTGGCCGAGCGACGGACGATAGATCGAGATATCGGTCTTGTTGTCGCCGTCGAAGTCGAACGGCGCACGCTGCGTCGTCGTCGGATTCGATTGAATCGTGATCAGG
>CAZARD010000005.1:0-26360 GCA_964487505.1 uncultured Blastocatellaceae bacterium | reverse complement strand
GAAGTCGAACGGCGCACGCTGCGTCGTCGTCGGATTCGATTGAATCGTGATCAGGTTGTTGGCCGTCGTCGCCTGGCCATCAGGATTCGTAACGGTGACGTTTCGCGCACCGGCGGTCGCGCCGACCGTTGAGAGGTTCAGCGTGATCTGGGTCGGGCTCGTGTACGTCACGCTGTTGACCGTGACGCCCGATCCCGAAACGGATGCCGCGAGGCGTTTGGCAAAGCCCGCGCCCGGGTCAAAGAAACCCGAACCCGCCGAACTCGTGCCGGTGATCGTGACGTTCACCGACGCCTGCCCCGAATTGATCGTCGACGGCGACGCGGAAGCGATTGACGCCGGCGGCGGAGCGATCAGTTTGGCGATCCGCACCGCATATGAGTTTGACGCATGGCAGTACTGCTGGATCGTCCACATCGTCATATCGTCTTCCGGGTCGACGCTGGTGTACGAATAGTCGCCCCAACGCCGGCCGCTGGTGCCGCCGCTGTCTCCCGCCGGATTGTAAGCGGTCGAAGAACTGGTGTAGATCGCGGTCGATTGCAGCGTGCCGAGCGTATCGCCCGAAAGTCTGCCGATCGTCGCCGCGTTCACCCGGTCGTTCGCTCCGGCCGAAGACCCGCCAAGCGCGATGTGGCCCTGGCCGGTGACCATTATCGACGGGATCCAGTAGTTCTTGGGATTCGACGCCGCGTTGTCGAACCAGGTCCCCGACTGCCTGAGCGTCGGCGTCGTCGCCAGGTTTTCGATCTCGTACCAACGGCTTCCGGTCCGGTCCGGAGTGCTTGACGAAGTGCCGGACGAATTAAGCCCGATATTGTGCGCCGCGTAGATCCTCCCGTTCCTGAGATAGGCCTGGTAGAGCCGATCATCCAGTGAATCGAGATTCCCGTTGGTGCCGCCCGTATTGCCGAGATGCGGAACCGTGCTCGCGTATGCGGTCGAGGGAACGCTGAGCAGGATGTCGGACGAGATCGTCGGTGTGCCGCCGGGATCGGAAACGCGCCGAAGGATGAGCCGGCCGAACACCGCGTTGCTGACCCCAATGAAATAGCCGACGGTTGCCGTCGGGTCCGGATTGTCGACGCCCTGCGGGGTATAGGCCCCATCACTGCTGGAGGTCGGGACGAGTCCGCGAAACGCTGTGACGACGATCGGGCCGCCGGAAAGGACGGAACTCTTGCGGACCACGTATCCGGACGTGCCCGCAAAATTTGTCGGGCAGAAATTGTTGACGCCGATGTACAGAGCGTTGGCATCGACCCCGAGCGTCGGGTAATCGGCGAAACAGTTATTGTCGCCGGCGGGCGTCACGGTATTGATCTGGAAGAAATAGAATGTCCAGACGGTCCCGGCGGTGATCGTCGATGTGTTGCTCGTCGCCACGAGGACCCGGTTGTTCGATGCCGGAGTATTGATGATGACGACGATCCAACGCTGCGACAGACGATCGTACTTAATTCGCGGATCGGTTGTCGTCGTGCCGTTGCGGACCGAACTGAAAAAGGTGTCGATGTTCGCGTTGAGCACGCCGTCGGCGGTTCCCGTCGTCTTCGAGAACGAACGGATCCAGCCGTTGACGGCGACCACATACTGCGTCGGGCCGACATCGCCCATTGTGTCCGGCGGGAAAGAAAGGGTGTCAAACAAGGTGGCCCCGTCGAACGTCGTACCGATCGTTTGCGGCGTTGACGGGACAAGTTGCGCATCATTGTCGCGGACCGGCGCGACGCTCGGATCGTAAGGGAACATCGGAATCTCCGGCGATTCAGGGTTCTGCGGAAGATCTTTCCGATCAGGCGGGATTCGCTTTCTGGGGCGACGTTCGCGGACTTCGGTCGCGGGCGCCAGCGCATCGGATTCCGCCTGGATCTCCGCCGTCGTACGCGAGACACCGACCTCGCCCTGCCACGGATCGTCGGAATTTGATCGCGAACGAAGCTTCGGTGCCGTCCTCGTGTTGTTCTTGTTGGTCCGGATCTTCGATCGGCGTTCACCGACCTTCTTGCGGACCGTCTGGCCGAATGCGCTTGACGACGAATCGCCGGCGAACACGAAAAGCAGGGCGACGGCGCTCAATAAAAAAAGCAACTTCTTCATACGATCTCCAATGGTGATTTACAACGGTCTGGCCTGATCAGGCCGGGGGTTCTCGCGACCGGTCGAAGGCAAAACAAAAAATCTGGTGCTTAGGGCGGGAATCGAACCCGCACGACCCTTAGGTCGCAGGATTTTAAGTCCTGTGCGTCTACCAGTTCCGCCACCCAAGCGAAGTGTGTACAGAGATTAACACGAATCCGGCCGCCAGCCAACATTCGGCGCGGAATGTGCTATGATTCCGACGGGAAGCAAATGGAACAGTTCGCGTGGATCGTTTGGTCAATTCTTGGTGTGGCGCTCATCATCGCTGAGATCTTCACGCTGGGATTCGTGTTGTTTTGGTTCGGGGTCGGCGCGCTCGCCGCGGCCCTCCTCGGTTATCTCGGATTCGGTCTCGGAATACAGTTCATCACGTTCGCCGCGGTTTCGATGATTCTGACACTGATGTCGCGGACGATCTTCGTCAAATACTATTCGCACGGCGACGATCACGGGACAAAATCGGGAATCGATTCGATGCCGGGGCAGATCGGAACGGTCTCGGTCGAAAGTTCCGGTGCGCTTCAACAGGGTGCGGTCAAGGTCTTCGGGTCAACTTGGACGGCGTTTCCGGAAGACGAATCGCGTCCGCTGATCGCGGGAGAAAAGGTCGAGGTCGTACGCGTCCAGGGAAACTCGATCTGGGTGAAACCGGTCGAATCCGAAAGAAGACTTCCGGAATGGCGCGACGAAGGACCGAAAGCGGGAACCGGGAATTAAGATCGGCCGAACAACTTGAAGCCGGAGCCGGAAGTTGAGCGTTCGACTATTGTGCGCCGAATTTCAAAACGATTCCGGTCTCTCAAGGCGAAGCGCTTGCCGATGCGTAAATTCATCGTGATCGCCGTTTTTGCCGTCGCGTTTTTTGCGATCGCGGCTGATCAATGGTTTGCGGGCCGGGACCGACGTTTCGAATCTCTCAGACAACAATACGAATGTTTCTCCCGGCCGTGCCTGATCGATATCGATGGCGACAGCGTTCCGGAAGAACTGGCTGTTCAGCTGACTGATTCGGAGAAAAAACCCCACGACTGGATCCTGCTGAAAGATGGGACAAACGAACTGCTGCGATTGCCGTATCATTTAACGGATGGGACACTTCGCACGCACCTCGCAATTCGATCGGATAAGCCGGGCCCGCGTCTGTTGGTGTTTGACGGGGCACGGAGTTTCGGAATCGGCCGGGCGGTTTTTCGGTGGGACGGCAATCAAGTCGCCGCGATCGAACCTGATTCGCTCGATGAAGAGATTCTGTCTGCAATGGCTGCCGATGACGACGCCGGTACACGCTCTGGATGGACTCTGTTCCGTTTGCAGAGAAGGGTGCTCTACCTCATATTGGGGTTGGGGATTCTTGCGACCGGCCTCATCGTCTTTCGGAAAAGTCGGGTGCCGATTAAGGATGCCTAGACGATCTCGGCCGTGTCCTGGTCCATCGTGTCGTGGATGTCGCCGAGATTCAGAAGCTCGAGCCTGACCTCATCGTCGTCCGGCTCTGTCAGGCTGTCGCCTGACAGACGGGCCAGAATGACGGTGATGTTGTCCTCGCCGCCGTTCTCGTTCGCGAGCCTCACGAGATCCGCGCACGCCATCTCCAGGCGGTCGAGATTCTCAAGCACGACGCGCTGCATCTCGAGGCCCGAAACCTTGTTCGACAATCCGTCGCTGCAGATCAAGAGGATGTCGTCCTTGCGCGGAATGAGCCTCGCCGAGACCGGGAATATCTCGGGCTGAGCCCCCAATGCCTGAAGGATCACGTTTTTGAGCGCGTGGCTTTCGGCTTCCTCCTGAGAGATCTGATTGGCGTCGATCAGTTGCTGGACGAGCGACTGGTCCTTGGTGATCTGGTAAATGTTCGAGTTGCGGACGAGATACGCGCGGCTGTCGCCGACCTGGATCAGGTCGACCGCATCCGGACTGATGCCGATTCCCGTGAAGGTCGCTCCCATCCCTTGGAATTGAGGGTCGCGGCCCTGCTGATGGATCAGGTAATTCGCATATAGCGTTGCCTCATAAAGCTTGCCAACCAGCGATTCGTCCATCACGATCGGCGCGACAGTCTTTTCAGGATCGTCGTCGAGAAATGTCTTGCTGACCGTGTCGACCGCCATCTTGCTTGCGACCTCGCCTGCCAGCGCGCCGCCCATTCCGTCCGAAACGGCCAGAACGATCCCGGGCCCGCTCACTTCGAACCGCTGCGATTCGATGACGAACTCATCGGGTTCCTGCGAACTCGTCCACGCCTTGGCATCCGAAATGTTCAAAAGGAGATAGTTATCCTCGTTGCCCTTCCGGACACGCCCGATGTGCGAAGTTGCATGTGTTTCGACGATCACCATATTTTACGAAGTCTTGAGGTCTCTCAAAATCCGCGCGACGCGTGTCATTGGTTCAATGCCTGATCAAGGTCGGCAATGATGTCCTCGACATCCTCGATCCCGACCGAGATTCGAACAAGTCCGTCCGTAATGCCCAATTGTTCTCGCTTTTCGATCGGAACGGAAGCGTGCGTCATTGTTGCCGGATGCGATATCAGCGATTCAACGCCGCCCAAGCTTTCTCCCAAAACACAAAGCTTGACGCCCTCCAGAACTTTTTTTGCATTATCCAGAGAACCGGTCTCAAATGCAACCATTCCGCCAAACCCTTTTTGCTGGCGCGCCGCGAGTTCGTGTTGCGGATGCGACGCCAAACCCGGATAGTAAACCTTCTGAACTTTCGGATGCTCGGCAAGAAAACTCGCTACCAGGCGTCCGTTGCGGTCGTGGGCCTGCATCCGGACCGCAAGCGTTTTCGTCCCGCGCAGCACGAGGAACGAATCGAACGGCGAGAGTATCGCCCCGACAGAGTTCTGAATGAACCCGATCCATTCGGCGTCGGCCGGATCGCTGAGCGCGACGAAACCGCCGACCGAATCCGAATGACCGTTCAGGTACTTGGTCGTCGAATGCACGACGATGTCAACGCCGAACTCCAACGGACGCTGCAGATAGGGCGACATGAACGTGTTGTCGCAGACGACCCGCGCGCCCTGCGCGTGCGCGATCTCGGAAACGGCGGCAAGGTCGGTCACGCTCATCACCGGGTTGGTGGGCGTTTCGACGAAAAGCATTTTGGTGTTCGGCTTGAAAGCGCGCTCCACCGCCGAATGATCGGTCGTATCGACGAGATCGAACTCGACGCCGTAGCTGCTGAGGACGCGATTGAATAGCCGGAACGTTCCGCCGTAGGTGTTGTCGCCGAGGATCACGTGTTCACCGGCCTTGACCAGTTTAAGCACGGCATCGGTCGCCGACATTCCGGAGGCGAATGCGAATCCGAAATCCGCGCCTTCGAGCGCGGCGATGTTCCTCTCGAGGGCCGCGCGGGTCGGATTCTGCGTCCGGGCGTATTCGTATCCCTTGTGTCTCCCGAGCCCGTCTTGGGCATAGGTTGAAGTCTGATAGATCGGAACCGACACCGCTCCCGTTGTCGGATCGGGTTCGTTGCCGGCGTGAATAGCAATAGTAGAAAAGCCCATAGAAGATAAGCCCAAGCCAAGCGCTTGCAAAACTTCTATATTTTATAGGTTTTGATTGAAATTAACTAACGGGGCCGATGCAGGCGTGAAGTTTTTGATCCGGAACCGAACCGACCCGCGATCGCCGTCGATCGGCTCAGGCCGGAAAGTTCTTCCACGCAGGGCGCGACAGTTCGAATTCTCTGATCGCCGAATCGAGCCGGAGCGTGAGAGCGATATCGTCGAGACCGTTCAGAATCCGGTGCCGGCTCGATTCGGCGACCTCGAACGTGGCGCTGAAACCGCGGTTGTCGGTCACGATCAGATTCTCGAGATCGACGGTGACGGCGTGGCCTTCATCTTCGTCGGCGCGGCGCGCGAGCAGTTCGGTGTCCGCTTCCGCAAGTCTTACGGGCACCAGTCCGTTCTTGAGCGAATTGTTGTAAAAGATATCGGCGAATGATGGCGCGATGACCGCCTGGAAGCCGTATTGGGCGATCGCCCACGGCGCGTGCTCGCGCGAGCTTCCGCAACCGAAATTCGCGCCGGCGATGAGGACGGTCGCGCCGCGGCGGCGCGGATCGTTGAGCACGAAATCGGGATCGGGCGTTCCGTCCGATCGGTAACGCCAGTCATAAAACAGGAACTCGCCGTATCCGGTCCGTTCGATGCGTTTCAGGAACTGCTTCGGAATTATCTGGTCGGTGTCGATGTTCGCCCGGCTTATCGCCACAGTCCGACCCGTGTGTTTCGTGAACTTCTCCATATTTGTTCGGCTCGCATTGCAAACGTCCCGATTCGGCCGCCGGGTCAGAACTCCCGGACATCGGCGAACCGACCGGCGATCGCCGCTGCCGCGGCCATTGCCGGCGATACGAGATGCGTCCGGCCGCCGCGCCCCTGTCGGCCCTCGAAATTGCGGTTGCTGGTCGAGGCGCATCGCTCGCCCGCCATCAAGATGTCTTCGTTCATCCCGAGGCACATTGAACAGCCGGCGTCGCGCCATTCGAAACCGGCATCGATGAAGATCCGGGCCAGGCCTTCGTCCTCGGCTTGTTTCTTGACGAGCATCGAGCCCGGGACGACCATCGCGCCGACGCCGCCCGCGACCCGCCGGCCCTCGACGATGCGCGCCGCTTCGCGAAGGTCCTCGATCCGCGAGTTCGTGCAGCTCCCGATGAACACCCGGTCGACCGCGATCTCGGAGATCTTCATTCCCGGCTCAAGCCCCATATATTCATAAGCGCGTTCGAACGACGCGCGCTCATTCGCGTCCTTCGCATCGGAAAGCGCCGGGACCCGGCCGCCGATCGTGACGCTCATTCCGGGCGATGTCCCCCAGGTCACGAACGGTTCGAGTTCGGATGCGTCGATCGTTTCCGTCCGATCGAACACCGCGCCGTCATCACTTCGGAGACCTGACCATTCGTCGACCGCCCGATCCCAGTGTTCGCCCGTCGGGGCGAAACGCCGTCCGCGGATGTATTCGAACGTTCTCGCGTCGGGCGCGATCAGGCCGGCCCGCGCGCCGGCCTCGATCGACATATTGCAGACCGTCATCCGGCCTTCCATCGAAAGGGCGCGGATCGCGGCGCCGGTGTACTCGATGACCGAGCCGGTCGCGCCGTCGGTTCCGATCCGGTTGATTATCCCGAGGATCAGGTCCTTCGCAGTCACTCCCGAAGGAAGCTCGCCCGCGACGTCGATCCGGAAATTTTTGGATTTCGACTGCGGAAGGCATTGGGTGGCGAGAACGTGCTCGACCTCCGACGTCCCGATCCCGAAGGCCAGCGCGCCGAAAGCGCCATGCGTCGCGGTGTGCGAATCGCCGCAGACGATCGTCTGTCCCGGCTGCGTCAGGCCTTGTTCCGGTCCGAAAACGTGGATTATCCCCTGCTCGATGCGGTCGAGATCAAAAAGCCTGATCCCAAACTCGCGGACGTTCGATCGCAGCGTTTCGATCTGTTGGGCGGCGATCGGATCACGAAAGGGAAGATGCCTGTCGCGCGTCGGGATCGAATGATCGACCGTCGCGAAGGTCAGGTCGGGCCGCCGAACTTGCCGGCCGGCGAGCCTGAGGCTTTCGAAGGCCTGCGGCGTCGTGACCTCGTGTATCAGGTGAAGATCGATATAGAGCAACGCCGGTTGGCCCGGTTCTTCGAGAACGACGTGCGCATCCCAGATCTTGTCGTAAAGCGTTTTCATTCCGTTCGCATCAGGCCGCGCCCGAGGCCAGCTTGATCTGCGCGTACTCGGCGGCGTAGGTCGCGACGCGGTCGCCGATCGCATCCGTCGCAGTAGCCGCGGCTCCGCCCGCGATGTCCTTGGTCCGGAACCCCTCGGCGAGGACGCGGTCGATCGCGCGTTCGATCGCGAGCGCGGCGAACTCTTGTTTGGCCGTGTGGCGCATCAGCATCGCCGCCGAGGCGATGGCCCCGAGCGGGTTCGCGATGTTCCGGCCCGCGATGTCGGGCGCCGAACCGTGGACCGGCTCGTAAAGATCGACCGCTCCCCCGATGGTCGCCGACGCAAGCATTCCGAGGCTGCCGGTCAGGACCGCGGCCTCGTCGGACAGGATGTCACCGAAAAGGTTTTCGGTCAAAATCACGTCGAACCGGGTCGGCGCGGTGACGAGATGCATCGCGCAGGCATCGACATACAGATGTTCCAGCTCGATGTCCGGGTAATCGTTGGCGATCCGGTTTACGGTCTCGCGCCACAGACGCGACGTCTCGAGCACGTTCGCTTTGTCGACCGACGTCACCTTTTTCCGGCGCGATCCGGCGGCATCGAAGGCGATCCGCGCGACGCGTTCGATCTCGGCGACCGTGTAGCGCATCGTGTTGAAAGCTTCGAAATCGCCGATCGACCGGGGCTGGCCGAAATACAGGCCGCCGAGAAGTTCGCGGACGATCAGCATATCGGTTCCCTCGAAGATCTCGCGGCGGAGCGGAGAAGAGTCGATCAGATCGGCAAACGCCTTCGCCGGCCGCAGGTTCGCGAATCCGCCGAGGAGTTGCCGGAGTTGCAGAAGGCCGATCTCGGGGCGCTCTTCGGGGAGCAGGTGATCGAACTCCGGCGCGCCGACGGCTCCGAGCAGCACGGCATCCGCCGAAGCGCAACTCGCGCGCGTGGCGTCGGGCAACGGCGATCGCGTCGCTGCGATGGCCGCGCCGCCGATCAATTGCTCGTCCGTTTCAATTTCGATGCCAGCGACGCCGGCAACCGCTTTCAATACTTTGACGGCCTCGCGCGTCACCTCGACGCCGACGCCGTCGCCTGGCAAAATGGTTATCTTCATTTTGGATTTTGGATTTTGGATTTTGGATTCTGGATTTCGGAGTTCGGGCTCTCGTTTGCGCGTCAAAGGCGCAAACGTTCAAGAATCCCAAATCCAAAATCCCAAATCCAAAATCGCGATCACGCTGCCATCGCCGTCGGATAAGTTGCCGGCAGCAAGGCGAGCAGATCCTGATCGTAGATGTTCTTCTTCTTGTCGGCAAGGTCGGTGAATTTGCGGTAGACCTCGCCGATCTCGTTCTGACCGAGATCATAGCCGAGTTCATTGTAGCGCGCGACCAGCGCGTGGCGCCCCGAGTGCTTGCCGAGAACGATGTCGTTGTGCGGTACGCCGACCGACGCCGGCGTCATTATCTCGTAGCACAGCGGATTGCTGAGCACGCCGTGCTGGTGTATGCCCGCCTCGTGCGCGAACGCGTTGCGGCCTACGATCGCCTTGTTCGGCTGAACTCCGAAACTGATGATCGACGAAAGCAACTGACTTGTCGGATAGATCTGCGTCGTTTCGATGTCCGTGAAGAAAGGCATTCGGTCGGCGCGGACGACGCACGCCATCACGATCTCCTCGAGCGATGCGTTCCCGGCGCGTTCGCCGATACCGTTGACTGTGCATTCGACCTGCCGCGCGCCGGCGACGACGGCAGAGAGGCTGTTCGCGACCGCGAGGCCGAGGTCGTTGTGGCAATGGACGCTGATGACGACATCGCGCTCGCCGACGACCTCTTGCCTGACCTTCTTGATCAAGCTCGCATATTCGTTCGGCATCGTATATCCGACCGTGTCCGGCACATTGAGCACGCCGGCACCCTCTTCGACCGCCGCACGGAACACCTCGCAAACGAAATCGGGATCGCTCCGCGTCGCGTCCTCGGCCGAGAATTCGACATCGTCGACGTACTTTCTCGCCAGGCGGACGGCTTCGCGGGTCATTTGGAGAACTTCGGCGCGCGTCTTTTTGAGCTTGTACTCGAGATGAATGTCGGATGTCGCGACGAACGTATGAATGCGTGGACGGCGTGCCTTTTCGAGCGCTTCGGCGGCGCGTTCGATGTCGATCGCCGTCGTCCGGCACAGGGCCGCGACGCGGGCCTCGCGGCATTCTTCCGAAACCGCGCGAACGGCGCGAAAATCGCCTTCGGACGCGATCGGGAATCCGGCTTCGATGATATCGACGCCGAGAAACTCCAACTGGCGCGCCATACGGATCTTTTCCGCAAGATTCATCGAACAGCCCGGCGATTGCTCGCCGTCACGCAACGTAGTGTCGAAAATGTCGATCTTCTCAGGTGTCATTAGATTATGTTTTCTCCGAGTTGATAAGCAATAACTATAATATTTGGAGATGCTAACGGAGCGCGAGCAGAAAAGTCAAGCTTATTAAAACTGATGAGATCATAACCAGTTGTGATTCAAAAACGATCTTCAATGCACGGATTTCGCGCGTTGATCTTAAAATGTTTGATTATGGACGACCGTATTTGATAAATTCGAGTAAAAGGAAGTAATTATCGGCGGATCGCGGACATCGGATGTTCGGCTCGGAGAACCTTATGGATATCAATCAGTTGGAGGTTTTGGTCGCGGTTGCCCAAGAGCGGAGTTTTTCGCGTGCGGCGGAGGTTCTGAATCGGACTCAGCCGGCCGTGAGCCAGGCAATCCGGCGGTTGGAGCAGGAGATCGGCGAAAAGCTCTTCGACCGGTCTTCAAAGGACGGGACGCTCACGCTCGGGGGCGAGATACTGCTCGACTACGCGAAGCAGATGCTCAATCTGCGACAGTCGGCGCAAAACGCGATCAAGGAGATCAGGGATCTTCATCACGGCAAGGTCACGATCAGCGCCAACGAGCACACCGTGTTCTATCTGCTTCCCGTGATCGAGGAGTTCCGGCGGCTTTACCCGCTGATCAAGATCGAGGTCCGGCGCGGCGTCGCGAGCCGCATCCCGAAAGAGATCACCGCCCGCGAGGTCGAACTCGGCGTCGTTTCGTTCAAGCCGTCCGATTCGTCGGTGGTCGCGGTGCCCGTCATGACCGACGAGCTCGCGCTGATCGTCGCGCCGACCCATCCGCTGGCCTCGCGCGGGCAGGTCTCGGTCAAGGAACTCGGCGTCGAGACATTCATTGCCCACAATGCCGTTTCGCCGTACCGGCAAAAGGTCATCGAGACATTCGAAAGACACAAGACGCGGCTCAACATCTCCGTTGAACTGCCGTCGCTCGAGGCAATCAAGCGGCTGGTGGAAACGGGAACGGGCGTGGCGTTGGTCCCTAAGCTGACCGCCAAATGCGAACTCGAAAGCGGCCGGCTGATCGCCTTGACGGTCGATGAAATGAAGCTCGAACGCAAGCTGAACATCGTCTATCGCCGGAACTCGGTCTTGTCGCACGCCGCCAAGGTGTTCCTTAAGCTTGCGAAGGAGATGAGCGGCAGGATCGAGTGACCGCGACTTTCGGCGGCGAAGTTGAGCGTCAAGGTCGTTTCCGGCGGGCTCCTCCGGGTCATCGTTCGGAACTTTGCTTCTTCGGTCTTCAGCGAAAAGAGGCGCTGGTATTGCTGTGTTTCAACGTCCGGTCGGTCGTCGGCGTTCCAAGCAGCGCGATTGAATATCGAAGGACATTTCGTCGATGACAAACCCCTTCTATCGGTCGGGATCACGTCCGAATGTCGAAAGCGAAAACGGCATTAATGAAGAGATCGCGGGTTTCCTCAAAACCCTCTCCGGACTTGCCGTGGATTATCCCCCGATCTCCAGGGCATTCTTTCCCGACCAAGCGGGTCACGCCGATTTGATGGCGCGTGAGTCGTCGTTTCCTCCGATCCCGTTTCGCGCTCCGCATCGAAATCAAATAGAATGTATGGGAAGTTTGCCTTTTGGCGATTTTGAAGTCAGAATCCCCGTATCTTTGCGACCAATATGAACCAAAAAGACTTTTCAGAGGCGCTTTCACCTTCCGAAAGACGAGGATCGGACCGCAAGAAGCTGATCGTTGACGTGAATTTCAACGGCGGCGATGCGACCGGTATTGCCAACACGCGCGACATCGGCGTCGGCGGGCTCTATATGACGACGAACGCCCGACTCGAGACGGGAACGCTCATATTCCTCAGGATGATCGTCGGGGGCAGGGAACTCGCGATCAGCGGGGTTGTTGTCTACACGGATCCGGGACACGGCGTCGGCGTCCGTTTCCACAATCTTACCGAAGAAGCTTCCGAAGTTTTGAAGCGGGAACTTGAACTCGAATAGAAAAACGGAGAGATATGTTTGAACAATTCACACTTGGGATCGAAGAAGAATTCCAGATCGTCGATCCGGTGACGCGCGAACTGAAATCGCACGTGTCCGAAATCCTCGATGAGGGGAAACTGCTCCTCGGCGAGAAGGTCAAACCCGAAATGATCCAGTCGATGATCGAGGTCGGGACGGGTGTGTGCGCGAACATTCAGGAAGCGCGCGAAGACATTTCCAAACTGCGGTGTATCATCTCGAGCCTCGCCAGGAAAAAGGGGCTTGAGATCGTCGCGGCTTCGACGCATCCTTTCTCAAAATGGTCGGAGCAGGAGATCTTCGAGCACGATCGATACAAACTGCTGGTCGATGAACTCCAGATGGTCGCGCGGAGTCTGCTGATCTTCGGCGTCCACGTTCACGTAGGGGTCAAGGACCTCGACCGGCGTATCCATATTATGAACGCCGCGCGATACTTTCTGCCGCACGTGCTGGCGCTGACGACATCGTCGCCGTTCTGGCTCGGGTTCAAGACCGGACTGAAATCGTATCGCTGCGAGGTCTTCAAGAAGTTCCCGCGGACCGATATACCGGACCATTTCGATTCCTTCGCGTCCTTTCAGAGTTATGTCGATCTTCTGATCAAGATGAACTGCATCCAGGACGGAACGAAGATCTGGTGGGACGTCCGGCCGCATTCCAAGTTCCCGACGCTCGAGTTCCGGATTTGCGATATCCCGACACGCGTCGACGATACGATCGCCGTTGCCGCGCTTTTTCAGGCGATCGTCGCGAAACTGACGGTGCTGATCGACAAGAACCTCGGGTTCCGACTCTATCATCGGCGCCTGATCCAGGAGAACAAATGGCGTGCGATCCGCTACGGCCTCGACGGAAAACTCCTCGATCTCGGCAAACAGAAGGAAGTGCCGGTCAAGGACCTGATCCTCGAACTGCTCGAGTTCATCGACGACGTCGTCGACCAACTCGGCTCGCGCAAAGAGATCGAACACGTCCACACGATCCTCGAACGCGGGACTTCCGCCGATGAACAGCTGCGTGTTTATGAAGAGTCCGGCCACGACTTCAACGCGGTCGTCGATATGCTCATCAGGAACACGATGGAGAACGTACCCAGGCGTTGCTTTGATTGATTGCTTGGCGGCAGAGTCTGGAGCCGGCGATCGAAGTTCGAGAACCCGGAACCGCTTCGGTCCGAGGCCATCGCTTTCAAGTGACTTCAAACGTCAACGCGGCGGCCAATGTGTCGCCCGCGGCAGTTGCGCATCAATCAGAAATCGAAATAGACACTCTTAATCTCAATTCCAAGCCCCGCGTTCTCTGCGATCATTAGTTCTTGCGACCGGGTTCGTCTGTGCGGCACGGGACCCGGTAGTCAGGGCGGCAGGACCGGTCATCGGCGAGCAACTTCTGATCCGGGGGGGGCGTTCGGGTTTCACCTGCGCCAAAAGTAATCATTCCCGCTTGGGACGATGTTCACGTCTCTCTTCGCGCCATCGCCCACGATCGAGATTTCAAAACCAAGTTCACATTTCCCGCGTTGCACAGGGAGCATTACGCGTAACCGTTTATTCGACGTCCTGCGAATTCTGCGGGACGCGGTGTTGTGCATAAAACAACAAGTATTGACTTTGTTCAACACCAAATGCTAAAATTTTTTTGCCTTGACGGTGAAGACCTATGAGAAAAAGCGCCTCAGGATTTTCAGTATTGGAATTGCTGGTTGTTGTCGCGGTCGTCGCTGTGATGTCCGCGATTGCCGTATTTTCTCTCAACAATCTGTTCAAATATGCCACTGATAGTCAAAGCCGAAAGATAGTCGATATCTTCGATGAGGCGCGTCAAAAGGCACTTAACCAACGAACGATCTTCCGTGTGGAAATCAACAAAACGAAAAACCGGATCCTGCTCATCGACGAGAATTCATCGTCCACCGCCGTTGATGATGCGATTGTCAAGAGTGTCCCGATCGATTCCGAAGTCGTAATCGGAACGAAGCCATCCAATGTGTCGACCAATCCGAGCGCGACGTCGCCGATACCGATTCTGACCTATCAAACGAGCAACTATCCCTTAAGTAACGGAGACCAGAAGATAACTTTGCGATTTCGACGCAATGGACAAGTTATTGACGCGGGAACCGATTCGATCGGAACCGGCAGCCTCGTGACCGGCGCGACGGTTTTCCTTTACGCGGCAAAGCAAGGAGCCACGACGCCGACTGACGTCCGCGCGATTACGGTTCTTGGGACTACCGGAGACGCGTCGATGCTTTCGTGCAAATTCGACGCAAACAAGCAATGTATCTCGTGGAGCAAATTCTGATGGAGGCCGAATCAATGACGAAAGAGCGACAGCACTCCGGCTTTTCACTGATCGAGACGATCATCGCAATGGTGATTCTTCTTGTCGGAGTTCTCGCAGCTCTCTCCTCCTTCACCTATGCGGTCGTCTCGATGCAGGAATCTGAAAAGAGAACGATCGCGAAGGAGCACGTTAGGTCGACCGTCGAAACTATCTTCTCCATTCGCGATATGCTTGCGTTCGATGCCAGCGCCGCTGGCGCGACTTACAACTGGAATGCCCTTCAGATCCAGAGCGGCAACAACGGCGGTATTTTTCTCAGCGACTGGAAACCGATCAGGGAAAGCCCCGGAGCGGACGGGATCTTCGGAACAAGTGACGATTCTTGTGACGCGATAGCGTCGTGTATCGTCAACGGCACGACAAACAGTAGTCCGGTGGTTCCAGGCGTCGAACGCAAGATCGAGGTGGTTGACATCTTCGAAAACGGAGCAGTTCGCAAACGGGTCTTCACCGTCAGGGTTCGATACTTTGTCGGCAAAATCCGTCGCGAGGAAAGCCAGTCGACCATAATCGCCAAACTCCCGGTCAATTGAACGCGATATTCAGGATATGAACGGTTTGAAGACTATCGAAAAAAACAGCTTGGGTTTCACGCTCGTCGAATTGGTTTTGTCGATGACCGTTTTCCTGATCGCGATTGCGGCCGTTTACGGGGTCGCATCGCTTGCGACCGTCCAGAGAAACACCGTGAATTCAAGGGTCGATCAGATGCGCAGCGCGAGAATCGCACTGGAGTATCTCCGTCGGGACGCGATCAATGCCGGACTCGGATACCACCGAACCGGCGGAAATGCGCCCGACAATATCGGCGGCAGCCTTTTTGGCGTCAAGTATGATCTTGACACCCAACGCGACCTGCTGACTTCGATCGTCGCAGGAAATGAGATTTCGACCAATGACCTCAACTTCACAGGGAAGACCGATGCGGCGGTATTCGTGAGTCGTGACCTGAGCTTCAATGGCGGCCTTCTTATTAATTATCTTTCGACTGCAGCCAACGGAACGTCCGTCAACGTGACGACCGGCGCGGGCCAAACCTCGGTATGTCGCCAATACGACGTCTACCTGTTCGAATCGTCAACCGGTACGACGCAGGTCATAGGCATTGCCACCTCGATTCCGAACTCGAACACGATCCAGCTCGCTCCGGGATCCGCAGACCCGCTCGGACTCAACCAACCAGCGACCGGAACCGGCGACGGTGTCAGTATGCTGATGTCGGCAACGGGCGGCGGAACGATAAAGCGGGTAAATATGGTGAAATACGGGGTGACCCAGCAAGGGGTTCTCGTTCGAACCGTTTACGGGAATCAGACAGGATTGGCCGCGAGCGAACAGAAAGTCTCACGCGAGCTTGTGTATAACGTCAGCGATTTTCAGATCCGGTACTATATGGAAGACGGATCGATAGTCGATGATCCGTCACTTGACAACAACGGTCGCGACAACCAGATCAAAATGAACTCCGTCGTGCAGATCCAGGTTAAGATCACTCTCGCCGGCGATCCGAGCGCGACGTCGGCCGCCGCGCGCGCGCCAATCTCGATCAACGAATTCATCAGTACGAAGAACTTGCGTTACGAAGCAAGCTGAGGATTAAGGTTATGAAGTTGCTGCTAGGTGGGACCAAAAGAATCTCCGAAACAGGTGCCTCGTTGGCGATCACGATGATGGTGATGGCAATGTTACTGGGGCTCGCTGCGGTGGTGTTGACACGGACTGTCGCCGAAACCGAAATCACTTCGAATGATACGGCCGAGAGCCGGGCGTTCAACGCCGGCGAAGCGGCGCTTGAGGACGCGACTCGCGATTTTGCGACGGTCGTCGAAAACAAACTGATCCCAACGGCAGAGGATATTCAGAACATCCAGAACAAGCCCGTTCCGTACTTCTCGGACAACGGATACACTTTCACCAAACTTGTCACGCAACTGCGTGCGGCACAGGTCGTGACCCAAACGAAGGGGCAGTATCAGGGACTGATCAGCCTCAGGGACGAATGGCAGATCGATGTCACGACGCGCCACAATGCCACGGGCGTTGAAACTCAGGTAAGGCGTCGGTTCTTCAACGATCGCATCCCTGTTTTCCAGTTCGGAGCGTTTTATCAGGATGATCTCGAAGTGACGAATCCTCCGGTGTTTCTGATGAACGGACGGGTTCATACGAACGGGAATTTCTTTGTCCACTCGAACGGCAACGACATCCGTTTCAAATCAAAAATAACAGTCGGGGGGGAGCTTGTTCGTGACATCTGGAAAAACGGCGCTGCCCAAACCTCGTCGGAACAGAGTGCTGCGGTTTACGCGCAGAACACTCTCAACGTCGATACGCAACTTCCTTACAACCGGGGCAGCGTTACTTGCTCCCAAGGCTCCGGAGGAATTCTCAGGGACAATACCGGACGGAACTTTCCTTATCCCAACTGCGTGCGCAATCCGAATTGGAGCTCGTTTTCGCAAGCGTTCGAGGGAAACGTGGTCACCAACGCGAAACAATTGACACTTCCTCTCGATCGTCTTCCCGCGCCGTTGATCGAGATGATCCGCAGGGGAAAGAACCTTGGTGATCAGGAAAACGTAGGCGGATCGATCGTCAACGTTACGTCCGGCCGAGATGAGCGGGGAATCCTTGCGCGCGAACGGTATGCAAACAAAGAGGGTATCCGAATAAGTCTTTCGGATTCTCGCGATCGATTGCCCCAATGCGCGGGACTTACGTCGGCGACGCCTTGCGGCGTTCGGCTTGACGGTACCCTTGGCTCATCGTTGGGCTATCAGCCCTTGCCAATGACCGATGGCTATCAGGCCACTGCGGTCAACGGTAACCGGCTCGCAGTTGATGGACGTGAAGTTTGGATCAAGGTTGAACTTGTGTCCTTTGATTACGGCAACGAACGCCCGAACACGGTCGATATCACGCAGGACATACTCAGTCTTGGAGTCACCGAACCCGTGATCAACAGTTCGACGTCGGGCTTGACCGTCCCAGGCTATTCGGCGACCAATGATTCGCGATCGGTGATCAAACTCCAGCGCTTCGTCATTCCCGGACCGGCGATCCCGAACGGCTCAACGAATTACGTTTCCAACTACACGGTCAATTCTCAGTCTCTGAATCTCGTGACTCGATTCCGCAATGTCGCAACGTCGGTAACGAATCCCGCGACGCAATGCACCGGGAGCAATTGCACGGCCGACGACGCCTTTACCGCGACAATCAAGAATTCCGGCACCTCAGGAACCTCGACGAACGAATCGGCGCACTATCGGATCGCGACAATCAACGGGACGGCACAGGCGAACCGGTACGTCATCGTACCGTTTCCGATTCAAATTCACGACACGCGCGAGGGAAATCGGGGTGACGACACGTCCGGTCTCACATCGGGCAATGTGTACAAGAACGGCGTCCTGTCGGTAGTTGAAATAGATGTCGCCAACCTGAGACAGTTTCTGAACGGGTCATTAGACGGCAAGTTTCCGACCAACACGCCGTATGCGATAGCCAAAGGAAACATCGGGCTCCGGAGCACGGACGTTCCACAGAACCGCGGATGGGTGGTTTACGTATCCGACCGTCGCGGAGACTACGATTTCGATGGGCGCTACGAAATGGAGGATGTCAATCCGGACACGACGTCGTTGATTGAAGAGGATCTGGACGGCAACGGTGTTGTCGATACTGACTATGCGAACGAGGCGCCAAGCGCCGATTCCCAAGTGAATGCCGCCCAAGCCGCGGTCACCGACCATATGTTCTATCGTCGGGCGGTTCGGCTGAAGAACGGCGTGACGCTGCCCGGTACGTACGATTCGGCCACGCCCAGCAATACTCGTGGTTTCACCTTGGCGTCTGAAACGTCCGTATTCGTTCAAGGGAACTTCAACGCGACATCGGTCAACGTCGCGGGCGGAACGAACGTGTCCACTTCCGACCGGTATTCGCCTTACAACACTTCGCTCCACATTCCGGCTTCGGTTGTCGCGGACTTGGTCAATGTTCTCTCCGGCGCCTGGAACGACTCGCAGAGTTTCGCGACTCCGAATAGCCCGTCGAGCCGGGTCGCAACCGATACGCAGGTTCGATTCGCGATGCTCGCGGGCGATCCGGTTACGGGCGTTTCGCCGAATGCCGGTATGACGGGCAACCAGAACGGCGGACTCATCAATTTTCCGCGTTATCTCGAGACGTGGTCGGGCAAACGCTTCAACTACTCGGGATCGTTCATCAATCTGTACAACGCATTCAACAGTAACGCGAGCCACAAGTGCTGCAATACCGTATACAATCCGCCTACCCGCGACTGGACGTTCGAAGAATCGTATAAGGATCCGAGCCGCTTGCCTCCCGGAACGCCTTTTGTCTACTTGATCTCGTTCACCGGTTTCGAGCGGGTGAACGATTGATCGTGGCTGGTCAAGGGGGATCGGCAACCGGATCGCCAAAGACCTGATAAATGTCCTGCGCGTCCGAGTCGGCGATGTCGTTCCTGACGAGCAGCATCAGATCGACCCCGGGCCGCAGCGGATACTGTCCGGCGAACTTGTAATGGACGGCGTATCTTTCGACCACATCCGTTTCCTGATCCGCCATCTTCGCGATGATGATCTCCGACGTGTTCGAATCGACCAGCCGGCCGTGAAAATTCGCCTTTGAATAGTCGTTCAGATACCAGGGCAAAGGCCAATAATCGGGCGAAACGACCTCGATCGTCGCTTCCTTGCCTTTTCCGCTCTTGTCCGCGTAGTAGTACGTTTGGTTGACGAGTTCGATGAATCCGCGTTTCGTATGCGCGTAAACATAAGGCATCGCGTCATCGTCATAGCGTTTGAAGTTGATGTCGTAGGTCTGGAACGCGAGGATGCCGGCGGCGATCGCGGCCGCGCCCGCGCCGAGCGATTTGAGCCACGGATTGCGCGACGCGACAAGTTCGTTGACGGCGTAACCTCCGGCGATGCACATTGGTAGCAGGAACGAGAGCGCGAGCCACGGCGTCTTGTACGGGATGATCGTGTAGGCCGCGAGCAGTCCGAAGGCCCAAAGGCCGGCGAACAACGCGAAGCGGTGCCGGACGCGGACGAGCGCGAACAGCAGTCCGACGGCCGACAGTATGAAGAGCGGCGATTCGATCTTCATTCCCCATTTGAAATACGCCAGCAGGCCGTTCTGCGTGTGGTCCGTATTTCCGGTCTTCGTCCAGATGGCGTATGCCTTGAAGGCGCCCTGCAATCCTTCGGGATAAGTGAAGAACGACGAAAAGAAAAGCGCGCCGACATAAAAGAACACGACCAGCGAGGCGACGATCATCAGCGCGTAGTCGGCCGAGAACTTCTCGGGCCGGCGCGTGACATACGCGATCGCGGCGACGCCGATCATCGCGAGCGCGATGCCGATGATCGCGTAATCGAAGTTCGCAAACTCGAGCTTCCGCCATGCCGCCATCGCTCCGCCTTTCGAATTCGAGCCGACGATCATCTCGACCACGATCCGTACGAAGCCCCAGACGACTAGGATCGCGACTCCCGTGATCGCATATTTGACGAGCAGCATCTCCCAGAAACTCTCGACGCGAAGCCGCCGGCGCATCGTTTCCCAGTTGAGCGCCTCGGGTTCCGCGACCTGCGAGTCTTCGTCCGTGTTCGTACGCAGCGTGTTGAGCCTGATGATCCAGACCGCGGCGGCGGCGACCGCAAGCAGGATGATGAGATAGTAAGTCAGGGTCTGCGCCCGATCGTCAAGCGGCAGAAACTCGCCGGAAAGCCAATCGACGAATTCCTTGACGCGGCCCGACAGTCCGAGCACGGCGAGTATGGCAACGATCGTCGGGACGAGAAATATTATGAACCGCGATCTCGAAAAGACCTCCGACGATCCGATCCTTTGCCACGCCCAGACGCAGCCGACGGCGATCAGCATCGTTCCGACGGTTATGAATCCGGTCTCTTTGGTCGCGAAAAGAAGCACGACCGACGCCGACGCGAGCATCAGATAGATCGCGTGGCCGTCGTTCCACGCGAGGATCATCCGCATCACGAACACGACAAGGCCCGCCTCGATCAAAAGGAAGACGCCGCGCAGCGTCCAGACGAGCGTCGGGTTCGCGCCGCCGATCTGATCCGCGAGATTAAGCGTCGACGGCAGAAAACAGATCAGAAGCAGGAGCGCCATCCATCCGATCGAGACGATCCCGGCCTTTTCGCGCTCAAGGAAGTAAATCGCCGAGATCACGATCGCGAGGCTGAAGAAAATGAACAGCATCTCGTGAATGAAATATCGCGAGATGAAGACCATTCCCGGCGAAAGCGCGAGAAAAAGCGCGGCGAAAAGCGCGCCGGTCTTGCCGATGTAGCGCCGCAGGCAGAACGCCAGAAGCACCGTCAATACCCCAAAGATCGCGACGCTCGAACGGACCGCCAGCGTGTTCAGCCCGAAAAGCTTCGAGAAAGCGAGCGAGACGTAATAGAGGTCCGGGCCGTGATAATTGGCCGGATCGTACTTGTAGATTCCCTCACGGAAGAGCGTCGTCAGAAAATAACCGTTGACGCCCTCGTCGTGATGGAAAGGCTTGAGTTCGAGCGCGTAGAACCTCAGGAACGCCGCCAGCGCTCCGACAACGCCGCAACTGATGAGCCAAGCGCCGTCGCGATCGGAGTTTCCGTTTTCAGTGATTTCGGTCTGTTCGTTGTTTTCCATTTTCGGCCGGACGTTATTTTACTTTTACGGCCTTGTAATCGCCAATCTCGGCGACCGGCTGGAAGCGTTCGAAGAACTCCGGATCGACCGGGATGTTCGACGTTTCTTCCGGCGAGATGATCACGTAGTCGACGTTCGATCGCCGGAGAAGCCCTTCGGCGATCGTCGAGCCTTCGTAGATCCGTTTGACGTCGGTCTCGCGGGCGGCGTAATCGATGCCGTACGAACCCAGATGGCCCGAATACCGCATCAGCGAACGACGGCCCGAAAGCACGACCGCCGAATTGTACGTCGGGCCGTTCAGAAACAGAGCGTTCGGCGGCGTTTTCAGCCTGATCTGCTCCGCGATCCGCACGGCGTCGCGGCTGAAAACGCCGTAGTTGATCTGCGCCGTGATGGTGCGCCACACGTCTAGCGCCCCCGAAAGGGTCAATACCAGAAAAGCTCCGACGGCGATCGGTCGCCAGGCCGGCGTCGACGCCTCCCACGCGCGCGCCAAAACGTACGCCACGAACGGGAGCGATCCGACGTACCAGTAGATCAGGACCTTGATGTTGTCCCATTCCCACGGTGCGAGTTTGACGACGTTCGAGACAATGAAAAGAAAGGCGAACGGAATGAAGAACGTGAGCAGCGAAACGTTCGCCCGCGCCTGTTTCTCATCTTCGGCATCGCCGCGGCGCGAGATGAGGAAGAGCCCGACCGCGAGAAGCGGGATGAAGAGTCCCAGATTCTTTATCCAAAAGAAAAGAAAATTGTCATCGCGCGCATCCCAGCCGAAATGCCAGCCGATGAATTCCTTCAGATTGCTGGCGCTGCCTGTAAGCGACCAGGCGAGTTGCGGTATCGCGACGACCGCGACGCCGATTCCGAACGCGATCCAGTCGCGCCATCTGTCGAGCCGGAAAAAGAACAGGAACGCGCAGATGACGAACAGCACCGCGAGACTGTGGACGTGGATCAGCGGCAGCATTCCGGCGAAGACGCCGACGAGGAACAACGGTTTGCGGTCGCGATCGTCGCCGGGATCGCCGCTGAAAACCGACCACAACGCGGTCAGAGCGATCAGCGTCAGCGGCATTCCGAACAGCAGGCTCCGTTGCGTCAGAAAAAGGACGACGAGCGAGTTTCCCCAACGGAACTTGTCGCCGATCGTGTAATCGCGCGGGAGTTTCCAGAGAATCTCGAATATGCCCTGCGTACCGCTCAAGTAGTCCTTCGCGAACCAAACGAATCCGAGGCCCCCGCTGAAAAGGAGCAACAGCACGGCGATCTTCCCGGTCTTCTTGATCCCGGTCAGCCGCGCGACGAATTTTTCGAGGAGCACGACGAGCGAGAATCCGAGCGTCACGTTCTGGACCAACATCGCCTCGCGCACGCCTGCGCCCATGTTGACGAAGAACGCCGTAAGCATGTCGGCGAAGAACGGGTACGTGAACTTGGCGCCGGCGTACGAAGGATTTTCGGGCGGGAAATTGTTGCCTTCCGTGAACGAAAAGATCGCGCCGAGATGGAACGGAAGATCTCCGAGATTCTGCGAACCGCCGGTGAAAATGCCCTGTTCGGTGACGACCATCGCGCGTTCGAAAAAGAACCATAGCAGAAGGATGACGAAAAGGTAATAAGCGAACCTTATCGTCTTCGCGACGTTCGCGCCCTGCGTCTTGCCCTTGGCCTTCGCGAGATCGTGCCGGAACTCGCGCTTGATCGGTCCGCGCGCCAGCAGTGCGATCGGCGCGAGCGTCGCGGCAAGCGCGGCGATGACCGTCAGCGGCGACAACCCGACAAAACACGCGAGCGTGAACCCGACGGTCGCGAACAGAGCCGCGCCGATGATGTTCCCGGCCGCGACCCGCGCGAGCAGCGAATCTTCCTTTTCGTAAAGATATGTCAGCGCCGTTCCGCCGGCGGTCGTCAGCGCGATCAATAGGAGGGTCAGGATCATTGCGTCATTTTATCCCAGATTCGGAGCGATGCAGAACCCCGCACGCAGTAAGGGGTGCACGCTCGCAGCGCGAGCGGTTCTCGGGCAATCGTCCGATGTCGGGTGGCGCGGGCATCGACGGGCGATCGCTGCCGCGATCGGGCCCTGTGCCGGATGCAGGACTCGGTATCGACAGGCGATCGCTCTCGCGATCGGGCCCCCTTACTTCGTGCGGGGTTCTGCATCCGCATCTGCATCCGCGTCTGCATCGGCATCTGGATCGGCAGGCGATCGCGTTTCGTGTTTGCCGCCGGAGACGTTAGAATTATCGTTTTGTATTTCTGAGAGGAATTATGCTTCAAGCTGGAATCGTCGGACTTCCGAACGTCGGAAAATCAACTCTTTTCAACGCGCTGACGGCGCAGGAAGCGGCTCTTGCCGCCAATTACCCGTTCGCCACCATCGAACCGAACATCGGCGTCGTCGCAGTTCCGGACGAGCGGCTGGCGGTGCTCGAAAAGCTGCATAAGGCGCAGAAGGTCGTGCCGGCGACCGTCGAGTTCGTCGACATCGCGGGTCTCGTCAAGGGCGCATCCGAGGGCGCGGGGCTCGGGAACCAGTTTCTGGCGAACATCCGCGAGACCGATGCGATCGTCCAGGTCGTCCGCTGCTTCGAGGACGACGACATCGTGCACGTCGAAGGATCGGTCGATCCCGTCCGCGATATCGAGACGATCCAGATCGAGCTCGCGCTCGCCGATCTCGCGTCCGTCGAAAAGCGCCGCGACAAGGCGATGCGCGCCGCGAAATCGGGCGACAAGGACGCGAGGCGGGATCTTGAGATCATCGACAAGGTCAAACCCGTTCTCGAAGAAGGCCGGCCGGTGCGTTCGGCCGATCTTACGGACGATGAACGGGCGATCGTCAAAGGATGGTTCCTGTTATCCTCGAAACCGACGATCTATGCCGCGAACGTCGATGAAGACACGCTGATGGACGAATCGGGCAACGCGCACGTCGCGGCTGTTCGCGCGCAGGCCGCGGTCGAGAACGCCGAGGTCGTTTTGATCTGCGCGAAGCTCGAAGCCGAACTTGTCGCGCTCGAGCCCGACGAGCGCGCGGAGTTTCTCGCCGAACTCGGCGTCACGTCGAGCGGCGTCGACAAACTGATCAAGGCCGCATACAAAATGCTCGGGCTGATGAGCTATCTGACCGCCGGCGAAAAAGAGGTCCGGGCGTGGACGATCCCGATCGGGACCAAGGCGCCCCAGGCTGCGGGCGAGATCCACTCGGACATCGAACGGGGCTTCATCCGTGCCGAGATCGTGTCGTATGACGATCTCGTCGCCTGCGGATCGCGCAAGGCGGCGAGCGAAAAAGGCCTCGCGCGGCTCGAAGGAAAAGAGTACGTGATGAAGGACGGCGACGTCGTCGATTTCCGTTTCAATGTTTAGTAATTGGTGCTAGAATTTCGAAATCAGAGGCCTGGATTCGAAGATTCGAGGGGAACTTTATGAGCGACATCATCACGGAACCAAAGGCCGGATCGGCGTTTTCCCTCCAAATGCGGTCTTACGCCGATTTCCTTCACGATCATGCCGATCAATACGCCGAATACGAAAACGGCGAGATCCTCACGAATATGACGGTTACCAAAACTCACAGCGAGTTAACACGGTTTTTGTCGACTCTTCTGGATCTGTTTGTTCAGAAACACGACCTGGGGCGAGTTTACGGCGAGCCATTTCAAATGAAACTGACGATAGGAGATCAGATCTTCGGTCGTGAACCGGACATTTTTTTCGTGCATAGTTCACGATTTGATCGTTTGACCGAGAATTTTCTTGACGGTCCCGCAGATCTTGCGATCGAGGTCGTTTCGAGGGAAAGCGCACAACGCGATAAGGTTCGAAAGTTGGCTGAGTATGAAACTGCCGGCGTTACCGAGTATTGGATAATCGACCCGTACGAACAATCCGCCCATTACTTTACACTGAACTCCCAAGGTCGGTTTGTCGAGAGATCGCCTGTCGAAGGTGTTTTCGAAAGCGAAGCGGTCGCCGGCTTGCGAATCAAATCCGATTGGTTCTGGGAGAGGCCGGCACCGAACGTGATTCACGCACTAAATGACCTCGAACTGCTTTGACGGCAAAGAGTTATGAACAGCACAGACTACGAAAAGCTTGTCGAACAAATCACCGACCTCGTGCTCGCGAAGATCGGTGACGATGCGTATTGCCCGACGTTCTGCCGAGCGGATGTCGAGCGGATCGTCGACGCCGGCGCATCGCGCATCGGGATCGTGCTCGGCTCGACGGCGACGGCGCACGATTGGGCCTCGCTCATCGACCACACGCTTCTGAAACCCGAAGCTTCCGAGGCGGACATCAAAAAACTCTGCAACGAAGCGATCCAGTTCGGGTTCGCGTCAGTCTGCGTCAATCCGGCGTGGGTCAAGAAGGCGGCCGAGTTCCTTGCGGGTTCGGATGTACCGGTTTGCACCGTGATCGGGTTTCCGCTCGGCGCGACCTTGCCCGATGTCAAGGCCTACGAGGCGCGCCGCGCGATCTTCAACGGCGCTCGCGAGGTCGATATGGTGATCAACATCGGCGCGCTCAAATCGGGCGACGACTGCGCCGTCGAGGACGACATCCGGGCCGTCGCGCAGGCTGCGCACGAGAACCACGTTCTGCTGAAGGTGATCATCGAAACGGCGCTTTTGACGGATGACGAAAAGGTCCGGGCGTGCCTTGCATCGAAGAACGCGGGCGCCGATTTCGTCAAGACCTCGACAGGATTCGCGAAGGGCGGCGCGACCGCCGACGATGTGGCGCTGATGCGGCATACTGTCGGCCACGCGCTCGGCGTCAAGGCCTCGGGCGGCGTGAAGGGAATCGACGATGCGCGGAAGATGTTCGAAGCCGGCGCCACGCGGATCGGCGCCTCGGTCGGCGTCAAGATCGCCCAGGAAGCGAGCGGTATCAAGTCAACGATCGTCGCGGGGAACTACTGAACTGCGGCGAACGGAGTGCAGAGTGCACAGTGCACAGTGAAGAGTGCATAGTGCAAAGTTCGACACGTTAGATCGCCGCTCCAGACTTGCATTTCTCAGGCCCGCGAATATCGTCAGCACTATGCACTATGCACTATGCACTATGCACTGTCCTCAGCTTAACTTAAAATT
>CAZARD010000004.1:0-80912 GCA_964487505.1 uncultured Blastocatellaceae bacterium | reverse complement strand
CCAGTGCGGCCTGCCGAAGAAGATGGCGCTCGAGCTGTTCAAGCCGTTCATCTACAACAAGCTCGAACGCGAGGGTCACGCGGCGACGATCAAGCAGGCGCGCGAAATGGTGGAACGCCAGGAATCGATCGTGTGGGACATCCTTGAGGACGTCATCCGCGAACATCCGGTTCTCCTGAACCGCGCTCCGACGCTTCACCGTCTCGGGATCCAGGCCTTTGAGCCGGTGCTTGTAGAAGGCAAGGCGATCAAGATCCACCCGCTCGTCTGCACGGCGTTCAATGCCGACTTCGACGGTGACCAGATGGCGGTCCATATTCCTTTGTCGGCGGAAGCGCAGATCGAGGCGCGCGTCCTGATGCTGGCATCGGAGAACCTATTGTCGCCGGCCTCGGGCCAGCCGATCACGGTCCCGTCGCAGGACATTGTTCTCGGCGGGTACTACCTGACGCTCGACCGCGAAGGGATGCGAGGCGAGAACAAGATCTTCAATTCGGTTGAGGACGTGCTGCTCGCGCTCGATGCCAAGGTCGTCGATACGCAGGCCAAGATCAAACTCCGTTTCAAGGGCGAGTTGATCGACCTGACGCAGGAGCATAACTCGCAGGACGTGATGCGGGCCAACGCGCGCCACGTCGATCGCGTCATCGACACGACCGTCGGCCGCGTGATCTTCAACGATCGCCTTCGTCGCGAGGGTATGCCGTTCATCAACGGAACGCTCAAAAAGAAGGGCCTGCAGTCGCTGGTCAATTTTTGCCATCTGCGGCTCGGCCACGAACAGACAGTCAACCTGCTTGATGATCTCAAGACGCTCGGCTTCCTCTATGCGACGAAAGCCGGGATGTCGATCGGCATCGACGATATGGTGACGCCGCCGAACAAGGGGGAAATCATCGAGAAAGCGCGGCAAGAGGTCGACAAGCTTCAGAAACAGTACGAAGAAGCGACGATGACCAATATGGAGCGCGAGAACAAGGTGACGGCGATCTGGTCCGAAGTTACCGACCAGGTGGCGAAGGAAATGTTCAAGGCGATGAACGAGCGCGTCAAGAACCGCAACGAGCTCAATCCGATCCTTGTCATGGCGGATTCCGGCGCCCGAGGTTCGGAAGCCCAGATCCGCCAGCTTGCCGGTATGCGCGGCCTGATGGCTAAGCCGTCGGGCGAGATCATCGAAACGCCGATCGTCGCGAATTTCCGCGAGGGCCTGAACGTTCTGCAGTACTTCATTTCGACGCACGGCGCCCGCAAAGGTCTGGCCGACACGGCGCTCAAGACCGCCGACTCGGGTTACCTGACGCGGCGCCTCGTCGACGTCGCTCAGGACGTCATCGTTTCGGAACAGGACTGCGGAACTCTGAAAGGCGTCTGGTCCGAGGCCATTGTCCGAAACGGCGAGGTCGTCGAATCGCTTCAGGACCGCATCGTCGGCTGTACGGCGCTTGACGACATCATCGATCCGGTCGAAGGCACGGTGATCGTCGAATCCAATCAGGAGATCGACGAGGATCTCGCCAGAAAGGTCCAGCTTTCGGGTCTGCAGAAGGTCCGCATACGCTCGCCGCTGACGTGCGAAGCGCGTCGCGGTATCTGCGTCAAGTGCTACGGCCGCAACCTCGCGATGGGCCGCACGGTCGAGATCGGCGAGGCGGTCGGAGTCATCGCCGCGCAGTCGATCGGCGAACCCGGCACCCAGCTGACGATGCGTACGTTCCACGTCGGCGGTACCGCCCGGCTCGAACAGGAAACGAAACACATCGCGGCGATGGACGGGACCGTCAAGTATTCGGAGGATATGAAGACGATCACGAACCGCGCCGGCGAGAATATCTCGATCCGCCGTCAGTCGGATCTTCTACTTCTCGACGACCGCGGACGCGAAGTGGCGCGTTATCAGATCGTTTACGGTGCCCACGTCCAGGTCAAGGACGGCCAGAAGGTCCAGGAGGACGATATTCTCGCGACCTGGGATCCGTTCACGTTCGCGATCCTGACGGAGGTCTCGGGTACCGTTAAGTATCACGATCTGAAGGAAGGCAAGACGGTCGAGGAAGAGGTCGACAAGTTCTCGGGCCAGATCCGTCTCGTCGTCAAGGACTCGGATGAGAAGAACCAGCCGCGGATGGAGATTCGTGACGGCAACAAGATCCTCAAGACCTATCAGATGCCGATTCGCGCGAATCTCCTCGTGACCGACGGCCAAGCCGTCGAGGCTGGTGACATCATCGCGAAGATCCCGCGTGAAACAACGAAGACGAAAGACATCGTCGGCGGTCTGCCGCGTGTCGTCGAGCTTTTCGAAGCGCGGCGTCCTGGCGAGACGGCGGTGATGTCGGAAATCAACGGAACGGTCAAGTTCGGTCCGATCGCAAAGGGCAAGCGAAAGCTTATCATCACGGGCGACGACGGTACCGAGCGCGAATACGACATCCCGCGCGGTACGCACATCAACGTGCAGGAAGGCGATCGCGTTAAGGCCGGCGAGCCGTTGATGGACGGGCCGCTGAACCCGCACGACATCCTGCGTGTTCTCGGTATGGATGCGTTGCAGAACTACCTGGTCAACGAGATCCAGGAAGTCTATCGTCTGCAGGGCGTCAACATCAATGACAAGCACATTGAGGTCATCGTCCGCCAGATGCTCCGTTGGGTGAAGATCAAGGAAGTCGGCGATACCGATTTCCTCCTCGAAGAGCAGGTCGATCGTTTCCGTTACGAAGACGAGAATCGTCGTGTTCGCGAAGAAGGCGGATCGCCGGCTGTCGCCGAACCGTTGCTTCTCGGAATCACGAAGGCGTCGCTTTCAACCGACTCGTTCATCTCGGCCGCATCGTTCCAGGAAACGACGCGTGTCCTGACCGAGGCGGCTATCTCGGGTCGAATCGACTATCTGCGAGGCCTGAAGGAGAACGTCATCATGGGTCGATTGATCCCGGCCGGAACCGGTATGAAGTATTATCGGAACGTGAAGGTCGAGAAAGATCCGACGATGAACCCGAAGACGACGGATGAGTTCGATGAGGAATTTCCGATCATCGTCGGCGGCATGGACCTGCCGGTGCCGATGGATGTTCCGGGAGTCGAGGCTGAGGGATTTGAGGAGGAAGTCGAAGATCTTGAAGATTTCGACGAAGAACTCGAACTTGGCGAAGAAGAGGTTTTCGAGACCGAGGAACTCCCCGACGACCTCGGCGACGACGACGAATTCTAAACCGAAGCCAACTCGAAATAAAAAAGAGGAGCGGTCCTGTGACCGCTCCTCTCTTTTTTCCGGGTGACCGCGCAACGGGCGACAGAATCCCGTTTCCGGTCAGATGTTAACGCAACCGGATCACCAGCGCGTAGATCGTCCCGATCAGAAACAGCGGCCCGAAGATATGCTTGTTGTACCTGGCAACGATCATCGGCAGATAGATGTCGAAATTTGCGCGCCGATCGTCGGTATAGCGCGCAGCGACATCGGTCAGCGGACATCTCATGCGGTTTGCCGCGAGTATCCCGACCTCGATCAGTACGATCGCGAACGAATATGCCGAAAGATCGAAACGGCCAATTTGCGCGAAGACCGGCACACCCGTGATGCAAGCAACAAAAAAGACCCAAACGACCGTGTGCAGCGTTTTCACAATGACCAACACATCTCGATTCTGCCACGAAACGGGCCGATCATAAATCGCGAGGGTTACATCGATCGGGCGTATCACAGATTCATCCGAAGCCGATAATCCGCTAAACTATCATCCGAAGATATGAAAAAGCTTATCGAATGCGTCCCGAACTTTTCAGAGGGGCGCGACTTGCACGTAATCAAACAGATCACCGATGCGATCGAACGGATCGATGGCGTCAAATTGCTGGATGTGGATCCGGGCGCGTCGACGAACCGGACGGTCGTCACCTTCGTCGGATCGCCGGACGATGTCGTCGAAGCCGCATTTCACGCAGTCAGGAAAGCGCAAGAATTGATCGATATGCGTGGACACAAAGGCGATCATCCACGGTTCGGAGCGACCGATGTCTGCCCGCTCGTTCCCGTTTCGGGGATCACGATGGAGGAAACCGTCGAATACGCCCGCAAACTCGGCCAGCGAATCGGCGACGAACTCGGTATCCCGGTCTATTTGTACGAGAACGCCGCTTCGATCGATGAACGCCGGAATCTCGCGAACTGCCGCGAAGGCGAATACGAGGGCCTGCCCGACCGGATCGGGTCCGCGCAATGGCGGCCTGATTTCGGCCCGTCCGAGTTTAGCGAAAGCGTCGCGCGATCGGGCGCGACGGCAGTCGGGGCCCGTGATTTCTTGGCCGCCGTCAATTTCAACCTCAACACGACATCGAAACGCCGCGCCAACGCGATCGCTTTCGATGTTCGCGAAAAGGGCCGGCCCAAACGCGAGGGAAACCCGATCGTCGGCAAGATCGTGCTCGACGAGAACGGCGAACGAGTGATGATACCCGGAACGCTCAAGGGAACGAAGGCGATCGGATGGTTCATCGAAGAATACGGGATCGCGCAGGTCTCGATGAACATCACGAATCTCTCTCAAACCCCGTTGCACGTCGCGTTCGATGAGGTAAGCGCGAAGGCCGCGGCGCGCGGCATCCGCGTCACCGGACTCGAGATCGTCGGGCTCGTCCCGAAAAAGGCGATCATCGATGCCGGCAAGCACTATCTCGCGAAACAGCGTCGATCGCTCGGCATCGCCGAATCGGAGATCATCAAGATCGCGGTCAAGTCGATGGGGCTCGACGATCTCAAACCGTTCGTTCCGGAAGAAAAGATCGTCGAATACGCGCTCGAAGCCGGAGACCACGTTCTGAGGCTAGTCGATATGACGTGTTCCGGGTTTGCGGACGAGACCGCGTCGGAATCGCCTGCGCCCGGCGGCGGATCGATCTCGGCATATCTCGGAGCGCTCGGCGCGGCGCTCGCGGCAATGGTCGCGAATTTATCCTCGCACAAAGCAGGCTGGGATGAGCGATGGGAGGAATTCTCCGAATGGGCGGTCAAAGGCCAGCGGTTGAAAGACGAGTTGCTGGCATTGGTCGACGAGGACACTGTCGCCTTCAACAAAGTAATGGACGCCTTCGGGCTTCCGAAATCGACCGACGAAGAGAAGGCCGCGCGAACCGCCGCGATCCAGGCGGCGACACGCTACGCGACCGAGGTTCCGTTCCGCACGATGGAACGCGCGTTCGATGTTTTCGAGGTCGCAAGGGCGATGGTCGAGACCGGGAATCCGAATTCGGTGACCGATGCCGGCGTCGGCGCGCTTTGCGCCAGGTCGGCAGTACTCGGCGCGTTCCTGAACGTCAAGATCAACGCTTCGGGCCTCAAGGACCGGGCATATGCCGACGAGATCCTCGCGCGCGGAGCAGAGATCGAGGCCGAATCCGTCCGGATCGAGGCCGAAATAATGGAGCTCGTCAACGGCAAGATCAAATAACTTCGGTTTACCCGAAAGAGCGCCCGAACCTCTCTTCGCCACGGATTGCAGGGATTCTCATGGAATTTTCTGTGTTTTCTTCGCGTAATTCGCGAAATCGGTGGCGAGATCTTTTTGGCGCGGAATCCGGAGTAACCGGCAAACGGAACCCAGCGTCCGCACCAACGAAAAAGAAGATCGCCGCCTGAATGTCAGACGGCGATCTTCGCGCATTTCGAAAACATTCCGCGGATCACCAGATCTCGCAGATGTTCCGGCGGACCATCTTTTGACCCTCGCGGCAGCCGAAGGCCTTTGCGAATTCTGACATATTCGAAAGCGGTCCGTTGACGCGGTAGCGCGCGTGCGAGTGCGAGTCCGTCAGGACCTGCTGGCGTTCGAACTCAGGTGTCGATTTCGTCGCCCAAACCTGCGCCCAACCAAGGAAGAAACGCTGCTCGGGAGTGAATCCGTCGATGTTCTCCGGACGCGGTTTTCCTTTGAGCGAGTTCTGGAATGCGGTGTACGCGATCTCGAGCCCGCCGAGGTCGCCGATGTTCTCGCCGAGCGTCAGCCGGCCGTTGATGAAAAGGCTCGGCTGGATCTCGTAACCGTTGAACTGATCGACGACGCAGTTCGCGCGATCTTCGAACTTCTTGCGATCGCTGTCCGTCCACCACATCTTCAGATTGCCTTCCGAATCGAAACGGCTTCCCGAATCATCAAAGCCGTGCGAGATCTCGTGCCCGATCACGCCGCCGATGCCGCCGTAGTTGATCGCGTCGTCGGCGTAGAAATTGAAGAACGGCGGTTGCAGAATTCCTGCTGGAAACGTGATCTCGTTGTTGATCGGACTGTACGAGGCGTTGATCGTCGGAGTCGTGAATCCCCAACGCGCCTTGTCGACAGGTTGGTTGATATCCTTCAAGTTTCGGGCGACGTTGAACTGTGCGGCCCGCGCGCCGTTCTCGAAATAGGACTTGCGGTCTATCTTAAGCCCCGCGTAGCCGCGAAGCTTGTCGGGATAGCCGATCTTCTTTTTGAATGTGCCAAGCTTCTTGGCCGCCTGCGCTTTCGTTTCTTCGCTCATCCATTGGAGTTGTTTGATGCGCTCGCCCATCGCGATAAAAAGCTGATCGATCATCTCGTCGGCGCGCTTCTTTGTCTCGGGCTTGAAATGTTCTTTGACGTAGGCCATTCCGAGCGCCTCGCCGAGCGTGCCGTCAACGACCGCGACGCAGCGTTTCCAACGCGGCTGCTGCTCTTTGGTGCCTTGAAGCGTTCGCGAGAAGAAGTCGAAGTTCTCGTCCACAAAGCGCTTCGAAAGTCGCGGCGCGGCCGAGTTTACGACCATGAAGCGCATATACGTCTTCAGGTCGTCGATCGGCGTCTCCGCCAGCATCTTGTTGAATTCCTTGAAGAAATCAGGCTGGCCGAAGTTGAGTTCGGCGACGGGGGTGACGCCGCGGGCCGACATATACTGTTCCCACGAGAAGTTCGGCGTGATCGCGTCGGCCTCGGCGGTTTTGATTTTGTTGTAGCGCGCGTCGGGGTTGCGAAGTTCGACCGGCCTTTTCGACGCGAGCGCGAGGCGCATCTGGACCGCCATCACGGTCTTGGCGTTCGCCGCCGCGGTCTCGGGCGTATCTCCGAGGAGTTTGAACATATTCGTCATATAGGCGACGAATTTCTCGCGGATCTCCTTCGATTTCGCATCGTCCTTGTCGTAGAAATCGCGGTTAGGAAGCGTCAGACCGCCCTGGCCGGCATTGGCGATGTTCATCGTGCTGTTCTTGAGATCGGCAGCGGCGCCGAATCCGAAGAACATCGGAACTCCCATTTGATGAAAGCCGGCAATGGCTTTCCGGAGATCGGCAGACGATTTGATCTTCCCAATCGTCTCGAAATGCTTCTTCAAAGGCGACGAGTCAGCCGCTTCGATCGCGGACTCGTTCATACACGAAGAGTAGAGATCTCCGACTAGCTGTTCGTCACTCCCCTTTCGCGATTCCGACGCGGCGGCCGTTTCCAGGATCTTTCGGAGCAGTTCCTGATTGTTGTCCGCTAGGATGTTGAATGTTCCCCAACGCGAGAAAGCCGGCGGAATCTGCGTGTTCTTCAGCCAAGTTCCGTTGGCGTAACCGAAAAAGTCATCACAGGCCTCGACCGAGGTGTCCATCCGTGTCGTGTCGAAAGCCTTCGTCTGCGCGAGAGACGAAACCGATAATGCGAGCAGCATCATTGCCGCCAAAATGATTCTCGTTGTTTTCATATTAGATTCCAGATTCCAAGATTCCATTAGTCCAAAGGATTTCAAGATCGATCTTCGCAGGTCTTATGAATTGCCGATCGCTTCGGCGAAACACATTCACACGGAGTTTCGAAACGGTCGTTGCCGATGCTTGCTCTGCCTTTTGCATCAAGAGATCCGCAATCCGAAATCCGCAATCCGAAATGCCATCATCTTCCCCATTTCAGCTTGTTCCGAAGCACGTCAAAGTAATTGCGGTTCGGCGGTCGAACAAGGTTGAAACTCATCGAACTCTTTCGGATGCGAACATTGTCGTCGATCTTCATCTGATAACCGACCTGACCGTCAAGTGTCAGGACGACTCCGTCGCTCTCGTTCGCGAGACGCAGGTTTATCTCGGCCGAATCCGGCATCACGATCGGACGATTCGTCAGCGTGAACGGGCAGATCGGAGTCAAAACGACAGCGTCCATCGTCGGATAAACGATCGGCCCGCCGGCGGACAAGTTATAGGCCGTCGATCCCGTCGGAGTCGAGACGATCAGTCCGTCGGCCCGGAAAGAGTTCACGAAAAGTTCGTTCAGGTTGACTTCGACCTCGATGATGCGCGCCAGCACCGCTTTGTTGATGACGACGTCGTTCAGGACCCGGCCGGCGGCAAGCTTTTCGTTGCCGCGCCAATGCTCAACGTCGAGCATCACGCGGCGGTCGATCTCGTAATTCCCATCGAAGATCTCGTCGAGCGCCGAGTACATCTCCTCGATACGGAATTCCGTCAGATAGCCGAGGCTTCCGTAATTTACACCGAGAACGATGACCTCGCGTTCGCCCATCAGGCGGGCGGTCGAGATCATCGTGCCGTCGCCGCCCAGGACAACGATCATATCGACGTCGGTCTTGAACCTTTCCGCGTCGTCGGGACCGATATCGCCGAGCTCTTCGCGGGCGCGCGGTTCGCCGATCGTTCGGATTCCCTTGTGCTTTAGCCAGGCCGCGAGTTCGTTTGCCGTGCGCAAAGCCTCGTCGTCCTTTGGCTTGACGACGATCCCGACGCAATTGATCTGACGGTCTTGCATAGCGGAAAGCTTATCCGTAATCATCAGCCAAACGCCGCGAAACTTCAAGTAAGACCACTGTCCGAAATCGAAAAGGCTGCCCTCGCGGACAGCCCTTTCAAGCTAAAGTTCCAACTGCCTTCCCTACTTTTTCGCAAACACCATCTCGCTCGAATTGGTTCCCCTCGGGGTTTCCGAATCGCGTTTGACCGTCAAGGTCTTTCCGTCTTCGGAAAGCGACCACGTCTCGCGGGTTGTCATCGTAATTTCGCCCATCTGAGTAATGATCGTCCGCGTCTGGGTCGTGTTCAATCTTCCGTCGGCGATCACGGCCTTCAGGGTCACCGGGATCGGACCCATCGGGCCATCCTGGCTGATCTGTGATTCTTTGCCGTCGAGCGTGTAAGTGTACGTCCCGTCGCCGCCGAAGCCACCTCGGCCGCCAAATCCGCCGCGACCCTGACCGCCGCCCGCATCTGCCGGTGGCGGCAGGCGTTTCGTGGCAGTCTCGATCTTGATGTCCTTCTCGGTCTGCGTGACGGTCATCGTAATGGATTCGATCCGGGCACGCTCATCAAGCTTCGACTTGCTGACGTCGAGCGTCCAAGTCCCCGAAAAATCGGTCGTCTTCTGCGCCGCCGCCGAAAAAGCGGCGAAGCAGAGAACGGCAATCAAAAACAAAACTCTATTCATCGTGAAATTGCTCCTTGAAATAAGATCCGAAAGATACTGGAGAATAAGACGTGAACCAGACGCGATCGGTTATCACGCGTTTCGTAAAGTTTTGTAAACCCTATTGCTCAGCCTTTTTCGAATTCACTTCGATCAGTACCGCCGCAACGCCGACTATGAAGCCGATGATAAACATCCCGACCTCGAATTTGAGTATCGACTCGCGCGTCAACGTCGGCATCAACCAAATGATCAGATCGGCAACGAACGTGAAGGCCGAAACCGCCAATCCGAGAGCCGAAACCAAGAACCCGCACGAAGCGATTATCAGTGTCGGCGTCCGCTTCCGTCCCTCACCAGCGGCGAGATTGCTGTTGATATAGCCGTAACCGAAATAGATCGAGAGACCGATCAGAAGCCAAACCGCGAACCGCATCCAGTTCGTCACGCCGAGTTCGGTCATCAAGTACGCGCAGAGCAGCAGTCCGAGCACCGGGATCAGCGTCAGTTTTCGAACGAAGGTGGTGATCCCCATCGCGATGCACAAGACGATGAAAACGATCATCGGGATCTTGTGGCTGAAAGCTCCGAAGGAAGTTTCGCCCTCGGCCGGCACGATTTTGAAGAATCCGGTGATCGCGTCCGGATTGAAAAGGAACAGCAAGCCGAACGCAATAATGAGCAATGCCGGTATGATGAACTGCCCGTTGATGTACGGCACGAAACGCTTTTCACGCCCGAATTCCTTGTCCTTGAAAAGGACGCCGGCGCAGACGACAAGAAAAGCGAAAAGCGTTCCGATGCTGGCGAGGTCTGTGACCTCTGTGAGGTTCATGAACAATGCCGGGATCGCTACGACGCAACCGGTGATGATCGTCGCGAACCAAGGGGTCTTGAACTTCGGATGGATCGACGAGAACTTCTTCGGCAGAAGTCCGTCACGGCTCATCGCCATCCACAACCTCGGCTGCCCGATCTGGAAGACCAAGAACACCGTCGCCAGCGCGATGACGGCGCTGATCGCGATGATCCCTGCTACCCATTGGATATTGGCGCCTTCGGCCCCGAAAACGAAAGCGAGCGGATCGCCGACATTGAGTTTTTCATAAGAGACCATTCCGGTCAGCACCAATGCCAGAGAACAGTAGAGAATCGTGCATATGATCAGCGAGTAGATCATCGCCCGCGGCAGATCCCGGTGCGGATCCTTGCATTCCTCAGCGGTCGTCGACAAAGCGTCAAACCCGATGTAGGCAAAGAACACGGCCGAAACTCCCTTCATCACGCCGGCAAAACCGTTCGGCGCAAACGGCGACCAGTTCGCGGGGTTGACATAAAACAGACCGAGAAAGATCACCATCAGGATGATTCCGATCTTGAGGACGGTCATCGCGTTGCCGGCCCATTTCGATTCGCGGATCCCGATGAAGACCAGCGTCGTGATCGAGAACGTGATGAGCAGCGCGGGAAGGTCCATCACAACGTGGATCGAACCGAGCTTCGGAGCGTTCACCCACGCGTTGTACGCGTCCATCTGCGTGCAACTGACGACGGCATCCTTCGCTTCGCAGGCGGCGCTCAGCGCCGCCGCCGTTGTTCCGCCGGCGATGACCTCGCTGACGGCATCGAACCCGCGTTTCGCAGTCAGAAAGTCCATCGTGAAGTATTCCGGTATGTTCAGGTTGTAACCCTTCAAGAGCCCGGTGAAATAGTCGCTCCAAGAGATGGCGACGGCGATGTTCCCGATCGCGTACTCGACGATCAGGTCCCAGCCGATGATCCAGGCGATCAATTCGCCGAGACTCGCGTACGAATACGTGTAGGCCGAGCCGGCGACCGGGATGCGGGACGCGAATTCGGCATAGCACAAAGCCGAGAAAGCGCACGCGACGGCGGTGAACACAAAAAGGAAAACGACGGCCGGGCCGCCGTCGAATGAAGCTTTCCCGACCATGGCGAAAATACCGGCGCCGATGATCGCCGCGATCCCCATCAACGTCAGATCGAATTGGCCGAGTGTGCGGCGCAGGCCGCCGCCTTCGTGGCCATGATCGGCGAGCCCCGCGGCCGCATCAGATTGAATTTGGGTTATTGATTTCGTTCGAAAAAGATTCATATTGTACCGGTAACGGATCGATTGGAGTGGAACTTTGCGAATTTTGAACGAAATCGTTGAAAGTTGCAATGGAAATGACTTGTTATTAGTATTTTTTACTCGCGGAAGGATCATCATCCGGCCTAAGTCAAACCAATGAAAAGCCGACCGATACACGAAAACCTGGACACTTCGTTCGTCAATCTGCCAGCGCTCATCAGATATCTCAGACGCCGCCAGTTTGCGGGCCGTGTGCGCGTCGAATTAAGCGGTTACGAAGCCGACATCGATCTTACGACCGAGAACCAAATGCGCGTCCGCGAGTACGATCAGATCGCCGGGCGAATTGCCGAAGGAGACGAAGCGTTGCAGCGGATCCTGATACGCTCGCGCGAACCCGGCGGCATCATCAATGTTTACCAAACCGTCGCTGAGATCGAGCCGGTCCCGTCAGTGAAAGCGGAACCCGAAATTGAATTCGCGGCGCCGCCGGCTCCGAAGCAAATGGCGGTCGCCGCAGCCCCCGCGGCCGGCGAATTCTATACTAACGGGAACCACATCGAAATCGCGCCGGCCGAACCGGCGTTGCCTCCCAAACCGGCGCTCCCGAATCTGCCTTTTGAATTCACGAACAAGGTTGAGGAAAAGGCAAAATCCAAACAACTTTCGGCGGAAGAAAGAAAGGTACTTCTCGGACTGATGGGCGAATTGCTCGGCACCGCCGACCGCGCGCTGTCGATGGCGAAACTGAATTTTCCGAGCGCCTATCATAAATCTTGCATGGAGATCTGCGCCGATTATCCGTTCCTGATGTCACTCGAGTATGGAAAGGGCAAAATCAGCGTTCCCGATCTTCCGTCGTCGAACATTTTCGTCGCCGGGACGCTCGAGGCGTTGCGCCGGATACTCGACAAACTAGGCCGACATCCGAAGTTCGGCGAAGTTCACAGATTCGCGAGCCAGCAGATAGTGTCGCTGGCGAACCAGCGCAGTTCATACTACGCGAAATACGGCATCGCGTCGCAGCTCAAGAAGGTCCTGGGAACTTGAAGAACCTCACGGATCAGATCGACAACATCTTTATCCCAAGCCCGATCAGCACAATTCCGCCGACGAATTCGATTTTTCCGCCCAGCGTCGACGAGATCTTTCGCGCAAGAAAAAGCCCCAAATAAGTTGACGCGAACGCGCCGATCCCGATCAGCGCCGAGTACATCGCGATCGGCTTGTCCACCAGTCCGAGCGAAATGCCGACGCCGAGCGCATCGATGCTCGTCACGCTCGAGACGAACATGATCTTCAGAATGCTGTGTTTTCGTGGTTCATCGGACTCTTCTTCACCCCGCGATCGCATCTCTTTGACCGCAGCGTAACACATATGCAGCCCGACCGCCGTCAATAGAGAGAAGGCGACCCAGTGATCGTATTCCGCGATCATTTTCTGTGCGAACCCGCCGACCACAAATCCGATGGCGGTCGCTGCTCCCTCGGAGAATCCCGAGCTGAACGCGAAAAGAAAGGCGCGCTTGGCGCTGAAATGGCGGAATCCGAGCGCGACTGCGGCGGTGAACGAGTCGATGCTCAGAACGATCGTAAAGATAATGAGTTCGAGGATCATTCGCTACATCATAACAACCCGCCAACGAATAAAAAAAGGAACGGCCAAACCGACCGTTCCCAAGGGTTTTGATTCCGGATTGAATCACCAGGAATCGCCGTAGAAGTTCACATCGATCGCGTTGTCTTTCAGCCTGACGACCTGCGAATCCTGTTTGAAGATGAACCGCTTGGCCGAGACGCTGACAACCACTGATTGTCCGACCTCCAGGTCATCGAATCGATAATAGCCGAATGCCCCGGATATCGTTCGATGAACGGTCCCGTCCTCCTCAGTCAGATAGACCGCCACGTTCCGGATGCCGCGGCCGTCGATCGTTTGAACGCGGCCTTCGAGCGAGACGCTTGCCGCCGTCGGAGCGAGATAGAACCCGAAATCGTATGTATGGTTGTTCTGCCCCGCGGAGCCGGTCAGAAGCGACACGACCGATCCGCCGTTCACTGGCGCTCCGTCCGAATCGCGGCTGTCGCCGTTCGATGTCGCGTCGTTGTCCTTCGGAGAAAGACTGCGACCGTCCAAGGGCTGCCCGGTCGTAAAGTTCGACGACGGAACACGAACTTCATAGCGCGTGTTCGGATAGAGTTTGTTGCACGTTGACGAGGTCGTGAATTGAACATACAGGCGCGGAGCGGCAGTACTGCTCGTGTCCCAGGACTGCGCCCGACGGAAGTTGTTCGCCGCCGCGCCGCTCATTATCACTGCGACCGCGTTTCCGCTGGCCCAGCCGGCACGATTGACGACTTCCTGAACGACGCTCGAGATGTTTCCTGTTTGCGCGGTCGCTCCGGCCGTAAAGTTCGCGGGAGTCCACGACGCCGAACTCGAGGTCGTCGCGCGGCTCGAGATATCGTTCGCTGTGGTCGTGAAAGTCGCCGCATTGTCCGCATTCTGCGCACGAATCGTGATCGTCGGATTTCCGGTGTTGATCGTTCCGCCGGTGTTGGCAGTGAACTCGACGTAGGCGTTCGTCACTGTCGCTCCCTGCGGTATATTTACATTGGTGAACCTGAGTCCGACCTGCTGCTGAGTCGCACCGTTCGCGGTGAGATCAAGCGTGCCGGATGTTATGCTCACCGATCCCGTTCCGGCGTTTTGTTCCGCATCATCGGACGAAGCATCGACGCGGCGATCAACAAAACTTGACGTCGAGCAGGCGTAACCGGTGATGTTGGTGTTCGACGGTCCGCCGAACAAGTAATTTCCGCTGGCGTCCGTTGTCGCGGTGCCGACCTGCGTATCGACGTTGTTGTCGTTGTTGGTATCGGCCCAAAGCTGGACCGTGACGTTCTGAATGCCTGATTCGTTGGAATCCTGGACGCCGTCGAAATCGGTATCGTTCCAGACTCGGTTTCCGATCTGAAGCGGGGCTGAATCGCTCATTACTTCCGAGTCTCCGCCACCGTTCGTCTTTCCAAAGTTGCCCGGATCGGCGTCCATATAGGCATCGTATGCACCGAGCATCAAACCGGTTGTGTTCGAATACCGTTGCACACCGCCGGTATAGTAGTTCGTGACGCGTGTTCCGGCCGTATTGTACGTCACCGGATCATAAAAGGTTGTGACGACGTGGTTGAATCCGGGCACTTGAGTCAGTCCGCCCCAACCGCCTTCCTCGCGGGCGTCGCCGTTGAGATCGGCGTAATACTCGCCGCCTCCGGGGCCCTCGTTGGTGCCGGCCCCGCCGGCGGTGGTTCCGCCGCAGCTTCCGTTGCTCTCGAAGGTGAATGTCCCACTGACGTTGCAGACGCGAAGTATATCACCGTATCCGCGAAAGTAATCGGGAAGCACGGCCTGATCTCCGTACCGGTCGCGAATTCCGATGATCATATGCGGACCGTCGAATTCGATGTCAGTGAGCATCGGGGCAGGTCTCGCGATGACGCCGGTCGTGCTCGCCCAGCGTTGGAACGTGCGGCTCTCGCCGGCTGCCGCATCGCGCGAATAGGTAAGCGAGCGGTTTGCGACGAGCGTGAAGCTCGATCCGTTGAAACTCCAAATGAATGCGTGCACTTTCGTGTCGTTCGCTTCCGACTCCGCCGAACAGACACCGCCGACGTAGACGGTGCCGTTCATATCGCGGCCGACCGCAAAGGGCCGGACATCCGCGGTCGCGCACGCCCCGCCGTCGGTTGTCAGACCGGTTGTCGGTATGTCAAAGCGCGTGATGGTCGTATTGTTGAGCGCACCGCTTGTCGGAATCACATAGAGGCGTTTGTCGGCGAGGTTGACCGTATAGAGCGTCGATCCATCGGCAGAAAGCTTGATCCCGCCGAGACCGCGTTTGCCGACCTCGGCAATCGTTGCGTTGTCCGTAGTCCAGTCCGTCGTGGTTGATGTCGGATGCGTGTTTGCGCCTGCCGTTCCAGCGCCGAAAACCGAATTCAGATCGACATAGAGGTTCGAAACCGGGGTCGAGGAGCTCGCGTAGTCTATCGAGTAGATCGCGCCAGTGCTTTCACCGGAAAGCGATCCGAATCGAGCACCGCGCTTCAAGTAAGAAGCGGCATACACGCGGTCGCGGCGGTTGTCCCAGGTCAGACCGAAGGTTGCGCCGACGGGATCGACCTTGGCAATTCCGGTCGGTGCGAGATTCGCCAGCCGCGAAGGCGGATCGACCCAGGACGTTGAATCGATGCTGTTCAATCGACCATCTAGCTCGTCCGCGTAGTTGTATGGAAAGCGGGCGATCGAATCAAAGCTACCCGTCCCGACCGCATAGACCTGCGTCAGAAGGAACGGATTGTTCTGGCTGTATTCTTTCGCACTCACGATGCCGAGATCGTTCCCGCTGGAGGTCCCGTTACTCACGAATCTAACCGTCGAGGCATTGTTGGTTCCCACCGTGCTTGGCGAATATCCGCTCGGGAGATTCGTGAATTCGATCCGATACGGGCCGGCCGGCAATGCGGGCGCAGCCGCCGTGTCGATACTGTAGGTTCCCGTCCCGCTGGTGGTAGTGGACTTTGAAGCGCCGCTCGGTGCATACACGGTGACGGTCACGCCGGAAACGCCCGAGTCGACCGCATAGTTGGGCTGCGTTCCGGTAGTGTTTCTTGCTCCGTTCATATTGTAGTCAATGTAAACGGTTCCCGAGAGAACGCCGGCGGCGGCCGATCGGTCGATCAGTTGGGTGAACATTGCGGCGCCGATCAAAAAGGCGGCGAACGCAAGCAGCGATATGTTGTTCAGGGTCGTTCTTGTAGGCATCTTATCTCCTCATAAGGATTCAAGAAGGAAGTCATCGTCGGACTTCAATATCTGCTCAGTCTTCGTTTTTCCGGATCAGAAGAGGACAGAAATGCTTGAATCTCGATCTGGCTGGGTTTCTTTCGGAGCCGTCGGGCAAACGGCTCCGAATCGATAGTACAACAACGCTGTTAAAGAATGCAAGTATTTCTTTAACACACAGTCTTGTTGAATCTGGACGGTGTTCTGATATCATCTGATTTACTCGTTTATGCGGCGCGCTTTGTTTTTTTTCGGTGTACTTTCGTTGTCCGTTTTGGCGGTTACGGTCGGAATGCGCGCTGGTGCCGAGGCGGACGAGAGTCGTGCCTTCAGTGAGTTACGTCCGGTAATTGTCGCGCCGTCGTCCTTTGGGATCTCGCCGGCGGTTCGTTCGCTGGCGCCGGCGCAGCCCAACGAATCTCAAACTTCGAAATTGTCGGCAGACCGCAAAGCGCTTGAGGTCCCGAATCGGATTCCTTTTCGTAAACAGGTTGAAGGGGCAGCTCCCGATACCGAGATCCCTCTGGCTTCGGTTTCAGCGGTCCCGATGCCGACCCCGTCTTTTTCTTTCGATGGCCTGAGTTCAAACGACAACTTCGCGGCGTTCGGGTTTCGGGTCATGCCTCCCGATCCGGTCGGGGACATCGGTTTCGACCATTATGTGCAGGCGGTGAACCTGCTTGTTCGGGTTTACGACAAGTCGGGAAACGCGTTGACTCCGCCGTTCAAGATGAGCAGCCTATTCGCTCCCCTCGGCACGCTCTGTTCCGCACGCGACGACGGCGACCCGAATGTTGTTTTCGACCCGCTCGCCAACCGTTGGATAATCAGTCAGTTCTGCACACAGCAGCCACCTTTCCGGCAGATGATAGCGGTATCGAAGTCTGGCGATCCGACGGGAGAGTATTACATCTACGAATTCGTGATGCCGAACGTCAAACTTAACGATTATCCGAAGATCGGGGTTTGGCCTAACGCCTACTTTATGTCGACCGATGAGTTCCTCGGAAGCGATTACGCCGGCAGCGGAGTGTTCGCTTTCGACCGGTCGAAACTTCTCGCCGGCGATCCGACGGCAAGCTACATATACTTCGATCTCGCGTCGCCGACGACCATCAGACTCGGCGGACTTCTCCCGGCGGACCTTGACGGGATGCGCCCGCCGCCGGCCGGAACGCCCGGCATTTTCGTCGGATACTCGGCAACGGAATACGGCGATCCGGCCGACGCCATCCGCTTGTTCGACTTCAGGCCGGATTTCGCCGAACCCTTCAATTCAACCTTCTCCGAACGCCCGGAAAGCCCGATCTCGGTCCCGCAGTTCGATCCAACGAGTCCAGCAGGGCGTGCCGACATCGCGCAGCCCGCTCCGGGTGAACGGCTCGATTCGCAGAGCGACCGGTTGATGTATCGCGTCGCGTACAGGAATTCCGGCAATTCGGAGTCCCTGGTTTTCAATCAGACGGTCAGCGTCGGTCCGGGAAGCGACATCTACCGCGCCGGGGTTCGGCTCTACGAGTTTCGCCGGAACACGGGCGGCGCCTTCGGCGTCAATGAAGCATCGACGATCGGCGATGTCGAAACCTCGCGATTCATGGGGGCGGCAGCTCAGGACGGTTCCGGAAATCTGGCGGTCGGTTACAGCATCGGCAACGAACTCAAACCGCCGAGCATTGCGTATTCGGGAAGGCTTGCAACCGAACCGCCGGGCACTTTCCGAACGGAGAAGTTCCTTGTCGAGGGCACCGGCGTTCAGAAGGCATTCGGGTTCAGATGGGGCGACTACAGCGGACTGAGCGTGGATCCTTCGGACGACTGTACTTTCTGGGCGACGAACCAGTACTACACCCTCGCCAGCCAGGACGAAAGCGATTTCGGTTGGCTGACGCGAATCGGTCGATTCAGGTACTCGGAATGCTCAGACACGATCCTGACGCGGATCATCGGAACGGTCACGAACGCGGCGAACGGTCAGCCGATCGTCGGTGCCGTCGTGACGGCTGACAACTCGTACATCAGAACGACTCTCGCCGGCGGCAGTTATCCCGATCTTCTTGTGGTTTCGGGATCCTCGTATCAGCTTCGTGTCAACGCTCCCGGATTTCGTTCGGTCACGCGGCAGGTCACGGCGACCGGTAACGGTCCGATAGTTCAGGATTTCGGGCTCGAGCCGATCGCTGTCCTGCAGGATTCCGGTATCGAGATCACCGGCGAGAGTTGCTCGGCGAACAACGCCGTCGATCCGGGCGAGACCGTGACGATCAACGTTTCCTTCCGCAACACCGGCGCGGCCGCGGCGGCGAATCTGACCGCCGCGCTTCAGCAATCCGGAGGAGTTCTCAATCCGAGCGGTCCGCAGAACTACGGATCGATGCCTCCGGGCGGAACGGCCGTCGCCCGTCCTTACACTTTTCGCGCCGCGCCAAACCTGTCCTGCGGCGCTCCTTTGGTCCTGACTTTCCGTTTGTTCGACGGTGCGGCCGATCTCGGGACCTCGTTGATCAACTTAAGGACCGGAAAGCTCAAGATCGCCTTCACGGAGAGTTTCGATTCGGTGACTTCGCCCGGACTGCCTTCGGGCTGGTCGACGTCGGCAACCGGCGCTCAGCAGAATTGGACTACATCCGGTACGCGGGTACAGTCGCCGCCAAATTCGGCTTTTTCGCCCGACCCGAATCAGGTAGGTCTGAACGAACTGGTTTCCCCGGCATTTCAGATAGATTCCGCGAGCGCCGAGATCGAATTCCGAAACTGGTACGAACTGGAAACGACATTTCTTAGAAACCGTTTGTATGATGGGTCCGTTCTCGAGATCAAGATCGGCAACGGCGATTGGCGGGACATCGAGGCCGCCGGCGGACGATTCTTGGCGGGCGGATACGACGGTGTCATCGATTCCTGTTGTTCGAATCCGCTCGCAGGGCGTCGAGGTTGGTCCGGCCGAAGCGGGCCGAATCAGACATCCGAGTTCATCACTTCTAAAGCCAAACTGCCGCCCGGTGCTGCCGGAAATCAGGTCCGTTTTCGATGGCGGGTTGGAACCGACGTGGGTTCTTTTCGCACGGGGCAGTTCATAGACAATATAGTCGTCGCCGACGGCTACGTCTGCGATTGCGCGACGACGAGTGTCAGGGCGCCGTTCGATTTCGACGGTGACGGAAGAACGGATCTCAGCGTCTTTCGACCCAGTGATTCGCCGGCCCAACCCGACTTTTTGATCCGGCAAAGCTCGAACGGCGCGGCTTTCGACAATTCGTGGGGAAGCGTTGGGGATGTCCCGGCAAATGCCGATTACGACGGCGACGGTAGGACAGACATCGCCGTTTTCCGGCCGTCCTCGAGGACGTGGTTCATTCTCGGGAGTCTCAACAACTCGATCACGGCGTTGAATTTCGGACTTGCCGGAGACGTTCTTTCTCCGGCTGATTTTGACGGCGACGGTAAATCGGATATCGCCGTGTTCAGGCCCGCGGACGGCAATTGGTACATCTTCAGGAGTTTGGATTCGCAGGTTCGGATCGAGAGGTTCGGGCTGGCCGGGGACGTTCCGGTCGCTGATGACTACGACGGCGATGGGAAGGCGGATCTTGCGGTCTTCAGGCCGTTGGAGGGAATCTGGTACGTGAGCCGAAGTTCCGGAGGATTTCGAATCGAAAGGTTCGGCCTTGCGGGTGACCGACCGGTCGCCGGGGACTTCGACGGTGACGGGCGGGCCGATCTGAGCCTTTTCCGTCCGACGGATCGTATCTGGTATCAGCTCAAGACCTCGGCCGGTTTCTCGGCCACGCAATTCGGCCTTGCCGATGACCGCCCGCTTCAAGCAGATTTTGACGGCGATGGTTTGCGCGACATAGGCGTTTTTCGTCCGTCGTCAGCCGCTTGGTACTGGATCGGCTCGTCGGCGACCTCAGGCTCGGTAGTTTTTGGCATATCGAACGATATTGCTGTGCCGTCGATATTTGTGCCATAGGCTCCGTTTGCCTTTTTTCAACCTGCCTTTTGTGTTAAAACTTTACGTTACCGTAAGGTTTTCAGATTTTCATACATCGTATTGGTAAGGATAGTTTAATGAAGTACGGCAAGTTTCTGGTGTCGGGCGTAGTCGCGCTCGCTTTCTTTTTCATTATCGGAACAAGGTTTTCGACTCAGGTCGAAGCCCAGGCCCAGCCCCTGGTTTCCCCTGACATCGTCATCAGTCAGATTTACGGCGGCGGCGGATTGGCCGGTGCGCAGTACACCAACGACTTCGTCGAGTTGTTCAATCGCGGCAGTTCGCCCGTAAACCTCAACGGTTGGTCGACGCAATACGCCTCTTCGGGCGGTACGGAGTTCCTCGTGACGCCGCTCGGAAACGTCACGCTGCAGCCGGGACAGTACTATTTGGTTCAATACGCGTCCGGTGGAGCGGTCGGCGTCGCGCTTCCGACCCCAGATCTGATAGCGCCGCCGGTCACGAACAATGCCGGAAATACTTTTATTCCGAATCTCTCGAGCACGACCGGGAAATTGGCGTTGGTCAACTCGACCACCCGTTTGCCGGCTTCGACTTGCCCGGTCGATCCGACGATCGTGGATCTCGTCGGATACGGAGCTTCGGCAAGCTGTTTCGAAGGGACGCGGGCGGTCGATCTGACGGCGACGACGGCGATCAGAAGAAACGGCGGTGGTTGCAACGACACCGACAACAACCTGGCCGACTTCACTTCTGGCGCTCCCGCGCCGCGCAACACGTCGACACCGACAAACGCGTGCAATCTCGGCGGAAATCTGCAGGCCGGAATTCAAGCTAACCCGAACACGGTTTCGCCGGGCGGCAACACGCTGCTGACAGTGACCGTCATTCCTGCTACGACTCCGCCAAGCACCGGGATCACGGTAGTTGGGAACCTGTCGGATATCGGCGGATCAACAACCCAGACCTTTTTTGATAACGGAACAAACGGCGACGTAACGCCAAACGACAATATCTTCTCTTTCCTGGCAACGATACCGAATGGCCTGCCGGGCGGAGTCCGTGTCGTTTCAGCGGTCGCTGCCGATGCGCAGTCGCGGTCGGTCAACCTAAACCAGAATCTGACCATAAATGCGCCGTTGCCCGATGAGGATCCGCTGATCCTCGGGAATCCGAGCAACGCGACATCGAACATTGCGGACGAGAACAACTATCTGATGATCAAGCCGCAGTACTCGCTCTCGTACAACCGATCGCGGGCGATCCCGAACTGGGTCGCGTGGAGACTCGACAGCACTTGGGTAGGAACTGCTCCGCGACAGGACGATTACCGTGCTGATCCGGCGCTGCCGGCGGGTTGGTATCAAGTTCAGGACAGCGATTACTCCGGTTCGGGTTACGACCGCGGTCATATGTGCCCGTCGGGAGACCGGACGCGTTCGATTCCCGACAACTCCGCGACGTTCCTGATGACGAACTTCGTTCCGCAACTTCCGGCGAACAACCAGGGACCGTGGAACGATTTCGAGAACTACTGTCGAACGCTCGCCGACCAAGGCAACGAGATCTATATCTTCTCGGGTGGACAAGGCAACGCGGGAACGATCGCCGCTGGAAGGATCGTAGTTCCGAACGTTACTTGGAAGGTTGTTATCGTGCTTCCGAACGGCGCGAACGATCTCTCTCGCGTCAACAAATCGACCCGTACGATCGCGATCGTCGTTCCGAACCAACCGCCGGTAAGCACGAGCGCCCCTTGGCGGCAGTTCCGGACGACGGTCGACGCCGTCGAGGCACTTACGGGATACAACTTCTTCTCGAACGTTCCGAAGAACACGCAAGAGATCATCGAACGACGCAAAGATACGCAGTAGAGGCCGGGAAGGCCTGAGGAAAAGGTTATCAGTCACAGTCATTCCCATTCGCACGACCGACGTGATGCGCGAAGTCTGAAGAAGCTAAAGATCGCGCTGGGGTTGACGTTTGGGTATATGTTGACCGAAGCCTTGGGCGGCTGGATTTCCAACTCACTTGCGCTTCTTGCAGATGCGGGCCATATGTTCACGGACGTCGCGGCCCTGTCGCTGACTATCGCCGCGATTTGGTTCGCTTCCAAACCCGCGACGCCAAACAAGACGTTCGGCTATTACCGGCTCGAGATCCTCGCTGCGTTCATCAACGGCATCGCGCTCGCTTTGATTTCGTTGTTCGTCGTTTACGAAGCTATCCAGCGGCTTTCAAAGCCCCCCGAGATCAGGGGACTGGAAATGACACTGATCGCGTTCGGGGGCCTTGTCGTCAATCTTGTGTCCGCTGGCCTGCTGCACGGAGACCACAAGCACGATCTCAACCTACGCGGCGCCTGGCTTCACGTCATCGGTGATGCTCTGGGCTCCGTCGCGGCAATCGCCGCCGGATTGCTGGTGATCGCATTCGGATGGACGTGGGCCGATTCCGTCGGCAGTCTTTTCATCAGTGTCATCATCATCTACGGCGCGTGGAATCTGATCCGTGAATCGGTCAATGTACTGCTCGAAGGCACGCCGGCCCACATCAACCTACGGGCCGTTGAGGATTCAATCAGACAAGCGCCGAACGTTGTGGATGTTCACGATCTTCATGTTTGGACGATAACGTCCGGCATCGAGGCGCTCAGCGTTCACGTGGTGCTTCGGGAGGAAGAATCCCAGAAGGATCTGCTCACTCTGCTCAAGGCAAAACTCCACGAGGAATTCGGGATCGATCACGTCACGATCCAGATCGAATCTATCGAAAGCGCGTCGATGCAATCACATACGTGTTTTTCCGGCTCCAATTGTTTCGGATCCGAGCAGCAGACAAGATCAGCGGCCGGATCCCACTGATTCTGATATTCCGTATCAAAAATGCGTTTTGAACTTCCATACGGGGCGTTGTCTCTATCATTTGGTGCGCCAGCTAACGATTTCGATATCATCGGGGTCGGTTCGCCAAGAAGGGCGCTCAGCGATGCCGAGATCGGTTTGCGATTCGACGCGCCGATCGACTCTCCGCCGGTCGAGGAACTCGTTGGACCGGGCGAGTCCGTCCTGATCGTCGTCCCCGATGCGACCCGCCGGACCGCGTGCGATTCGGCCGTCAACCTGCTTGTCAGACGGCTGATTGCGAACGGTACGATGCCGTACGATATGGCCGTCGTCTTCGCTACGGGGATTCATAGACCGGTTTCGAACGAAGAGAAACGTGACATTATCGGGCCGTTCATCTTTCAAAGGATCAAAACGCACGATCATTCGGCACAGGATTTGATGCGCTCCGCGGGACTTGATTCTGCGAAGTTCGCGACATTCGGAGATATCGACGGAGTTCCGATAGAACTGAACAGAATCCTGACGGAGTTCGAACACGTGATCGTGATCGGCGGTGTCAGCTTCCATTACTTCGCCGGATTCACGGGTGGGAGAAAACTGATTTGTCCCGGGCTCGCCTCGGCTCGGACTATCGCCGCGACTCATCGGCTGGCGTTCGATTTCGAAGCGAAGCGGCGGCGCGACGGCGTTGGTCCCGGCATACTGTCGGGCAATGCGGTCCACGAAGCGTTCCTATCGGTCGCCTCGAACGTGCCGCCGGTATTCGCGATCAGTTCGATAGTCGATGCTTCCGGCAATCCCACCGATTTCTTCTGCGGCGACTGGCAGACATCCCATCGTACTGCCTGTGAGAGATTTTCAGAGGACTATACGATTAGGATCGATGAGAAGAGGGACCTCGTCATCGCATCTTGCGGCGGTTCGCCGTACGATGTAAACCTCATCCAGGCGCACAAGGCGCTCGACGCGGCCTCGCGGGCTTGCAACGAAGGCGGAACGATCGTGCTCGCCGCGGAATGCGGCGAAGGCTTGGGCCGGGCGGATTTTCTAAAATGGTTCGAACCGGGCAACGCTTCGGGCCTTGTCGAACTTCTCTGCGAAAGATACGAGGTCAACGGTCAAACAGCATGGAGTTTGCTTGAGAAGACCGAGCGATTTGATGTCAGGATCGTCACGACTTTGGACGCCGAGACATTGGCGCCGATGAAACTCAAGAAGGCCCGATCACTGAATGAGTTTGCAGACGGAAGAAAGGGATATGTCATTCCATTTGGGGCCAAGTTCCTCATTGAGGTCCGCGGATAGGAAAAACGCCGGGTAGATCCCGGCGTTCAAGACTCTGGACGTCATCTACCATATCCCTAGTCCTTTTTGATCTGGAATGTTCGCGCTATCGAATCGATCTGGCTTCGAATCGATAGGAGTTTCTCTTTCAAACCCGTGAACCTGACGGTGTAGTAGGTCGTCGAATCAGATTTCAGAAAATATATACGTCCCGACATATTCCGGCCCGATCTGATGAATTCGTAATTGAAAACGGTTCCTTTGAGCTTTCCGGCGAACTGCTCTTCCTTGCCGGCGACATACCCCTGAATGAACTTGAGCTTCGTTTCCTCATCGCCAATAATATCGGACATCACCGAATCGGCCGCGACCGATATCTTGCGAACCTCGAGATAGCCGCTCAAACGGTCTCCGTAGACGTATTCCGCATTCGGTTTGATCTTCGACGGTTCCGCCAGCAGTTTCCACGTATCGTTCGGAAGTTCGAACGTGTACTCGACATTCTCGTTACTGAACGTCGTCTGCGCCGAGGCTGGAAGAACCAGCAAGAAAAGCGCAGCGAGCGTGGCCAGAATTGTACTTGCTAATAATCTCATCGTATCCCTCTTCTTCGGACGAAAACGAATTATAGTTCAACCGACGGCAAAACTCGAAAGTAAGATGAGACGCGGGACCCAGCCGTTGTATGGTTCGAACCATTACGCGTGTCATATGCGGAGTGGCATCACGATGTATTTCGAACGATAGGTTGATTCTCCCGCGACCTTCAACTCGGTTTGTCCGTTGCTGTCCTTGAACTCCATCGAGACACGCGGCCGGGCGGCGGTTTCTCTAACTCGCACCGTTTCGCCTTCATTTTCCGTTTCGGTCACGGTTTCGGCCGAGTCCGGGACGGCGCAGACGGCGCTGAGAAAGTCCTGAAGATACTGGGATTTGAATCCGATCGTTACTTCGTCCCCTGAGTATTCGGCCGGGACCCTTTCACTGGCTTCGCCTTCTTCGGAACTCTGCGCGCTTAACTCGATCTCGCCCTCGCGGATCGTCATCCGAATCGAACGATTCTTCTCGTCAGCCATCAATGCAACGCGCTTTATCGCCGATCTAACCACGTCAGCATCGAAAGTCACGACCTTGTCGTTGTCTTTCGGCAAAACCATCTCGTAGTTCGGGAATGTTCCGGACAGTTTTCTGGTGATCAGTAGCCGCCCGTCAACCTCGAAGTAGATATGGTTCGCGTCCTCTCCGAAACTGACGTCTCCCTGAGAATCGCGCGAGATCTTAAGCAATTCGAGCAGAGCCTTCTTCGGCACAAGGCCGTCCATTATCTCGCCCTCTGAATCCCGGAAAATGTCGGTCTCGATCAATGCCAGCCGGTGGCCGTCGGTCGTTACCATCCGGGCAACCTGACCGTCGACGAAGAACTTTGCTCCCGAGAGCGTGAAACGCGTTTGCTCATTCGTGATCGCGAAACTCGTGTTCTGAACAAAATGATTGAAGATTTCGGCCGGAAGATGAAGCGGCGTGCTTTTGAACGACGCCACTTCGGGAAACTGCTCGCGCGAAACGCCCGCAAACCGGTATTTCGAATTACCGCAACGCATCCGGACCCATTCGTTTTCCTCTTTGACGAACTGCACCTGACCGCCGTTGAGCAACCTGACGATATCGAAAAGTCGTCGCGCCTGTATGCACATCGATCCGGGTTGCTTGATCTCGGCATCCGCTTCGCAACGGATCGTAACGTCAAGATCGGTTCCGACGATACGGATCCGATTTTCTCCGACCGTTTCGATCAGGATGTTGGACAGGATAGGGATCGTCAATTTCTTTTCGACAATTCCCTGAACTATCCCGAGTTCTTGTTTCAAAATGCTTTGATCGATTACAAATTCCATCTTCTTGCTCCTGACACCTTGAGAATCGACTTCCGCATCTGTCGCGGATGCCTTTTACTAAAACTACTAAACACCAAAATATTATTTCTATCTAGTGTTAGTAGGTCCTGTGGAAATGTGGAAAACGGATACAAACCGTTTTCCCTCTTATACTTCTCCGTCCACAGGCACCTGTGGAATAACCTGTGAAAATCAAACTCCGCCGGATCTTTTGCCGGTTTCCCGGAAGTTTTCCACCGTATCCACAGCCCTTCGGATCGGAAGCCTGTGGAAACTGTTGAAAACTTTGTTTAAGTGTTCGATACAGTTAACTTACCGGAAACACCGCATGTGGAAGAAATTTACCACCAACATGTTTTAACTAATTGCAAAGCCTATCGATTAGCTCGCTTACGACCCTGTGGAAACTCCGGTCTTCGCGAATAACCGAATCGATCTTCTCGACCGAGTGCATAACGGTCGTATGGTGCTTTCCGCCAAACTCACGGCCGATCTCGGGAAAGCTATGTTTTGTCAGTCGTTTGCAGAGATACATCGCGACCTGGCGCGGAACGGCGATCTGACGCGAGTTGTTCTTCGACTTCAGTTCTTCAACCGTCAGCTTGTAATGAGACGCGACCGTAGACGCGATTCGCGGCATCGTAATGCCTTCGCTTTGCTCATCGACGATATTCCGCATCGCGTCCTGCGCCAGCATTTTCGAGATCGGAAGTCCGCGGAGAGACGAGATTGCGACCAACCGGACGAGCGATCCCTCGAGTTCACGAATGTTGCTCCGAACTTTGCCTGCGATGAACATCGCGATCTCATCGGGCAATGTGACGCCGTCCAGATCCGCCTTTCGTTTCAGGATCGCAACCTTCGTTTCGAGATCGGGCGGTTCGATATCGGCGATCAGACCCCATTCGAATCTCGAATGCAGCCTTTCCTCGAGCGTGGGAATCTCGCGCGGCGGACAGTCCGAACTGATGACGATCTGCTTTTGATCGTTGTGCAGCGCGTTGAACGTGTGAAAGAACTCCTCTTGCGTTCGTTCCTTGCCGGCCATGAACTGCACATCGTCCATCAGCAGAACATCGATAGACCGGTACTTTTCGCGGAACGTTTGGGTCTTGTCATAGCGGATCGCGTTGATCAGCTCGTTCATAAACTTCTCGGACGTGATGTATGCGACGCGCAGATGGCGGTTCCTTTGCTTGATAGAATGTCCGATGGCATGCATCAGGTGCGTCTTTCCAAGGCCGACCCCGCCGTAGATGAACAGCGGATTGTAGGTCTTTCCAGGCGCGTCGGCAGCTCCGAGCGAGGCCGCGTGGGCAAACTCGTTGCACGCTCCGACGACAAACTTGTCGAAGGTGTATTTCGGGTTGAGCGAATTCTCGATCGGTTCGATATCGACGAAATTCGTCGAAACGCGTCCTGGCCTGACATCAATTTTGACCTTGGACGAAGACCCGAGAATATCCTCTTCCTCGTCATCATCGACCGGGTGATTGTCGCGTCGGTTATTGACTTCTTCCCATTTCAATTCATAGTTGGCGAGGTTCAGCTCGCGCAAAGAGTGCCGGATCAGTTCAAGATAATTCGAGTTGATCCAGTCGATCGTAACCGAGCTCGCCTTGAGGAACATAACCCGGTTCTCCTCGTCGCAACCGTCGAACTCGATGTGCTTGAACCAAGAGTCAAAAGTCTGTTTGTTGAGGCGCTTGCCGACAACCTGAAGGACGTTGTTCCAGATGTTGTCATTCCGTGCCGTCGTATTCATCGAAGGTCTCCAAAAGAATCTTTCTTAACTGTGTCGGTAGCTCTTAAGCACAAATCATCGGTTATAGCGGTTCGAGATTTGTTAAAGCGATCTGTAAAGTCAGCGAGAAACCTTTTCTTTATCGGCACTTTTAGAATTTCGGGTTTGCCATGATAAAGTTTTCCACAGATATTTCCACAGCTTTGTGGAAAGTTGCTTAAAAGCTCAAGTAAAACTTTAAGTCCAATGTTTTCAATAACTTACAGGAATTGAATTCATCGGAAACGGGTCACAGACTAACACAATGAAAAGGTCATTGCAAGTGATTTCCACAGATCGAGTTCAGTTCTCGTAAGGCCTTTTTTTGACAGTCATTTGGATGAAAAGCGGACCTGAAAATCCTGCCAAAACCGCCGATTTCGAGGCAGATTTCCAAAAAAATGGGGAATATTTTTTTCACTTCAACAACGGGCCGAACCGAGCCCGATGACTTCGTCGAAAGGTTGCGGAACGTGACTCGCGATCTGGTGTACATCAGCGAAACCGACGCGCTGCTGAAGCCGTTCAGGATAGTCGGGGCGGTAGGTTCCGACATCGCTCAGGAAGTGAACTCGTTCGCGGACATTCCTGCCGGGACGCATTCCGAATGCGCGTCATTCGAGGATCTTTTCGCTAGGCTTACCCGAAAATACGATGGTGCCGACGACGAGACGAACAGGCGAGCCGACCGATTCCGCGGTCTGTATGAACTCTTGAGGGCTGAACTGTCCGACCTGACCGTTCTCCGATTCGGCAGGATCAGAATCCGGATCTTTGTTGCCGGAAGGACGCGAGAAGGAGCGATCGCGGGGTTCGAGACCGAATCGGTCGAAACTTGAAAAAGCGGCAGCCATTCTCAGCCACCGCCTTCCCTTTGTTAAACCCTTCGGATTTGGTTTCAGTTGCCGGAGACCGAACTTGCGCCGCTGGTCTTCTTTTGAATGTTTTTCGGACTGCCTTCGTAATTCAGTTTGCTCGCGCCCGAAAGATCCGCTTTCAGATCGCCCGCGACGAAGACCGCCATCTGACACGCTCCGCTCGCGTCGATATTGGCATTCTGTGCCTTCAGATCGAACGCTTCAAGCTTACTGGCGCCGCTCATATCGACCGTCAGGTCGTTAGTTTGACCGGTGACCTTGATCTTTGAAGCGCCGCTCGAATCAATCGTCAGCGAAGAGTTCTTGAGATCTGCGATCGATACTATCGAAGCTCCAGAAACATCAAGCCGCTCGATATCCGGAGCACCGATACGGATCCGGATGCGCCCGTTCGTCGAGTAACGCTTTTGACTGTCGATATAGAGTTTGTTGCCGCGGACCTCGGTCCGAATGAACCCGAGAAGATTGTCGTCGCCTTCGACCTCGACCGAGAACTCTTTCTGCGCGACAACTTCGACATCCATCGCGCCGCTGACGTCAAGCGCGTCGAAACCGCGGACATCGCGGACCTGAGTTACGACGTTGCCCGAACCTTTGACCTTGCCGAAATCGATCTGGAAGTTGAAGAAGCGCGATGACGTCTTGCCGAATGAAAATACGTTCGCGAGCGTAACGCCGATGGCGATCGCGAATATGAATATCAAAATGCCGAATTTTTTCATAATACCTCCGGGGGAATTGTGTCCAGAGATGAGAACGGTTTCGGGAATTGAAAAGTTCTGATGAATGTTCGATTTGATCAAAATTTCCCGACGTTTCAGGAAAAAACGCCGATGAACTTAAGATAATCTAGCAGCGACTGAACGACGCCTATCACGAGACCGAAAAAAGCGCCGAAAAGTTCGATCGTGCGGAGATGCTCTTTTGCGACCGACAGGATCAGAGATTCCAGCTTCTCGACCGGATAATTGTTGATCTTCTCGCGCACGACTCCGCCGACGTCGAATTCGCGGATCGCTTCCGGGAGTTTCTCTTTCGCGGCCGCAATGATAGTTTCCGTCAGAGTTCGTCCGGTGCGCCGGACCTGATCTTCCGAAATGTGATTCGAGAGTTTCCCGATCGGTCGCGAAAGAAATCCTTCGATCTGATGGGCCAGGACCGAGTTGATGACATTCGTCGTCTCTTCACGCGAAAGCACGCCCACCAGTCCCTTTGAGAGCATCCGCTTCAGCTTCAATTCGGCTTCGGGATGGACTGTCTGGAGGATCGAGCCGATATTGTGCGGCCGTATGCGCTCTACGGTCTCGCCGATATATTCCCCGATTGACCGCTTCATCGTTTCACCCTGCAAAAGATCGAGGACGCTTTTGTTGATCTGGGCCTTGAGCCGGTCGAGTTGATCCGGGGCGATCCGGCCGATCAACACCGGCAGCGGCTTTGCCAACGCGTTGTTGATCGCCCCGTCGAGAAAGGCCCTCGCTTCGATCGCAAAAAAATCGCCGCGCAGCGTTTCCTCGACCCGTCGCGGCAGGCTGTCGTTGACAAGATCATCGACCTCTTTGAGCAGGTTTTCGCGCGAAACGAATATCTTCTTGAAGAACGGGAGGTTCTCGTAGTAGTTATGGACCTCTTTCTTGATCAACGAGCTGATCTGGTTTCGCGTCCGCTCGGCAGTTGCAAGTTCAGTCAGTTCGTGGACCAGCGGCTGAATCTGCTCGCCGGCCTTCTCTTTGAGCAGATCGACGGATTCGGGGGTGAAAAGTTCGCCGAGCGGCGTTTCGAGGTTTGCGAGATCATCGACCCGCCGACTTATGAATTCCCGGATCTTCTGCTCGAATGTCTCCGAGTGCAGAGCGGCCGAGATCCGTTCCTTCAGAAACTCGACGGTCTTCGCGACGTTCTCGTCGTCAACGATGTCCCCGATGCGTTGGGCCATCACTTCATCGACCCTCCGATTGACGAATTCAGCGATCGAATCGACCGTTTCTTCCGAACTCAAGACTTCGTCGATATGTTCCGCGATCTTTATCTGGAGCGTCGAGATCGCGTCGAGCACCGGTTCCCTGACGTTCGCCGGAAGGGCCTCGATCAATGAAGGGTAATTCTGGGAAATGATGTCCTCGGTGTAGGAATCAACCATCCCCTGGATCTTCTTTCGGAGGAATTCCTTGCCGAAAAGCTGATCGACGATCGTCTCCTGCGAGACAAGTTCTTCGCCGACCGCTTTGCCGATCGCATTTGCCAGCCGATCACGATGGCGGGGAACCATTCCCTGCGGAAAGACCGTGAGGCCGAAGATCTTTACCGGTCGTCTCGGTCGAAAGAGCATCCTCACCGCGAGCCACGCCCCGAAATAACCGTGGACCGTGGCAAACGTGACCAATAGCAGAACTTCGATCCAGTTTTGTCGGAGATATTCCATCAGAAGATCTGAAAGCCCTTTGAACGCAGACAGAACTCGGCGAATTCCCTCAACCAATCGTAATTGGCCGAATAGTTCTTCCAATTCTCGTCGTCGTCCTTGTAGAACGTCCCGTCGTCAGGCTTGTCGGTTACGGTCAGGTCGGCGAAGATTCGTTTGTCGGGCGCGAGCCGCGGAAGTATCTCGTCGCGGATCCGTTCACCGATCATATGCGCCTCGTCCCGATCGATCTTCAATCCGGTCGCGTTGTAAGCCATCTGCCGCACTTTGCCTTCGCTGATCACATCAAAACTCTTGATGATCTCGAGCGTCGTCTTCCAATGCCATACGTTCGCCTGAAACTCAAAGTTTTCAGAACTGAGATCCATCAGCGTAAAACTCATCGAGCACTCTCCGGAAACTTGATTCGAACTCCAAGGGAATGCTAAACGGCGGCAATTTCTAAGTCAACGAAAAATCAGTCGGTTGCGAAGCTCAAGATGTCGAGAATCTCCGCCGCGTAGGTTTTCCCGAGGTCCACATCTTCAGGTTTGAGAGAAACGGCCCCGACGACCGCGTGTCCGCCGCCGCCGTAGCGTTCGCATATCTCCGCGATGTTGTGGATCCGCGGACGCGGCGCCCACGGGTTCGAACCGACCGAGATCTTGGTCCGGAAATGGCTTCGAGTCAGCGATACGTTGTAGGTCGTTTGCGGATGAAAATAGTAGGGAATGAACTTGTTGTAGCCGTCAATATCGGTGTCTGTCAGATCGAAAAAGACGACGCCTTTTGAATACACGGCGCGTTGTTTGATGAGTTCGACTGTTTCCCAATGTCTCGCGAGGATCGGCTCAAGCTTCTCCTGGATCTCCGAACTCTCGATTATCTCGTCGAGGGAACGCTCGGTCAGTGAGCGGATTATGCGTTCGACGAATGCCGGATCCTTCTCGCCTTCGATCACCTGCATAAGTTTGAGCGCTGACGATCGAAGCTCGACGCACTGCGCCGGCGATTCATAAAGCGCGCCGTCGATGATATGCGCCCAGCGGATCAGTTCGGCCATTGATTCGTCCTCAAACCCGAACTTCTCTTTCGCGACCCGCGCAATGAATTCGCAACACGACTTGCTCGTCGTATCAAGGAATTTCTTTCCCGAGCGGTCGGCCGCGAAATGCTCCTCGTCGGATTTCGAGAGGAAGGCGGACTGGTGATGATCGAACCACCAGGTCAGACGCGGATCAGGCGAGTATTTGAAATCGACTATCGCGTTCTCGTCGCCGTCGAACTGGTCGGAATCGAACGCGTTTCCGGCCCGATGCATCGTCGGCGTGTAGGCGACCTCCGCCGCCGGATCGATCTTCGAACGGTAGAACTTGGTAAAGAACGCGGCCGACGAAACGCCGTCAAAGCAGTTGCCGTGATAAAGAATGCGAAGTTTCATAAGTAGGTCCGGCCCTCGTAAGCGAACAAAACATTTCAGATTAGGATTTTGCGACAACCTTCGTCAAGGACGCGTTTGAGTTACGCCAACTCTTTAGAAATGTCACGTTTCCGGTAAGTGCGGATCGAAGAGGCCTCGGCAAATGTTGGAGAATGGCGAGACCGCGCGATCGTCAGAACACGTTTGGACGAACGAATGTGACATTTCTAATGAGTTAAGAGCCAACGTCATTTCATCGTGGGGCTGGAATCCGAAGCCGTTCGCATTCCGCTGGCCGGCGATTGCGTTTATAATTTTGGAAACCGTATGAGCAATTCCATTTCATATTCCGACGCGGGCGTTTCGATCGACAATGCGAACATCGCCGTCGAGCGCATCAGGAACTTTGCGAGATCGACATTCAACGATCGCACGCTGACCGAGATCGGGAGCTTCGGCGGGATGTTCTCGGGCGCATTTCCGCAGATGGAAGATCCGATTCTCGTCGCGTCGGCCGACGGCGTCGGGACGAAACTCAAGATCGCGTTCGATACCGGCATCCACGATACGATCGGTCAAGACCTTGTGAACCACTGCGTCAACGACATACTTGTACAAGGCGCGCGCCCTTTGTTCTTCTTGGATTATTTCGCCACGGGCCGATTGTCTCCCGACGTGACGGCGTCGGTGGTCGAGGGAATCTCGATCGCCTGCCGTGAGAACGGGTGCGTCCTGCTCGGAGGCGAGACCGCCGAAATGCCCGGATTTTACGCGGACGGCGAATACGATCTCGCGGGGTTCATCGTCGGTGTGGTCGATCGGCCGAAGGTCATCGACGGTCATTCGATCGCCGCCGGAGACGTGGTTCTCGGGCTGCCGGCGAAAGGACTTCAGACGAACGGCTATTCGTTGGCCAGAAAACTCTTCTTTGAGATCGGCGGATACAGCGTCGAAAGCCATATCGAAGAACTCGGCGCGACGGTCGGCGAAACGCTCCTCGAAAAACACGGCAGTTTTCTTGGACAGATCGGGCCACTTCTTGATTCGGGGCGCATCAAAGGTTTGGCGCACATCACCGGCGGCGGGTTTCTTGAGAATATCCCGCGGATACTTCCGAAAGGCGTCGGCGTCGCGATCAAACGCGGCACATGGGCCGAACCGCCGGTTTTCGGAATTATGCAGAGACTTGGGAACGTGTCGGACCACGAGATGTTCCGGACCTTCAATATGGGGATCGGAATGGTCTTGATCTGTTCGGCCGATGACGCCGATTCGGTCGCCGCTGAACTTGGCGAGTGTTATCGGATCGGTGCCGCCGTCGCAGGGCTGAAGACTGTGAAGGTTGCTTGAGGCGTGAAGCGCAATTTTTGAAGCGGTCGGCGTTCTATGCATTCGGAGGTTTTATCGGATGTCGAGTTTGTTTGATTCGGAAAGGAAACGGTCGGGAAATGCGAAAGTGTTCGTCATCGCAATCGTCGCGTTCTCGGTCGTCTTCGGAACCGCTGCCGCGCTTTACTATCTGAGCAAACCTGTCCCGAGACCCGAATCCGAGCGTGTCGCGGACGAGGTCCGCGATTCGACGCTGATGATGCTCGCCCAGCCCGCGTTCTCCGGACCCGAATTTGAGAAACAGATCCTCGGCAAGGGAAAGCTCGAAAGGCTCGATCTGAGATCGAAGGAAGTCTATTTCAGCTATCCGAAGGCCGATCGTGCGGAACTCGACAAGTTCATAGCCGACTATTTTGCGGATGCTTCGAAGCTCGAGTTCGCCACCGAGTCAAACGGAAAGCTCGTTCTCGGAAGATACGAGATGAGATCGGGCGCCGACTCGCCGTTCTTCTTCAAGACCCCGATGGACAACTTTCGGATCGATCCGTCGCGGGTCCTCAGTTTCGTGTTTTCGGGCATCGAATACACCTTATCGCTGACCGAGATGAGGAACTTCACGAACAATTCCCAGGTTTACGGCGGCAGGCTTTTGGCCGGGACCGAACAGCGAGGCGAGCAGCCGACGATCGTGTTCGCCAATCACGGGATAATGGTCGCGCGTCCGGAAGAACCTTCTCTGACCCGTTTGGCAAATGCGATCATATCCGGGGCGGCTTCGCGGGAAGAGAAGATCCAACGACTGACGGATTTCGTCTCGCGCGAGATCGAATACAGCAACACGGAAGCGGTCGGCGTCCGCGAGACGCTCAAAAGAGCGCCCGAAACGCTGATGACGAGATCTGCCGACTGCAGCAACAAGACGATACTTCTGGCATCGCTGCTTGAACAGATAGGCGAGGAATACATACTGCTTTATTGCCCGAAGCACATCACGGTGGCGATTCCGCAGGGCGGTTTTCCGAATGAGAACAAGATAGATTTCGTCTGGAACGGGAAGCCGTGGCTGATCGCCGAGACGACCTTGCCGGGATTCAAGATCGGCGTGACCAAAGTGCAGGAATACGCGCGGTTGACGAAGGTCGAGTATGTCCAGTCGCCAAAGCAGTCGGAGATCATCTTCGACGCGAATTCGTATGCGGTCTTGAAGTTCTACTGATGAAACTCGGAATAATGATCTCAGGCCGCGGATCGAATATGGCGGCGATCATCGACGCCGTCGGACGCGGCGAGATCCCCGGCGCCGAAGTGGTGCTTGTCGTCAGCGACAAAGCTTCGGCCGAAGGTTTGAACAAAGCCGCCGAACGCGGGATCGAGTCGGCGGTCGTGAAGAGATCGGGACGTTCGCGCGAAGAGCACGACCTCGAGATCGTTTCGCGGCTCCGGGAGAAGGGGGTGGAGTTGGTCTGCCTCGCCGGATATATGAGGATCCTGTCCAGGGATTTCGTCCGTGCGTTTCCGAACCGGATCTTGAACATTCATCCGAGCCTCCTTCCTTCGTTCGTCGGGCTCGACGCGCAGCGGCAGGCCTTCGACTATGGCGTCCGAATCACCGGATGCACGGTCCATTTCGTCGATGAGGAACTCGATCACGGAGCGATCATTTTGCAGACGGCGGTCCCTATTGACGACGCCGACGATGCCGAATCGGTTGCTGCAAAGATCCTGGAAAGGGAACACGTCCTCTATGTCGAAGCGTTGAAACGGATCGTCGGCGGGTATCGCATCGACGGAAGGCGCGTGATTTTCGATTCAACTGACTGAAGATACGGCGAGAGCCAGACGTAATCGGCGAAGGTCAGCAAAAACAAGGGTTCTACGTCTCACCTTTTGACAGAAGGCAGGTTAGTCCGTAAAATCGAAGTTTTCACTCTCGAGTGGAGGATGAACAATAGCTATGCCGAAAAGAACTTTCCAACCGAACAATCGTCGCCGGGCGAAAAAGCACGGCTTCCGCGCCAGAATGGCGACCAAGAACGGCCGCGCCGTTCTCAAGCGCCGTCGCGCGAAGGGACGCAAGAGACTGACGGTTCAGCATTATTAGACTTTGGTTTGCCGAAAGAGGCGCGGCTTCGAAAGCCGGCGGAGTTCAAGCGTGTTTACGCGTCAGGACGGCGTTTCGAGGGCAGGTTTATGACCGTCTTCGTTCTCGAGTCTGATACCGGAAGAGATCGCCTCGGAGTCACGGCCTCGAAGAAGATGAGCAACAAAGCTCACGATCGGAATCGAGCAAAGAGACTGCTCCGCGAATCGTTCCGATTGAGCCGTGCCGAGATCGACGAGATCGATGCCCGCTTTGATTGGGTTTTGAACGCCCGTCGGAGTTTGTTGAAGGCCAAGCTCGAAAAGCCGCTCACGGAATTCCGGCAGATCATTGCCAAAGTCAAAATTCTTGAATCGCGAAAAGGCGAAAAGACGTTTGAGTAAAGTAGAATGAAGTTTTTGGTTCTTACTTTTCTGCAGCTTTACAAAACGTTGGTTTCGCCTTTTTTGCCGCCCGCCTGCCGATTTGAACCGACCTGTTCCGCATATATGAAGGAAGCAGTCGAGAAATACGGCGCATTGACGGGAGTTTGGATGGGAATCAAGCGTTTGCTGCGTTGCCATCCGTTCTGCGAAGGCGGTTACGATCCGGTCAAGTGATCGTTTTTATTAATGGAAAACCCTAAACAAACAAACCAATCACGCTTTCTTACGGCCGCGGTACTTTCGTTCGCGGTTCTTTTTGCGTGGAGCTATTTCTTTGGTCCGAAACCGCCCGAGAACGTCAACAGCAATGCAAACACGGCGGCGAATTCCCAGCCGACGGTAGCGCAAACCCAGCCGACGCCGGCGACGGAAGCGGCGCCGGCGCCGGTTCCGGCAACTCCGGACAGCGTCGCGAATCGTGTGATCACGATCAAATCGCCGTTGTACGAGGTCAAGATCGATTCGAAAGGGGCGGTCGCCTCGAGCTGGACGCTGCTTAAGGACAGATCACCGAAGGCGGAAAAGGACATCTGGGCCGACGGGTCGAGCGCCGGGAACAAGAAGCCGCTGCAACTCATTTCAGATGAGGCCCGAAAGCGCCGCGAACTTCCCTTCAGGCTCTCGACCGACGACCAGGCGCTGAATTCGTGGCTCAACGATCGCAATTACCAGGTCCAGTCGGCCGAAGAAGAGATCATTCTCGCGGCCGGTCAGGAAAAGGAGATCGTTTTCACGCTGAGCGAGGCCGGCACCGAAGTCACGAAAAAGTTCGTTTTTCGGGCCGACAATTACATCGCCGATCTCGCAATCAAGCTGACCCGCAACGGCGCCGAGGTCCCGAACACCAAGCTGATGATCGGCGCAAGCATCGGAGATCACGGCATCAATCATCACAATTTTTATCACATTGAGTCCGAAGCTGTTGCGGCGATCAACGACAACATCCTACGGCATCAGGGTTACTATTCATTCACTTACAAGGAAGGTTCGAGTGATAGCACCCTTTCGGACAAGGGCCGGTTCGAATGGGCAGGAGTCGCGGACGCATATTTCGCGATGATCGCGATCCCCGCCGAATCAGGCGACGGTCTCGAGTACCGGTCGACAAAGTACGATGTTCAGATCGATCCGGTGTATGACGGGATCTTCAGTTGGATCATCAGGCGCGAGAAGACCTCGGAAACGCGTCATCTTGTGACGACTCTGATGCCGATCAAGGCGGACGGCTCGGTCAACCGGATCTACACCGGTACGAAGGATTATTTTGCGCTGAACGAGTACAACGCGAAGTTGAGCGAAATGGTCGGCCGGCCGATCGATATCGAGGACACGATCAACTTCAGCAACTATTGGTGGCTCCGCTGGCTGACGAAGCCGCTCGCCGTTCCGATCCTGTACAGCCTGACGTTCATCAACGATTTCACGCATAACTACGGTATCGCGATCATCGTTTTCACGTTCCTTTTCTACTCGCTGCTGTTCCCTTTGCGTTGGTCGCAATCGAAGTCTTTCAAGAAGGCGTCGTCGAACGCTCCGAAGATGAAGGAGCTGCAGGACAAGATCAAGGACCTGCAGAAGAAGGGCGTTCCGATGGACGATCCGCGAATGCGGCAACTCCAAATGGAGCAACTCAAGATGACGAAGGATGCGCTGCCGATCGGCGGATGCCTTCCGATGCTGCTTCAGTTTCCGCTGCTGATCGCGTTCTATACGGCGGTGACCGTTTCATTGGCCTTGCGCCAGGCGAGCTTTCTTTGGCTTCCGGATCTTTCGGCGGGCGATCCCTATCACGTTCTTGAATTCGCATTTGCGATCTCGATGGTCCTGTCGATGAAGTTCACGCCGACATCGCCCGCGGTCACGCCTGAGCAGCAGATGCAGCAGAAGATGATGACTTATCTGATGCCGGTGATGATGCTCTGGGTAATGTGGAGCGCGCCGGCCGGACTTCTGCTTTATTGGTTCTTCGGAAACATCGTGAGCTTCGCGCAGCAGATGCTTATCAACCGTTGGAATAAGACCCACGAACCGCCGCAGGAAGAGATCGTGAACAGCGTGCCGAGGGATGCGAAAAGGGTGAAGCCGAGCTGAGCAAACTGTCTGAGTCTAGTTTTCGCCGTCTTTCTTTTGACCGGAGGGATTTATGAACGAAACCTGCCAACAAGCCGAAGCATTTTTGACCGAACTGCTCGACGACATGCGATTTGACCTGAAGGTTACTTCGGAATGGACGGACGAGGGTTGCCTTCTCAATCTGAAGGGCGACGATGTGCATTATTTGCTGAGCGAGAACGGCGAGATGCTCGACGCCTTCGAGGTCATCCTGTTTCAGATCTTTGGGCGATCGCTCGATCGGAGCCAGCGGTTTGTTTGCGATGCGGATGGTTTCCGGCGCACACGCAAGGCCGAACTTCAGGCGATGGCGCGGTTTGCGGCGCAGAACGTGAGGAAGAGCGGACGGCCTTTCACGTTCGGAAAACTCAATTCGACCGAACGGCGCGTGATCCATCTGACTCTCCAGCCCGAGGAAGACCTGGTCACCGAATCCGTCGGTGATGGTCGCGATCGCCGTTTGCAGGTCCGCTTGAAGTAACATCGGGCCCGGGTTGGCTTGATGGCTGATCGTTATCTGGCGTTGAGGCCATTCGGCCATCGACCTTTTTGTAATGAGTGATACGATCGTCGCATTGGCAACGCCTTCGGGAAGAAGCGGGATCGGAGTGATCCGTCTGAGCGGCCCAGGCGCGCTCGCCGTTGCGGGCGAACTGTGCGGAGGCGCCGAATTCGAACCGCGACGCGCGACGTTAGTCCGAATCATCGACCACGGAAATGTCCTTGACGAGGCGGTCGTGACCTACTTCAAGTCGCCGAACTCGTTTACCGGCGAAGATGTCGTCGAGGTCGCCGGGCATGGCTCGCCGATCGTTTTGAGGCAGGTTATCGATCTTTGCCTCGGACTGGGCGCGCGACTTGCGGAGCCCGGCGAATTCTCACTGAGAGCTCTGGGCAATGGCAAGATGAACCTCTCGCAGGCCGAAGCCGTACGCGATCTCATCGACGCGCAAACGGTCGCGGCCGCCCGCCAATCGGTCCGGCAGTTGCGCGGCGAACTGTCGAATCGGCTGCAGCCTTTGAAAAACCGCCTACTGGACGCGATCGTCTTGCTTGAGTCGGCGTTGGAGTTCGTCGAGGACGACCTGCCCGACCTGCAAAGCGCGCGACTCAGAGAAGACCTGGTATCGGTCGCCAGCGATGCGCGCGCGTTCGCTGCGACGTTTCGTGCCGGCCGGTTGCTCCGCGACGGTTTGCGGGTCGCGCTTGTCGGCCGTCCTAATGTTGGCAAATCAAGCCTCTTCAATGCCCTTCTCGGGCACGAACGCGCGATCGTGACCGAGATCGCGGGCACCACGCGCGATCAGTTGCACGAGAAATTGGTCATCGGAGACATCCCGATCTCATTGGTCGACACCGCGGGTTTGCGCGAAACGGACGACAAGGTCGAGAGCATTGGCGTCGAACGGTCTCGCCTTACGATGGCCGATGCCGATCTGGTCATTCTCCTCCTCGACGCGACCGTCGGATTTACCGCCGAAGACGAAGAAATCTGGCAGTCGATGGAGGATCTGAACCATTTGATAGTGGTCAACAAGATCGACCTCGGGATTTCCCCGGAGATCGATGAGCGGATCGGGGGCCATCGGTCAAAGATTGTTCGGGTCTCGGCAAAGACGGGCTTCGGACTGGAAGAGCTTGAACGGGCGATCGTCGACCCTTTCCGGCCCGATCAGATCGAACCGGGCTCTTTCTTGATCTCCGATGCCAGGCACTTTGATCTTCTGGAAAGAACTGCGGCCGAGATCGAGAACTCCATCGGTCTGCTCGATCAGAAGATGAGCGAAGAGATCGTCCTGATCGGCCTTCACAATGCGATCCGTTATCTTGGCCAGATCACCGGCGAAACGACGACGGAAGATATGCTCACGCGGATCTTCTCGACCTTTTGCATCGGGAAGTAAGAAGCCCCGAACCACGCCTAAACATCCCCTATCATTCAGGTCAACACGGTGCCTTCTTGCCTTCTGACTGCTAATAAAAAACTCCGCTTGTGACAGTCGTCACAAGCGTGCGGTGACAGTCGTCATATCAGTTTGATGCAACCGACATTACAATTTACCCGGAAGGCGGGTTCAATCTTTTTGTTTAGCATTAACCCCCTGCAAACAAGCATCGACACGGCGCGACACATCTCCGCCATCCTGCCACGCCAAAGGAGCAACGACAATGAAGGGTGAAGATAAAGCCAAAGAAGATCGCGGCCGCGTAGAAGTCTTCTACGAGGAATGCAAAGGCTGTGGCTTATGCGTTGAGGCTTGCGTTCCTCGTGCGATGAAATTAAGTGACCGTTTGAACGCGCACGGCTATCATCCGGCTATGTACTTGGGAAGCGGCTGCACTGGCTGCGGTGTATGCTTTTATGCTTGCCCTGAGCCGGGCGCGATTACAGTTTACAAATTAGAACAACCGCCAAAAGCCGTGACGACTCCCGTGGTCAACGCGGCTTGTTAAGCGAGTGAGGTTCACAATATGGCGAAAGAATTGATCAAAGGCAATGAAGCCGTTGTCAAGGCAGCGATCTTGGCAGGTTGCCGCTCGTTTTACGGGTATCCAATTACGCCCGCCAGCGAAATAGCTGAAGCAGCGGCGGAATATTTCCCGCTTATCGGCGGGACTTTTCTCCAGGCCGAAAGCGAGATCGCGGCAATTAACATGGTCTACGGAGCGGCTTCGGTGGGCGAGCGTACGATGACGGCATCTTCAGGCCCCGGGCTCTCGTTGATGCAAGAAGGCATTTCATATCTCGCGGGTTCGGAACTGCCCTGTGTTGTCGTTGACATTACGCGGGGCGGACCCGGACTTGGAAACATAGCTCCTGAACAAAGCGATTATCATCAAATCGTCAAAGGTGGCGGGCACGGAAACTATCACACGATTGTGTTTGCTCCGAATTCCTGTCAGGAGATGTGCGATCTGACGTTTCTGGCGTTTGAGTTTGCGGAACGTTTCCGAAACCCCGCAGTAGTTATGACCGACGGCTTCATAGGTCAGATGATGGAGCCGGTGGAGTTTCCCACAGAGGTTTTTGAACCACAGGCGAGAACATGGGCTGTACGCGGGGATCGTATGACACGCAACAACCTGATCACTTCAATTTACCTGTCTCCCGAAGAGCTCGAAAAACACGTCCTCCATCTGGAAGCAAAATACAGAGAGGCTGAGCGCGGCACAGAGATGTATGAAAAGTACAAGACCGATGACGCGGAAGTGATCGTCGTTGGGCACGGCATCATTTCGCGAATTCTAAAGACAGCCGTCGACAAGGCGAGATCACTTGGAATCAAAGCCGGGCTCTTCCGACCTATCACGCTGTGGCCCTTCCCTGCGCGTGAGATCGATGTGCTTTGTGGTTGGGCACGCTGTTTCCTGACCGTGGAGTTGAGCAACGGTCAATTAGTGGAGGACGTGCGTCTGGCCGTGAATGGACAATGCCCTGTGCATTTCTATTCGCGCATGGGCGGAATGGTGCCGACGACAGACGAACTGCTTCAACAGATCATCGAAGCAAGCGAGGATAAAGATGACATACGTGAAAGCATATCAAAGAGCAAAGAGTTTTTATGGGGAGTTTGAGCGCAAGCCGGGCGACCATTTAACGACTCATTACTGTCCCGGATGTGGACACGGCAACCTGCACAAGTACATAGCAGAAGCGCTTGACGATTTCGGAGTGCAGGACAACACAGTCTTCGTCAGCCCGGTCGGTTGCTCTGTCTTCGCTTATTATTACTTCGACGTAGGCAACATACAGGTGGCGCATGGTCGAGCACCCGCTGTCGCGACGGCCGTCAAAAGAGCTTTGCCGGACCGTCTCGTTATTAGTTATCAGGGTGACGGAGATCTTGCAGCGATCGGTGGAAACGAAATCCTTCACACAGCGAATCGCGGCGAGGGAATCACGGTATTCTTCGTCAACAACGCCATCTACGGCATGACCGGCGGGCAGATGGCGCCAACAACGTTGATGGGTATGAGGACAACGACCTCGCCACGCGGGCGCGATCTGCAGCACGAAGGCTACCCGCTTAGAGTCTCCGAACTGCTCGCAAGTCTTGACGGCCCTACATACATTGAGCGAGTCGCGCTTTACGACAGTAAATCGCGCGCCAAGGCACGCAAAGCCGTGCGCAAGGCAATAATGAATCAGATCGAGGGTCGCGGTTTTTCGCTCGTAGAGGTTTTGTCTCCCTGTCCGACGGGCTGGGGATTGCAGCCTCCCGAAGCTTGTAACTGGCTGCGCGATAACCTTATACCTTACTTTCCGCTGGGCGTGATCAAAGACCTATCGGCAGAGCGTGAAGGTTGGACGCGCTATCGTGAAAAAGTCGCGCCCGAAACGATTCCTTCGATCCTGGGTTTGGATAATGAACCGGTAACGCATATGGCATTCAGCGCGACCGATGTGGCAGCGCGTTACCGCGACCCGCGTATCAAGATCGCCGGTTTCGGTGGTCAGGGATTGTTGTTTCTCGGGCGCTTGCTTGCCGAAGCAGGGATGCGGCATGGTTATCACGTCTCATGGATCCCGTCATATGGTCCTGAGATGCGCGGCGGTACGGCGAACTGTCATGTGAACATTTCAACCGACGCAATAGGCTCTCCTTTGGTGAGCGACCCGACGGTGTTGATTGCAATGAATCGCCCTTCGCTTGAAAAATTCGAGAAAGAAGTGGTGAGCGGCGGCATTATCATCTACGATTCATCACTGATCGATATTGCTCCATCGCGTAATGACACTGAGGTGATCGCGCTGCCCGCGACGGCTATGGCTGATAAACTTGGCAGTCCGAAAGCTGCAAACATGGTCGCGTTAGGTGGCTATCTGGGCGCGACAGGCCTGCTTGATAAGGAAGAAGTTATCGCCGTCATCAGGGATATGACAAAAAAGGAATCTCTGTTGGAAATGAACCTGCGTGCAATCGATGCGGGAATGGACTTTGTGCGGGTTGCGAGGGCAGAAGAATGCGTGCGATGCGTTTGATGTCCAGCGCTTTTTTTAGGGTCGCACATCGCAAGTAAAGGGCATTGGTGAACAAATTGGGGACAAGCGAAACGGGCACCGCAAGCGGTGCCCGTAACTCGTTGATCCTAACCTAACGCGTAATCTGGGTGAAAGATTCAAAATCCCCGCCTTGGATCGGGCCTTGAATCTTGAATATCTCGACTTTCAAAAATCGATCTTCCGTCGTTTCCTTTGATCCTTGGCGTTTCCTCCTAAGGACATAATGAGCCTGTGTGTTTGTTCTCAAAAACAAGGATACTCTACTTGTCTCGTCAATCGCATTTCCGCCAGCTTCGACGGCTCGTCCCGCATCTTCTTTGTAAGTGCAATTTCAGCAACATTTAGAGAATCGATCAACATTCTACATCGCGAATAACCGCGTTGACCGTGTGTTTAGTGAATTGCTACAATGTTTAAGCGGATTCAACCGCGCGGCTTCACCAAACTTTCAGACACTGCCGTGAGAACATTCCGAAATCCACGATCTCTTCTATTCTTCTGTTCGTTGTTGATCGCAGTCGCTTCGTTCGCAAATATGTTTCGAAGCGAGATCGGCCACGCCGGCGCGAGCGACGGGGTCCTTCTTGTTGACGGCGAGTCCTTCGTCAGAGCATTGCAGATTCCGGCAAATGACATTGTTTACAACCATCGGGACCGTCTTCTCTACGCAACGATTCCAAGTACTGCGGCCGAGGGCGGAAACACCGTTACGGCGCTCGATCCTGTTTCCGGCCGGGTAGTGAAGCGCATCCACGTCGGGAGTGAACCGAAACGCCTGGCCTTGTCCCGGGACGGGGCAACGCTTTACGTCGATATTTCGGGCGCGGCATCCGTCCGCCGCGTCGATCTGGTTTCGGGTACGGCGCAGGAAAGTTACGGTGTCGGCGTCACGGCCAGCGAAAGGATGACCGTCTCGGATATCGCGGTCCATCCTGGTGACTCAGGCGTGCTTGCCGTCGCCAAGACTGACTACTCCTACAACAACGTTCGCGAGATATCGGTTTTCAGGGACGGAGTTCAAGCATCGTTGTCGGTTTCGGGGCGACGTTTCGTCGAGTTCTCCGCCGACGGAACGCTTTACGGCAGCGGAAACAACAATATCTCCAAGATCGGAGTGGTTTCGAAAGGGCTTGTGAGTCAAGCCGCTTTCAATTGGTCTTCGGATCATAAGGCACGCGTTTTCGGCGAGAAGCTCGTTCTGTCTTCGGGACGTGTTCTGGATCGGAACACGGGAGACCTGCTCGGTGTCTTGCCGTTCGACGGCTGGCCCGCGACACCGGCGTTCGTGCCGGACGTCGCGAACAACAGGGTCTATTCGGTCGCGAGACTTCTGACATCGGAGAATCAGCTATCGATTCAGGCGTACGACGGCACCGATCTTTCGGTCACCGGTTCGCTGCGATTGCCGATAAACTATTCGGATCCGCTGAAGGTTGTTCGATGGGGATCGAACGGAATCGCTTTTACGACGTCCACCGGCACACTGTTCCTCGTTCAGACGACTCTGGTCCCGAACGGCGAGCCGATTCCGACGCCCACATCAACAACCCCGACACCGACCCCGGCCTCGACTCCGCCGGTACGGACGTCGTTCAAAATAGTTCCGGTCTCCCCGAGAAACATCTTGACGCTGAGATCGGACGGTATGATCTACGCCACGTTGCCGTCGACCGAGGGCGCGTACGGGAACCGTCTGGCGGTGATCGACCCGATGAACGGGGAGATTTCCGCGACTCATTTTGCCGGGAGCGAACCGAATTTGATCGACAAATCGGCGGATGAAAGTTTTTTGTACGTCGGTCTCGACGGATCCCTTGAAGTCAACAAGTTCGATGTCCGCGATCGGCAGTTTGTCGGCAAATTCAAGACGGGCTCGGATCCCGCGAGGGGGCCGTATCGAATCGCCGGACTATCGGTATCACCGGCCGATCCGAACGCCGTCGCGGTTTCGCGAAGGCTCGAGACGTATGGAATCGCGGGCGTATCGATCTTCGATTCAGGCATCGCTCGGCCTTCCGCGACCGGAGCGAGTTCGGGCGTCGTGTTCTCGCCGACGGGAGACGCGATCTACGGAATCGAGTCTTACAGCAGCCTTGAAAGGATCACCTACGATTCCGGGGGAACACGCGCGGCGACCAAGATCCCGTTCTCAACCGGAAGCAGAATCCGATTCTCGGACGGTTTAATCTACAGTACGATCGGCAACGTTCTGGATCCGATGTCGAACAGGCTGGTCGGGAGATTTGCACTTCCGGATTCCGGCTTTGAACGCGCCGCGGTCTTGGACTCAGGGAACCATCGGGCGTTCTTCGCTTCGTTCGAATACAATCGGCTCGTCATAAGCGCTTATGATTCGCTGACCTTCGTGCCCCTCGGCAGCATTGTCTGCCCACAGATCAATCTTCGTCCGCGCGCGATCGAGCGTTGGGGCAACGACGGACTCGCGGTGGTGCTCGAAGGCGGCCCGATGATCTTGATCCGTTCAAGTCTGGTCGATCCGAGGACCGAGATCGTCGGCGAAACCCCGCCTTCGGTCGTTGCTCCGACGCCCGCTCCGGCGCATCCGGCGATTGTCACGAGGATCGATGTTCCCGCCAACCAGATCGTTCATAACCCGTTCAACGGTCTCGTTTACGCAAGTGTTCCTTCGACGTCGGGCGGATCGATCGCGAACTCGGTCACTGCCTTCGATCCGCGCACCGGAAGGGTCGACCAATCGATCGCGGTCGGGAACAAACCGCGCCGTCTGGCTTTCACCGACGATTTCGAAAAGTTATGGGTGAACTTCGACGGGACCAGCACGATCCGGCGTTTCGACGTCAGGACAAGATCGCAGGAGATCGAGTTCTCGCCGCAGCTGCAATCCGGCGGGACGGTGGTCGATGTCGAGGCCGTTCCGGGAAGTCACAGTCGCGTGGCGGTCTCCGGAACGAACAACCCGCCGTATCTTTTCGACAACGGCATACGCCTGACGGGCATCGGTACGGGGTATCGGTCGGGCGCAATGGACTTCTCAGATGCGACCGGCAAACTGATCTCATACAACGGCGAAAGTTCGGGTTTCGAGATGTTCCGAATGCGGACCGGTCAATCTGGATTGAGCGCGGAGGCCATTTCTTCGGGGCTGCTTTTCGGCTACGGATGCGACTTTGTGATCGACTCGGGGTTGCTGTACGCAACCAGCGGCCGCGTCATTGATCCCGAGACTTTCTCGATAGTCGGGACATTCGCCGGAAGCGGACGTTCGGTCGCCGTCGACCGCGAACGAAAGCGAGCGTTCTTTCTTGAGAACGGCTCGATCAGCGCCTTTGACCTGGAGACGTTCCTGCCGCTCGGGAAGATCAATTTCGAGAGTCCGGAAAGCAATGCGTCGGATCTGATAATCGTCGGCCCCGGAATGCTTGCGTATCGCGCGACGTCGGGATCGCAGAGCTACGTGAAGGTCGTCCGGAGCCGACTGATCGCGCCCGAAATTCCGGTGCCGAGCGGTTTTCGGTTTCGGAATACCTTCGTTTCGGTGAATGAAACCGCGGCGTACGCGACGATCATTGTCGAAAGGATCGGCGAAACGACAGATGCCGTAGCCGTCGATTTCACCACGCGCAACGTATCCGCCACGGCGGGCGACGACTACGAAGCGGCTTCAGGAACGCTCTACTTTCAACCAGGGCAGTCAGAGGCTGAGATCAAGGTAGGAATTCTCGATGACGGAATCGACGAGTTGGGAGATGAATTCGATGTTCAGTTGCTCAACGCCCGCGAGGGAGTTCTGCTTGAGAGAAATGTCAGCCGTGTCGGCATAGACGATCCGGAAGACTTCGCCATAGTCGGGGCGTCTCCGATTCTGATCACCGAAAGCAGGAATGGTAGCGTGGCGACGGGAGATCTTCGGGTTAGGCTCTCAAATCCGACAAACTACTTCCTCAGGGTCAATTATCGAACGGTCAATGGTTCGGCGGTCGGCGGTTCGGATTATGCCATAGCGATCGGCACGTTGATGTTTGAGCCCGGTGAGACAGAGAAGCCGCTGACATTGTCCGTATACGCGGACAGTGTTCCAGAGCGGTACGAATTCTTCGTCGTCGAACTGATGAGAGATTACTCCAACGGTGAGAGAACTCCTGCGGCCACGATCGGAATCAGGGATCGCGCTTTGGATCTGGATCGTCCGATTCCCTTCGATTTTGACGCCGACGGAAGGACCGACGCGTCGGTTCGACGCAATTCGGATTCGAGTTGGTGGATTCGAAGCAGTTCGACGGATCAGGTTGCGACGGCCATTTTCGGCGTTCCGGGCGACACGGTCCTATCCGGAGATTTCTCGGGCGATAAGATCAGCGATATAGCCGTGTTTCGCGATTCCACCGGCGAGTGGCTTTATCTTCGGAGTGAGGACGGCACGATGGGATCTTTCGCTTTCGGTTTGCCGGGTGACTTGCCCGCTTCCGGCGATTTCAACGGCGACGGAAAAATGGAGGCCGCGGTTTTCAGACCCGCGTCGGCGACTTGGTACATTAGGTTTGCCGAGGATGATGTCGAAACCGTCGTGTTCGGTTCCTCGGGGGACTTGCCGACAGTTGACGATTGGGACGGCGACGGGCGAAGCGACATAGCGGTTTGGCGGCGTTCGACCGGAGAGTGGTGGCACCTAAGGAGTTCCGATGGTGAATTTCGGTCTTTTGTCTTTGGTTCGCCGACAGATCAGGCCGTGTTTGGCGATTTCACGGGCGATCGGATTGCCGACGCTGCCGTCTACCGGCCTTCTGATTCAGGCTGGTCGATCAGGCGCAGCGAGGATGGAAGTTACTTTTCGTTTGTTTTTGGACTTCGTGACGACATTCCGGTTCCCGGCGACTACGACGGTGACGGTCGCCTCGATGCGGCTGTTTTTCGACCTTCTGAAGGAATGTGGTATCTCTCATACTCGTCAAACGGCGAAAGCGCCAGTATTGCGTTCGGATCTAATGGCGATCAACCCTTGCCGCAAATTCTCGTGCGATAGTCTTTGATGATCTCAAAAGCCCGTCGGGTGCTATAATTGTGCAAGAACGGTATTTCGAGAATACCGCGAGGCATCGCGGTCTCGTCGGTTGTGACGCGTTTGCCTTGAGGAGGCGATATGTTTGAAACCGCGGAGCTCGGAAGAAAGCTGAGCAAAGAAGAGTATCGCGCCCGTGAGCCTGAACTCAGGATGCAACTCCTTGAAGTTCAGGAAGACCTCAAGAACGCAAAATTCCCAGTAATAATCATCATTGGCGGCGTCGACGGCGCCGGAAAGGGCGAGACCGTCAATCTCTTGCACGAATGGATGGACGGTCGCTATCTGCACGCCGTCGCGTTCGGACAGCCGTCTGACGAGGAGCGCGAGCGGCCGGAAGCGTGGCGTTTTTGGCGTATCCTGCCGCCGAAGGGGCGCATTGGAATACTATTCGGCTCGTGGTACACAAGGCCGATCATCGATTGCGTTTTCGGCCGGACCGATGAGGCGGCGCTTGACTCGGCGCTCGTCCAGATCAACACATTCGAAAAGGAGCTCGTCGATGACGGCGCGCTGATCATCAAGTTCTGGTTTCATCTCAGCAAGAAAGCGCAGGAGAAACGCCTGAACGCGCTGAGCAAGGACGAAAAGACGCGTTGGCGGATCACGAAAACGGACTGGAAGCATTTCAAGATGTACGATACGTTCCGGCACGTATCGGAGCGCGCCATCCGGGCGACGAGCACCGGCGAAGCCCCTTGGACCATCGTCGAGGGTGGCGACGAGCGTTATCGGAGCATCACTGTCGGCGAGCATATTCTGGAGCAGATAACGAAGCGGCTGGCGGCCGAAGGCAAGAGCGCGCAAAAGTCCGAAACGAAACGGCACAGGGCGAAACGCTCCGACAATGTATCGCTACTTAGTACGTTGGACCTGTCGCAGGCGATCACAGACGAGAAGTACAAGGCCGATCTCGAAGAATATCAGGGCCGTCTGAACTTGCTGCATCGGAAATTCAAGGCGCGTAATCGCTCGGCGATTCTCGTCTTCGAGGGTTGGGACGCGGCCGGAAAAGGCGGGATCATCAGGCGGATCACGGGCGCGATCGATGCCCGGGACTATCAGATAATCCCGATCGCCGCGCCGACCGAGGAAGAACGCGCGCAGCATTATCTTTGGCGATTTTGGCGTCACTTGCCGCGGGCCGGACGGATCACCGTATTTGATCGGAGTTGGTACGGTCGCGTGCTCGTTGAGCGGATCGAAGGTTTCGCGCGCGAGGATGAATGGAAGCGTGCGTTTGCGGAGATCGTGAACTTCGAAGAGCAACTTCACCGGCACGGGATTGTTGTGCTCAAGTTCTGGGTGCATATTGACAAAGACGAGCAGGAGAGGCGCTTCAAGCTGAGGCAGGACACCAACTACAAGCATTACAAGATCACGGAAGAGGATTTTCGGAATCGGGAAAAGTGGGACGATTACGAGATCGCCGCTGACGAGATGATCGAGCGGACCGGAACCGATTTTGCGCCTTGGCACTTGATCGAAGCGAACGACAAGAAATTCGCTCGGATCAAGACGCTGAGAATCATCTGCAAGGCGCTCAAGTCGGCGTTGAGCGCTTGACGTTGCAAACACTCAGTTGCGTGCTTTGAAAGCGATTGTTTTCAAAGGCAAATCGGGCTGTGAAAGGCCAAAAGGAGAATTTATGAACAACTCGAAATTCGCGGTATTTTTGCGATTAATGATGATTTTTGCTGCGCTTTGCTTGTCGGTGACGGCGCAAAAGATCTCGAAGCCGAAATTGGTTTCGGTCGCGCCGACCGAATCGCAAAGGGTTTTGATCGACCGCGGGATCAGGCTTCACGATCAGGGGAAATTCGATGAAGCGATCGCGATGTACCAGAAAGTCTTGGATGAAAGCCCTGATTGCGCAACTGCAATGTACGAGATGGCGCTTTCGTATGGCTCGAAAGGCGATTCTGCGAAGGCAATCGAGATCGCGATAAAAGGCTCGCAGTACAAGTCTCCGGAGTTGGCGCTTTTCTATGTTCTCATCGGAAATACGTTCGATGATCTTGGTAAGCCGCAAGATGCGATCCAGCTGTACAAGGATGCGATAAAGTTTCTCAAGGACGAGAGCGACAGCGGCCGGGCACTGTCGAGCGCCTACTATAATTTGGGAGTCACATACACCCGCCAGAAGATGTACAAGGAGGCACGCGAAGCATTGAAGAACGCGGTCGAAAGCAACCCGAGATACGCAAGTCCGAATTACTTGCTCGCGGAGGTCTTTTTCGGGACGAAATACAAGGTCCCGGCACTTTTGGCGGCGGGGCGGCTGATATCCCTTGAGTTCAACACGGCACGATCGAAGCGGAGCGCTCAGATCTTCGTGGAAGTGATCAAGCCCGCAAAGAAAGATGAAACAAGCGGCAATATCAATGTTTTTTTGGATATGAACGCGCCCAAGGATGAGGGCGATTTTGCAGTCTATGATCTTGTGCTCGCAACACTTCTCACTGTGAAGTCGGACGAAGACAAAAACAAGACCGACGAAGAGCTTTTTGCCGATGCCTTTGATACTTTGATCGGGATGCTCACGGAAGACAAAAAACTTCAGGGGACTTTTATCGGCAAGACGTATTTGCCGTTTTTTGCAGAGGCCAAAAAAAAGGGCAACTCGAGGATCCTTGCGTATCTGATAATGCAGTTGAACGGAAATCCGAATGCGCTCAAATGGCTTGTCGAGAACGAGGCAAAGACAATTGCTTTCATTGACTGGGCGAAGAGTTACTAAGGGTTCGTGGAGGTCGCTATGCCGATTACTGATTCAGGCTTGGAAGGGATGTTCACTTTTGGCGAAGTTGGTTCCCCGTCTGCGGAGGAACCGCCGTTTCACGTTTTGTTTCTGGGCGATTGGAGCGGTGACGGGCCGAAAAAGGATTTCTCGGATCGGCGCGCGCTGGTGATCGATCGGGACAATTTCGATTCGGTCATGGAGCGTTTCGGGGTCGCGGCCGAGATCGATCTTGATGGAGAGCGCTTGCGGATCGAGTTTCGCGGTATTGATGATTTTAACCCCGATCGGCTTTATCGGGATCTGCCGGTCTTCGCCGGGTTGCGCGAGTTGCGAAGACGGTTGCGGTCAGCGGATGATTTCGAAGCCGCGGCGGGCGAGGTCAGGGCGATGTTTGGCGTGGTTTCTTCGCGGCAGTCTGCCGGGCATCTGGAGCCTGAGCCGCAGAGCAAGAGCTTTTCGCTTGAGGATATTCTTGAAGGATCACAGACTTCGAAACGGGGCAAGACCGGCGGAAGCGAATTGGATAAGCTGATCGCATCGGTCGTTGGGCCTTATCTCGTGAAGATCGACGAGACCGAGCAGGCGCAAATGGTTTCGGCGGTTGATTCTGCTATAGCTGACGTGATGCGAAAGATCCTGCGGGACAAGCGATTCAAGGCGGTCGAATCGGCTTGGCGGGGACTTCATTTCGCGGTCAGAAGAGTCGAAACGGACGTTGATCTGAAATTGTTCGCGCTTGATCTATCGAAGGATGAATGCGCAGCTAACTTAAAGAGCTGCAATAACTTAGAAGATAGCGTGCTGGGCCGTGAAGTGGTCAGTGAGCGCCTTGCGACGCTGGGCGCGGACCCGTTCGCGGTGCTTTGCGCGAATTATGAATTCGGTCTGAGCGTTGACGACGTGGCGACGCTGATGCGGATGGGAAGAGTTGCGGCCAGCGCGGCCGCGCCTGTGATCGGGTACGTTCGGCCCGAGATGTTCGGGATCTCAAATTTTGAGAAGCTGCCCGAGGCGTCCGGTTTTCAAGTCAGGGGCGGCACGGATGCCGGGAAGCTCTGGTCGGCGCTGCGTTCGGTGCCGGAGGCGAAGTATCTGGGGTTGCTCCCGATGCGCTGGCTGGCTAGGGCGCAGTATGGGGCGGCATCAGATTCGGTGGAGGGATTTGAGTTCGAAGAATTCGATGGGCCGGCAAAACATGAAGAATTGCTTTGGGCAAATCCGGCGTTTTTTGCCGGGACTTTGCTTGCGAAGAGCTATCGCGCGTTCGGTTGGGATATGGGCGGCGTGAATTACGTGCGCGAGCTTGAGCGTTTGGTGGTTTGTTATCTACAGGTCGATGGGGAGTCTCGGATGAAGCCTTGTGCCGAGTCGTGGATGACGGATGTTATCGCTGAGCGGCTGCTCGAGGCCGGCCTTATGCCGTTGATCGCGATCAAGGACAGCGATCGTGTTCGCATCGCGCGGTTTCAGGCGATCGCCGAGCCGGTGACGGCGCTCGGCGGACGCTGGCGCGGGTGAATTGTTGGCAACTGACTGAGCATTTACTAGAATATTATTTTGCACCAAACGGGCGGGAATTCCCGCCTTTTGTCGCTGGATTTGGATTGCTATGTTTGATGAACGTTTCGATGTGATCGTGATCGGTGCCGGGCACGCGGGTTGCGAGGCGGCTTCGGCCTCGGCGCGGCTTGGGGCGGATACGGCGCTCGTTACGATCAATCTGGATCTGATCGGTCAAATGTCGTGCAATCCGGCCGTTGGCGGCATCGCGAAGGGGCACGTGGTGCGCGAGATCGATGCGTTGGGTGGGATCATGGGCCGCGTGATCGATCGTGCCGGAATACAGTTCAGGCTCTTGAACAGGTCCCGTGGACCAGCCGTGCAGTCGCCGCGCGCCCAGGCGGATCGGAGTCTCTACAGGGTCGAAATGAGACGGGTTCTCGAAGCGACGCCAAATTTGAGTTTGCGGCAAGGTGTTGTAGTTGCGCTAATTGTTGAAAAAGCAAGAGTTATAGGCATAGAACTACAGGATGAAAGACGTTTCGGGGCGAAGTCGGTGATCGTTGCGACCGGGACTTTTCTTAATGGGACGATCCATACGGGGCAGCGGACGTTTTCGGCCGGCCGGGCCGGCGAACCGGCATCGATCGAGCTTGCCGAAGACTTGAAGCGCTTGGGGTTTCCCGTCGGGAGGCTTAAGACAGGAACGCCGCCCAGGCTCGACGGCCGTTCGATCGATTGGGACGCTTTCGAAAGACAGTCGCCTGATGAGGCTCCGGTCGCGTTTTCGTTTGCGACAGAAAAGATCGAGCAAAGGCAGATCGATTGCTTTATCGGATACACAACGCAGGAGCTTCACGATCGGATTCGTGGGAACTTGCACCGATCGCCGCTCTATTCGGGGAAGATCACCGGTATCGGGCCCAGGTACTGTCCATCGATCGAAGACAAGGTTGTGAAGTTCGCGGAGAAGAACCGGCACCAGTTGTTTCTCGAACCTGAAGGCCACGATACGAATGAAGTTTATCTGAACGGCTTCTCGACGTCACTGCCGGCGGAATTGCAGAGAGAGCTATTGCAGATGATTCCCGGTTTTCGGGAGGTCAGGGTCATCAGGCCCGGGTATGCGATCGAATACGATTTTGTGGACCCTCGGGAATTGCGGCCGACGATGGAGACGAGCCGTATTGCGGGGCTTTATCTTGCCGGGCAGATCAACGGGACGACGGGTTATGAAGAAGCGGCCTGTCAGGGGTTGATGGCGGGAATCAATGCGGCTTTGGCGATCGATGGGCGCGAGGCGTTTCTGCTTGGGCGGGATGAAGCTTATATCGGTGTGTTGGTCGATGATCTGATCCAGCACGGCGTCGACGAGCCTTATAGGTTGTTTACATCGCGGGCCGAGGCCCGGTTGACTCTCAGGCACGATAATGCGGACCGTCGGTTGGCGCCGAAGGGGCGCGAGATCGGACTCGTGGGCGATAGCGATTGGGAGCGTTTCAGCTCGAAACGGGATTCGATCGCGCGGTTGCGCGACGTGCTCGACCGGAAAAGATTTAAGCGAAGTTCGGTCGAATACGCCGGGGTTTCGGGAATTCTGGGATGCGATCTCGGCGACTCTTTCAGTTTGTCGCAGCTATCGATGCGGCAAGGAGTAGGTTCGGAACTGATGATGCGGCTTCTGCCTGAAGAAGTGAGGTCTGAGGTGACTCCAGGAATTCTGGAAACGGCGCTCGCCGATGTCATGTACAGGGGCTATGTCGAGACGCAGAAGGCGGCGAATGAGCGAGTCAACGGGCATGACGGGTTGAAAGTGCCGGATGGGTTCGAGTTTGGCGCGATCAACGGGTTGTCGAACGAGATGGTTGAGCGCTTGACGCGCGCGAAGCCACGGAACTTCGCGCAGGTCAGGAAGATCGCGGGGTTGACTCCGGCTGCGGTTTCGACGGTGTTGGTATACTTGACGGCTCAACAGGCAAGCGGCAGGACGAATGTGGAACGTTCCACATAATGGCCGATTGCGGAAAGTGTGGAACGTTCCACATTTTAGCAATTCTGTGCCGTTTGGTTTTTCACTGGCGTTTCTTTGTGGTACTTTCAGCGTAACTGTTGCGTCGAAACACTGATTTCACAGCACGAGCAAGAGCACGAGCAAAAGCAAGAGACTTGTATTTCCGCCGGCGATGCTAATCAATTTCGCCGGGCTTTCTCGTGACCGTGTGTCTTGTTCGCGTTACTGTTCGCTATGGCGCCGCAGCGCAGTTAATCTAGACGGCTTGGCTTCTTTTCTTCAATGGCAAAGATAATCGCAATTGCAAATCAAAAAGGCGGCGTCGGCAAAACCACAACCGCCGTCAATCTGGCTGCTGCGCTTGCCGTAGAAGAGAAAAAGATCCTTTTGGTCGATGCCGACCCGCAGGGCAACGCCTCATCGGGCTCCGGCATTCAACGCGGCCTCAATCGCAAGACCATTTACAACGCGATAGCGCTCAACGAAAATCCCGAGAATATTATTGCGCCGACCGAATTGCCGTTGCTTTTCGTACTTCCGGCCGACAAGAACCTCGCCGGCGCCGAGATCGAACTCGTCGAGACCGAGCGCCGTGAGTATAAGCTAAAAAGCATTCTCGAACCGTTGCGCGAAAAGTTCGACTACATAATAATAGACTGCCCGCCCTCACTGGGACTCTTAACTATCAATGGCCTGACGGCGGCCGATTCCCTGCTGGTGCCGATCCAATGCGAGTATTTCGCACTTGAAGGCGTGACCGAGCTTTTCGACACTCTTGCCAGACTTCGCCGCGGGCTGAACCCGCAACTGGCGATCGAAGGCCTGCTACTCACAATGTTTGACGAGCGCACGAATCTTTCGTCCGCCGTCGCGCAGGACCTTCGCGATTTTTACGGCTCACAGGTACTAAAAGCCGTAATTCCTCGAAACGTACGGCTGGCCGAAGCACCGAGCCACGGCAAGCCGATAATTCTCTACGACATCCGCTCCCGCGGAGCCGAAGCTTACATTGAACTTGCAAAGGAGATACTGAACCATGGCTAGAAAAGCACTTGGACGCGGCCTCAGCGCCCTCATCACCGAAGAGAACCTTATTGCCAACCCTGCTCTACCGAATAGCGCTGCGAACTCGGGATCTCTCGAGCTCGATATCGATCTAATTACGCCTAATCCCGAACAGCCGAGAACCCGATTCACCGAAGAAAATCTCGAAGAACTCGCGCAATCGATTCGGGCGAACGGCATCGTACAGCCGATCGTCGTTCGGCGCAGAAGCAATTCTTACGAGATCGTCGCGGGCGAGCGCCGTTGGAGGGCATCGCAGCGCGCCGGGCTCACGCGGATTCCCGCCGTCATCAAAGAAGTCTCCGACGAGAAACTGCTTGAACTGGCATTGATCGAGAATATTCAGCGCCAGGAACTCAATGCCATCGAAGAGGCACGCGCGTATCGCAAATTAATTGATGAGCTGGGTCTGACCCAGGAAATGATCGCCGAACGCGTCGGCAAAGACCGGACACTTGTTGCTACTTCGCTGCGGCTCCTGAAATTGCCGGCCGATATCCAACGCCTGATCGAAGAGCAGAAGCTTTCAGCCGGCCACGGCCGCGCCCTTTTGATGGGCGAAGACGCCGATGCGCAACGCCGAATCGCGAGAAAAGTGATCGAAATGGGGCTCTCGGTCCGGGAGACTGAGAAAGCAGCGAAGCGTCGTGCCGCTGACTTGAGCAAAACAAAAAACAAACTGCTTGCCAAGCCGGACGCGAACGTCAAAGCCGCCGAGGGAAAACTCCGCCGCCATTTCGGCACCAACGTCCAGATCGCGCCGAACCCCCGGGGACGCGGCGGAAAGATCATGATCGAATATTACGGCGACGAGGATCTTTCGCGCATCTACGATTTGATCTTGAAGGGCCGATAGACGCGAAACACGAACTTAAGCATCGCGCTAAGTCGAGTGTTTGCAATAAGTTAGCAATAAGTTAACAATAAGTTAGCTATAACTATGTCAAAACAACGATTGACGGAAATGGTTTCCTGCGCGGGTTGAGTGGCGAAACTCGCCCCGAGCGACCTTGCTCAAGTTTTGAGCAAACTTCCGAATCAGAGCCAATTGAGCGCGAACGTGATCGTCGGTTTCGACACAGCCGACGACGCGGGCGTATTTCGTCTCGATGACCGAACGGCGCTGGTCCAGACACTCGATTTCTTCACTCCGGTTGCCGACGATCCGTACACTTACGGCCGCATCGCTGCGATCAATTCACTCAACGACATCTACGCAATGGGAGGCAAGCCGATCACGGCCCTATCAATCGTTTGCTTCCCGCAGAAAGGCGACTGGGACATTCTTGGCGAGATCCTGAAAGGCGGCCAGGAAGCGCTCAACTCCGAAGGCGTCGTCGTCCTGGGTGGCCACTCGATCGACGACCAGGAGATCAAGTTCGGCTACTCGATAACCGGAACTGTTGACCCTAAAAGAGTTATCACCAACGCGGGAGCACGGGTCGGCGATCTGTTGATTCTCACCAAACCGATCGGCACGGGTGTTATCAGCACCGGAATCAAGTTCGAGAAGGCGCCGCCTGAATCGATCCTGGCGGCAATGAATGCGATGACGACCTCCGCGCGGGAAGCCTCCATCGCGATGACCGCCGTTGCCGCCAGCGCCTGTACGGACATCACCGGCTTCGGTCTCCTCGGACACGCCTACGAGATGGCTAAAGCGAGCGACGTCACTTTTGAACTTGCATCAGGCAGCGTTCCCTTGCTTCCCAATGTCCTCGAACTGATAGCTCAAAAGATGCTGACGCGCGGCGACCGGAACAATCGCGCTTACGTCGGCGACACGATCGAGTTCTCCGATTCCGTGACGCGCGAGATGCAGAGCGCATTGTTCGACCCGCAAACGGCCGGCGGCCTTCTGATCAGTGTTGCCGAACCGCGAGCCGCCGAGTTGCTTTCGGCGCTTCCGGGCGCTTCAGTCGTCGGCCGCGTCTCGAAACGCGAGAATTTTCTCCTGAGCGTGGATTAATGCGGTCCAAAACAGGCATAATATACAGATCGTGATGCTACTGTTTATAGGCGAATCATTGGGAATGCAGGAGTTGTTGCTGATCGGCGTCATCGCGCTGATCATCTTCGGCCCGCGCAAACTCCCGCAGATCGCCCGAACTATCGGCAAAACGATGGCTGAATTCCGCCGCGCGACCAACGAATTCAAATCAACCTGGGAGAAAGAAGTCGATTTCGAGAATCTCGAGAAAGAAGAGCCTGTTTCAAACTCGATCGCGAAATCGAACCCGGTCGAACTCCCGGAAGTGAAAACACTCGAAGCGAGCGACTTTGGCAAGGCCGCGATCACCGCGACTTCTCCGCAAGCTGCCGACGAACCCGACGCCGGCGACATCGATCTGCCTGGCCAGTCGCACGCTCCAACGGAAGCTGCGATTCCCCGAAACGAGAAACGGGACTGGTTGTAAGTTGTGAAAAATTGTTACCCCGGGAGTTATGAGTTCGATAGCAAATACAACAGAAGACGAACTTGGCGCCCAGATGTCGTTCCTCGACCATCTCGATGAACTTCGACGCCGGCTCGTGCGTTCCGTTCTGATAATAGGCGTCGCGTTCATTCTCTGCTGGACCGTCTCGGACCGGATCTACAACTTTCTTGCCGTCCCCGTTCAGCGGGAACTCGCCGAAGCGACCCAGCGCCGGGTTGAAAACAAGGCCAGCTTTTCGATTCTCAAAGAGGGCGATTCCGGAAGCTACGTTTTCGACCGTGCGACGAGTTTGGGTACGGTCGTCGTGCCCGTCGGCACAACCGTTCGAGCGCGCGTCGAGAAATGCAAAGAATCGAGCTTCTGTATCGTTGCCGATGAGGACCTTCTGGTTGGCACATACCTCGTGCCGAAAGGCACCCAGGTGGCGGAACTCACGACTGCCACCGCACGAACCGCGAGCAGCGACGAGCAATTGATCGTCACGACCGCGGTCGAACCCTTCACTCTTTATGTGACCGTCTCGCTCTATGCGGCGATCGCGCTTAGCGTGCCGTTTCTTCTTTGGCAGATCTGGGCTTTTATCTCTCCGGCGCTTTACCGGCATGAAAGAAAGTACGTGACGCCGTTCATCGGCCTGTCGACGATCTCGTTCGTCCTCGGCGCAGCGTTCGCCTATTACGTCCTGTTTCCGCCGGCTGTCAGATACCTGCTCTGGCTCGGCGAGGACTTCCGATTGATGCTCCGGGCAACCGACTATTTCGATTTCATCACGCTGATAATGCTGGCAATGGGTCTGATCTTCCAGATGCCGGCGATCACGTACGTACTCGCGCGGATCGGGCTCGTGACGGCGGGTTTTCTGGCAAAGAGCTGGAAATTCGCAACGATAATCATCCTGATCGCCGCTGCTGTTATCTCGCCGACCGGCGACATCCCGAATATGATGCTCTTCGCGGCACCGATGATGCTGCTCTATGCAATCTCGATCTTCGTCGCCTGGCTGTTCGGCAAGAAGCGCGTTCCCGATCCCGTCGTTTGACCGATCAGGCAACCCAAGAACGTCCCCCAAGCATCTTGAACTAATGCAGAATACTGTCTAGAATCGATATTTGCTTCATTGCAAGCCTAGGTTCACAGAGCACAATTAACTATTGGTTGGAGTTTTTTGTTATGTCCAAGAGAAATTTCGTTCGCAGTCTGACCTTGCTGGTGTCGATCATCGCTTCGTTCGCGCCGTTCGCCATCGCGCAGACCCCAAAAGAAACGCCGACCCAGAACGTCGACGATAAAGTACGCAAAGTAAAAGACGAGGTCAAGAAGGTCTACGAAGACTGGCTCAAGAAAGACGTTTCGTATCTGATCACACCGGAAGAGCGCCGCGCTTTCAAGGCCCTGAAGACGGACGAAGAACGCGAGAACTTCATCGAGAATTTCTGGCGCCGCCGCGATCCCAATCCGGACACCGAAGAGAACGAGTTTCGCGAAGAGTACTACGAGCGGATCGCCTACGCCAATGAGCATTTCGCGTCCGGGATCCCGGGCTGGATGACCGATCGCGGTCGTATCTATATCACTTGGGGCAAGCCCGATTCGATCGAATCCCATCCTTCCGGCGGAGCTTACGATCGCCCGAGCTACGAAGGCGGCGGATCGACGACCACTTATCCGTTCGAGATCTGGTTCTATCGCCATCTTGACGGAGTCGGCGACGGAATCGAGATCGAATTCGTCGATCCGACCGGTACGGGCGAGTACCGAATCGCCCGCTCGCCATATGAAAAAGACGCCCTTTTGATGGTCCCCGGCGCCGGTCTGACGACCGCCGAATCGTTGGGTCTCGGCAACAAGGCCGATCGCATCACGGGACAGTATCAAAGCAACGCGACGTATATGCGCGAACAGGATTCGCCGTTCCGCCGGATGGAGATCATCGCGAACCTGCAGCGGCCGCCGCAGGTCAAGTACACGGATCTCCAGAATCTTGTCGGCTCGGAATCTGCTGTGATCGACAACAATCCGCTTGATTTCCAGCTTCGGGTCGATTATTTTCGGCAATCCGACAGCAGCGTGATGACGACGTTCACGGTCCAGGCCGAGAACAAGGATCTCGTGTTCGAGAGCGTTGGCGGACTCCCGACGGCCCGCATGAACATCTTTGGCCGCATCATGGCGGTTTCGGGCAAGCGTTCGGGGATCTTTGAAGATTCGGTCGCGACGACATCGACCAGCGACGAACTTGCCGAAGCCCGCGAAAAGAAGTCCGTTTACCAGAAGGCGATCGCGTTGACCCCGGGTACCTACAAGGTCGACGTCGTCGTGCGCGATGTTGTTTCGGGCAACAAGGGCATCCGAAGCTTCGGGTTCACATTGCCGAAATACGATGACAAGAAGCTCGACACTTCGTCGCTGATCATCGCCACGAAACTCCGCACGACGAATGAACGCGACATCGGCTCGATGTTCGTGATCGGCACCGCGAAAGTGATACCGAACCTGAGCGGCGTCTTCCGCAAAGGACAGGAAGTCGGCATCTATATGCAGGTCTACAACGCCGGTATCGATCAGACAACCCTGCGTCCGGCGGTCGATGTCGAGTATGTCATCACCAAAGGCGGCAAGGAGCTTTTGCGGCAACCGGAGAACTGGGAAGGTCTCAGCGATTCGGGCCAGCGTCTGACGCTCGCGAGATTGCTTTCGACCGACAATCTGGCGACGGGCGATTACGAGATCAAGATCCGGATCAAAGATCGCGTGTCGGGCCAAACTATGGAGCGAGCCGAGAAGTTCTCGATCGTTGAATAGACGACGGAGATCCCATAACAAGAAAACGCCGCCGGAAAGTTTCCGTCGGCGTTTTTTTTGTTCTTAAGATCACGCGAGTTCAAACCGTCCTTCGGCGAACGGCAGCGCGAGCGATCCTGTCTTCCTTCACCTCGAATCCGATTCCAGGGCTGTCAGGCGCCGTGATGGTCCCGTTTGCCGAAACCTCGACCGCCGGCTCAATGATATCTTCGTGCCAATAGCGCTTCGAAGCGGACACGTCTCCCGGCATCGTGTAGCCCGCTAGCGTCGAGATCGCAATGTTGTGGGCACGTCCGATGCCGGATTCCAGCATTCCTCCGCACCATACCGGTATCCCGGCCTCTCGCGCGATCTTCTCGATCGCTTTCGATTGGTTGTGACCGCCGACGCGGCCGTTCTTGAGATTGATGATCCTTCCCGACCTCAGTTCGATCGCCTTGCGTGCGTCGTCGGGCGACTTTATCGGCTCATCGAGACAAATCGGCGTCTTAATCTGCTGCTGAAGCTTCGCATGATCGATGATGTCATCGTGCGGCAAAGGTTGCTCGAACATCGTCAGCCCGAAGTCGTCCATACGTTTGAAAAGCTCAACATCGGCCAACGTGTATGCGGAATTCGCGTCACCCATCAGCGGGATGTCCCCGAACGTCTCGCGAACGCGCCTGATGACCTCAAAATCCCAATGCGGCGCTATCTTGATCTTTATCCGTTGGTAGCCCGCGTCGAGTTCGGTCCGGATCTTTTCGAGCAACTGCTCGACCGTGTCCTGGATCCCGATCGAAACCCCGCAGGCGATGTCGCGGTTGACCCCGCCAAGATGCCGCCACAACGGCGCGTTCAGCTTCTTGGCTTCGAGATCCCAACACGCGGTCTCGATCGCGGCCTTCGCCATCCGATTGCCGCGAACCGGCTTCATCAAGTTCCAGATCTCATTCGCCGACGAAACCTCGCGTCCGATCACCATCGGCGCCAGGATCTTCTCAAGAACCTCCCAGCAAGAATCGGTCCATTCTTCAGAATAGGACGGGGTCTCGCCGGCCGTGCATTCGCCCCAGCCCTCGGCACCGTCGGTGTCCGCAACACGCACGAGGATTATTCGCCTCTCGTAGGTTCTGCCGAAACTGGTTTCGAAAAAATGGACCAAAGGGAGATTGATCTCGATAAGCTCGATCCTTGAGATTTGCATACCTACAAGTATAACTCTTTAATCGAGTTAGTTAAGTGCAGATGCCGATCGCGGTTTTTCGGGTGTTCTTCGGGGTAAGCCCTGGTTAGGATCGAGTCAGGCATCGGAAGGCATACTCCACGGCGATTTGGCAAAGTCCGGATTTATCTGACACGAGGAGAATCCGCCGATGCCGGTTCACTCGGTCGACACCGCTTCCTCGCCTTGGAGTGCCGCGTGAACGGTATGCCAAGAGAGACTGGCGCATTTTACACGAGCGGGAAACTCGAGAACTCCGGCGAAGATCCGCAATTTGCCAAGATGATTTTCCTCGTTTTCGATGTCGAGCTTTCCGGTGACCATTCGGTGAAACTCGTCGAAAAGCCTTTCGGCCTCGTCTTTCGTCTTGCCCTTCAAGGCCTGAGTCATCATTGACGCCGACGCTTTCGATATCGCGCAACCGGAACCCGTGAACGACACATCGGTAACGATATCTCCGTCGACGTGAAGATAAACCTTCAACTGATCGCCACACAATGGATTATGCCCATCGGCCCGAAAATTGGCTCCCGGCATCTCTCTAAAATTCCGCGGGTTCTTATTGTGTTCGAGAATGACTTCCTGATAGAGGTCGCTAAGTTCAGACATATTGTTTACGGATCAATATCAGATCTTCTCGGTGCCCGGCGCGGTAAATCTCTCATCGACCACGTTCCCGGTGTTCCTCAGATCCTTTGGTTCAAAAAGAAGGACTTCGACCTCGCTGTCGGCGACCGGCCGATGTTCGACGCCACGCGGGACGATGACGAATTCACCTTCTTTCAACTCGATCGTCCGGTCGCGAAACTCGAGCCGAAAGCTACCCTTTACGGCGAGAAACATCTCGTCCTCGTTCTCGTGCTGATGCCAGGGAAACTCTCCGTGAAATTTGACCAGCTTCACTTCCTGGCCATTCAGTTCTCCGACGACCTTTGGCCGCCAGTACTCGTTGATCAGCGCGAACTTCTCCGTGAGCGCTACCTTTTGCATCTTGCTTCGTCCTAGGCAAAAACATCGATCACTTTGCTGATCGCATCCGCGAGCTTATCGACTTCCTCGCGTGTATTGTAAAACGCGAAGCTCGCGCGGGCCGTCGCCGGAACATTGAAATGCTGCATCACCGGCTGCGCGCAATGGTGGCCGGCACGCACCGCGATTCCCTGCTGATCGAGGATCGTTCCGATATCGTGCGGATGAACATTCTCGATCGTGAACGAAAGTACGCTCGCTTTCTCCTCAGCGGTTCCGATGATCGTCACGCCCTCGATCGCCGAGAGCTTCTCCGTCGCGTATTCGAGCAATGAATGTTCATATGCGAACGCCGCATCGAGATCGATCGAATTCAAATAATCGATCGCCGCCCCAAGTCCGATCTGAGACGCGATCGCCGGAGTTCCCGCCTCGAACTTCTCCGGCAGGCCGGCGTAGGTCGTTTTCTCGAACGTGACGGTCCGGATCATCGAACCTCCGCCTTGGTACGGCAGCATCTTCTCAAGCCATTCGCGTTTTCCGTAGACGATGCCGCTGCCCGTCGGGGCGAACATCTTGTGGCCCGAGAACACGTAAAAATCGGCATCGAGTTCCTGCACGTCTACACGCATATGCGGAACCGCCTGCGCGCCGTCGACGCAGACCGGGACGCCGAACTTGTGCGCCGTTTCGATCATTTCCTTGATCGGGTTGACCGTGCCCAGAGCGTTCGAAACGTGCGTCACGGCGACCATCTTCGTGCGTTCGTTGAGCAGATTCTCGTATTCGTCAATGATCAGCTCGCCGCGGTCGTTCATCGGGATCACGCGGATCCTCGCGCCCCGCTCCTCGGCGATCATCTGCCACGGTACGATGTTCGAGTGATGCTCCATTTCGCTGACCACGATCTCGTCGCCCTCGCTGATGAATTTACGGCCGTAACCGCTCGCGACGAGGTTGATGCCCTCCGTGCAGCCGCGGACAAAGACGCATTCTTTCGTTTCCCGCGCGTTGATGAACGCCCGTACCTTTTCGCGCGCCTTCTCATATTCGTTGGTCGCGAGCTGCGAAAGATAATGAACGCCGCGGTGAACGTTCGAATGCTCTTCCATCAGATACTTCGAACCGCGCTCGACGACGAGATTCGGGACCTGTGACGACGCCGCATTGTCGAGGTAGCACAACGGGTTGCCGTTGACCTCGCGGGAAAGCACCGGAAAATCGGCGCGGACCTTGTTGATATCAAAAGTGGTCATTGGTTCAGGGGCCGCCATATTCAAACTTCCAAATTCACGTGCAGCCGATTCAAAACCGCCTCGTCCAGTTCCTTTTTGATCGATTCGATCCCGATCTTGTTTATGATCTCTTCAGCAAAACCGTACGTCAGCAGATTTCGCGCGAGCTGTTCGCTGATACCGCGGCTCAGGAGATAGAAGAGTTCTTCGTCTTCCAACTGACCGACGGTCGCGCCGTGCGAGCACTTGACGTCGTCGTTGAAGATCTCGAGCTGCGGCTTTGTATCGACCCGCGCGTCGTTCGAAAGCAGCAGGTTCTTGTTCGATTGCTGGGCATCGGTTCCGCTTGCGTTCTCGCGCACGAACACCTTGCCGTTGAAAACTCCACGCGACCGATCGCTAAGAACACCCTTGTAGGTCTGATGCGAAATGCAGTTCGGGACCGCGTGGTCGATCGACGAGTGCGTGTCCGAATGCTGATTGCCGGCAAGCAAATAAAGTCCATCGACAAACGCCTCGGCGCCTGCGGCCGTGAATTTCAAATGTACGTCGTGCCTCGCGATCGCCGCGCCGAGATTGATGTTCGTCGAGTTGTAAAAACTTCCGGCCGACAAGGTCACCTCGGTCGTTCCGATATGAAACGAATCGGCTGATTCCTTCTGGACGCGATAATGAGTTACGCTGGCATTCTCCGCGACAAAGATCTGCGCCGCAGCATTCGTGAAGCCTCGACCTTCCGATTCGTATGTCTCGATGATCGTCGCTTTCGAGCCAGGCTCCGCGATGACGATCAGATGCGGAAACCTGGCAACACCGTCGGCGTTTGCGAAATTGAACTCGATCGGTTCCGCTACAGACGTTTCTTTCGGGATCGTGACGACGACGAACTCCGCGAAGGCCAAATTCAGCGCGGCGAAGCCGTTCCGATCAAAACGGAATTCACGCACGTGATCGACCGGGGCATCGGTCGCCTTCGAGTCCGAAACACGAAATCCGGAATCCGCGATCGGTTTCGTGTTCGTGTACTTCCATTCCTCGTTCTTCGGCGTCGGAAATCCGACCGCAGCAAAATGCTCGAACGCGGCGCGCCGGAGATCGGCCAAAGCGCCCGTCGAATCGCCGATGAGCTTGAGAAAATCCTGCTTGTAAATTGTTTCTGTCACGACACTTGCTGTCATTGGTCTATCTGTTTCGAGTCCCGCTCTCAGGCGGTCTCATTTACGGCACGTTAGTCGGTCGCTACCGGTCCCGGTTCTGACCCGCTGCCTTGACCCAGTCGTAGCCTTTCTCTTCGAGCTCCAACGCGAGTTCCTTGCCGCCTTCCTTGACGATCTTTCCGCTCGCGAGAACGTGGACAAAGTCCGGCTGGATATAGTTCAGCAGCCGCTGATAATGCGTTACGAGAACGATCGCGTTGTCAGATGAACGGAGTTTGTTGACGCCTTCGGCGACGATGCGCAATGCATCGATGTCGAGCCCGGAGTCGGTTTCGTCGAGGATCGCGAGTTTGGGCTCGAGCACCGCCATTTGCAGAATCTCGTTGCGTTTCTTCTCGCCGCCGGAAAAACCTTCGTTGACCGACCGCTTGAAAAATGCAGGGTCCATTTCGACGATCTTCGCCTTTTCCTTGAGGTAATCGTTGAATTCGAGCGGATCGAGTTCTTCCTCGCCCAGGTGTTTCATTTTCTCGTTGTACGCCAAGCGCAAGAACTGCGAATTCGAAACTCCCGGCACTTCGACCGGATACTGGAAAGCGAGAAATACGCCCATCCGCGCCCTTTCGTCGGGTTCGAACTCGAGCAGATTCCGACCTTCATAGATCACGTCGCCCGACAAAACCTCATAGGACGGATGGCCGGCCAACACCTTCGACAAAGTCGATTTGCCGGACCCGTTCGGTCCCATGATCGCGTGGACCTCGCCCTTGTTAACCTTCAGATTGAGACCCTTGAGGATCTCTTTCCCTTCAATACCAGCATGCAGATCTTTTATTTCCAATAACATCACTTTCTTCCTTTTCAATCAGACCTTCGGATACTTCTCGGCGATCTGCGGGAGCTTTGACGGATCGTCGACAAACAATTCGACATAACCGCATCCGGCGCAGATGTAATAAACGACACTCGCCGAGTTGAAAAAACTGAGCGCGATCGAAAATTCGACCGGTGTCTTGTCATATCGATGCACTTCCCGAGCGCCGCATTTCGGACAAATTCCGTCCTTCATTTCTTCACCAGTGCCGTCGCTTCGATCTCGACCCTTGCGTCACGCGGCAACCGCGCAGCTTGAATGGTGGCGCGCGCCGGATACGGGGCCTTGAACACCCGGCCGTAGATCTCGTTGACTTTCGCGAAATCGTTGATGTCGCTCAGAAAGATCGTAGTCTTTACGACATTTTCAAAATCGCTGTTCGACGCCTTCAAAACCGCTTCAAGATTTTTCAGCACCTGCTCTGTCTCGGCTTCGATCCCGCCCTCGACCATCTTCCCGGTCTTCGGTTCCAGTCCGATCTGGCCCGAAACATAAACGACGTTTCCGGCGACGATCGCCTGCGAATACGGCCCGATCGCTTTTGGGGCATCGAGCGTTTCGATTGCGCGCTTGCCCGTCTTGTCGGCCGCGACGCCGGTCAGGCCGCCCGAAACCGCGCCGACCAACGCGCACAGGATCAGCGCCACCAAGAACCGTCGAAATCTCAGAAATTCATCAATCAACATCGCATCCACAATTACCTTGGCCGCTGCCCTTTTCAAAGCATTCCGCCAAAAACTCACTCGGCGGTGTTGTCGGCGACCGTCCCGATCGCCGCGCCAAACGCGAACGCAAGCTACCGATGCTCATCGCAGAAATCGATCGATGAATTCTCAGCGGAGAAAGATCTCACCTTTCAAATACATTGTCGCGTGCCCGCCGATCTTCACCCGGTCGCCGTGCAGTTCACAGAAAAGCTCTCCGCCGCGTGCCGAGACCTGGCGCGCGAAAAGCGCTTCCTTCCCGAGCCGTTCGGCCCAGAACGGGATCAGATTGCAGTGCGACGAGCCGGTCACCGGATCCTCGAAAACACCGACCTCGGGAGCGAAGAACCGCGAAACGAAATCGCTGTCATCGCCCGGAGCCGTCACGATCACGCCGTGTGTCGGAACCTTCAGCAACTCGCTGAAATTCGGCTCGATCCCAAGGACCTCACTTTCCGATCCGTAGACCAGAAAGAAGTCGCGCCCGCGAAGAACCTCTTTTGGCTCCTTGCCTATCGCTCCGATCAAACCGGGCAGTGCCTCGGCCGGCTGGGGCGGGCGCGACGGAAAATCGAGCACATAGATACTGCCCTGCTTCTCGACGCTCAAGTCGCCGCTCAGATGCGATCGGAAACGAACCGTCTCATCTTCGGCCTGAAGAATTTCAAAGATCACAAACGCGCTCGCAAGGGTCGCGTGACCGCAAAGTTCGATCTCGAACGACGGCGTGAACCAGCGAATGTCAAAGTGCTCGCCGTTGTGCACGAAAAACGCCGTCTCCGAGAGATTGTTTTCGGACGCGATCGCCTGCATCGTTTCGGCAGGCAGCCACTCGCGGAGCGGACAGACCGCCGCCGGGTTGCCTCTGAAAACCTCTTTCGAAAATGCGTCGATCTGGTAAATTGTCAAATTCATAGGTCAAGTACCTCGAACGATCGCCAAATAACAAGGCATTCCAAACGTGACGTTGAACGGGAACGTCACGCCGAGTGCCATCGGAACGTAAAGACCCGGATCCGCTTTCGGGGCTGCCATCCGCATCGCCGCGGGAACCGCGATGTACGACGCGCTCGCCGCGAGTACCGCAAATATGAAGCGGTTTCCCGGATCGACCGTAACGAGCTTGCTTGCCAAAGCAACGACAATCCCGTTGATTGCCGGAAACAGAACCGCCGCCAACGTTACAACCAATCCATAGCGCCGGAACGCCCCGAACCTGCGCGCCGTTACCATCCCCATCTCCAGCAGAAAGATCGCCAAAAATCCCTTGAAAATGTCGGTTGTGAACGGCTTGATGCCTTCCGCCTGTTTCGTGTCGGCGATAATTCCGATCAAAAGACTTCCAAAGACCATCAGGACGCTTCCGTTCGTAAACGAATGCCCCATCACGTTTCGAAAACGGCCCGGCACTTCATCCTCCCGGTCGTAGTTCATCAGCAGCAGAACCCCGACGATGATCGCCGGCGATTCCATCAGCGCCATCACTGCAACCATATGCCCACCGAAGGGAATCTTCTGCGCTTCAAGAAAGGACGCAGCGGCAACGAACGTCACGGCGCTGACCGACCCGTAAGCGGCCGCGACCGCACCTGCATCGGCTACCCCCAGTTTCTTCTTCAGCAAGAAAAAAACATAAACCGGAATCAGAGCAGAAATCGCTACGCCCAAGGCCAGCGAATATCCGATCTCGGCCGTAAACCCGCTATGAACCAACTCCTGTCCGCCCTTGAAACCGATCGCAAAGAGAAGGTAAAGCGCGATGAATTTGCTCGACGATTCGGGAATCTCAAGATCGCTCTTAAGCGCTACGGCGATTATTCCGAGCACGAAGAAAAGCAGCGTCGGATTCGTAATATTTGAGATCAGAATATCGAAATCCACTTGGTTACTCCGCAACCGCAGCGATCGCCTGGATCTCGATCTTGGTACCGAAATGAAGGTCCTTGACCGGAACGATCGCCCGCGCCGGTTTGTGGTCTCCCATCACGATCTTGTACGTCTCGTTGACGCGCTCCCACAGGTCCATATCCGAAATATAGATCGTCATCTGAAGAACGTGGTCCAGATCGCTTCCGGCGGCGGTCAGAATCGCCTCAACGTTTCGCAGCGCAAGTTCGGTCTGCGCCTCGATCGAGCCGGTTTCAACCCGGCCCGAAACATGATCGATCGGGAGTTGACCCGAGACGAAGATCAAGCCGTTGTTTTCGTATCCCGGCGAATAGTGTCCTTTCGGAACCGCCATCTCTTTCGGCTGAATCGGCTTCATAACGTCAAGTCTAACACCTGCAATGGATCCAAAAAAATCACAGGCAAAACGCGACCGTTCTGCCTGTGATGAAATGTGCGTTTTGCTTTGTCAGCTATTTTGCCGGTTTGTACGGAAGCGACGAGTGATGAAGGATGATCCGGAGTTTGCCGTTCTCCTCCATCTTGAATCCCCAGGTCTTGTCGACGATCGTTTCGTTCCCGTTCTTGTCCCAGAGATGAACGTTGCCCATCGTGATCGCGGTGTCACCATTGAGGATGATTCCCTTGTTCTTGATGGCGTATTTCGTCCAGCCCTTGAGAGCAAATCCGCCGTCGTTCTTGAAATTCGGGTCCCCGCCGACGAAGTATGCCAACGCGCCCGCCTTATCCATGCGGAAAGTCTGATCACCGGTCGTCAGCGTCGGCTTGAACAGAACCGACCCGTTCTGATAGTTGTAAGCCGCGTCGATGATTTCCGACGCCAACTTCCTGAAATCTCCGCCTTTGGCGTGCGTCTCGCTGATGCTGACCAGTGCCTTGCCCCACGCTTCCTGGGCATCGGTTACCATCTTCTCGGTGATGTTGAAATTCGTCACCGATTGCGCGGTGGCCGTAAATGCGAACGCAACGACCATCGCAAATCCGAGAACCATTCCTTTCAAATTCTTAACAGCTGTTTTCTTCATTTCTTATCTCCCTTAGTTCGAATTAATTGATCCAATGTAAAACGAAAGCTTGTACCGATCCCATTCAGAGTACCCGGCCGCGTCCCGTTCCCGGTCTCATTCTGACGAACGTAGAAGAAGTCCGCCGAGAACCGGTCGTTGAACTTGTGCGTTACCCCGGCCTGTGTCCTGTAACGGGCCAACTCTCCCAATCGAAAGTCATAAAATGACTCGATCGAAACGAACGGCTCGATCTTCTTCGTTCCGACCGTAACTTCGCGCTTGACCCAGAATCTATTCCTGACGACAACTGCGTTCGGTCTTGAATACCGATCTTCGTACTGGAAAAGATTCCGATTGACGAGCGTCCATTTCTTGTCCTTGCTGAGCGGTATCGTGAACGTTGCAAGCCCGAGGTAGCGGCTTTCGTAACGGGAACGCGTGAAGGTCGGATTCGAGTAGCGATATAGATAGCCGCCGCCGAGCGTCACGTTCTTGTTCACCCGTTTTGTCAAAAGTCCGCCGATCCTGGCATCCGTCGTCGTCCCGAAATTGTTTCCGAACCGACCGAATGTCCAAAGGACAAAATTCCAGTCTCTTTTCTGATTCAAAGGAACAATGACCTGCGTATCGTTCCACAACTGAAAGTCGGTCCCGAACCGCGCTTGCGACAGCGCATTCGGGGCCAACAACAACATAAGGCTCAGAATAAGAAGGATTCTCATCGGTTTCGGTACTGCAAAGGAAAAGACCTTTCGCAGAGTTCATCGATCTCGACAAATCTGCGAAAGGTCTTGATACTTAACTGAAAGACCGGGCAAGTGCCGTATTGACGATCTTCCAAGCCTCGCGGGCGATCTACTCCCCTTTCACAAATCCGAAACTAACAAAAACTTGACTTTTTTGTCAAGATAAGAAACGAGCTGAGTTTTCAAAGAACCAAAAAAAGACCTGCCCTTGTTCGTTCGAGCGGGCGCCGCCATTTTCAGATGCCGGCGCCCGAGAGCCTGATCAGCCGACGCTTCCTTCGAGCTTCAAGCCGAGAAGCTTTTGGGCTTCGACCGCGTACTCCATCGGGAGTTCGCGGAAGACCTCTTTACAAAAACCGTTGATGATCAACGAGATGGCGTCTTCCTGCGAAATGCCGCGCTGTTGGAGATAGAACAACTGCTCTTCGCTGATCTTCGACGTCGTCGCCTCGTGCTCAACCCGCGCGGTGTTGTTCTGGACCTCAATATACGGGAACGTGTTCGCCTCGCACTTGCCGCCGATCAGCATCGAATCGCACTGCGTGTAGTTCCGGGCGCCGTCCGCTTTCGGCATCACTTTGACCAAACCGCGGTACGAGTTGTTCGATCGCCCGGCCGAGATGCCCTTCGAGACGATCGTCGATCTCGTGTTCTTGCCGAGATGGATCATCTTCGTGCCGGTATCGGCGATCTGCGCGTTGTTCGTCAACGCGACCGAATAGAACTCGCCGATCGAATTGTCGCCCTGAAGGATTACGGACGGGTACTTCCAGGTGATCGCCGAGCCGGTCTCGACCTGCGTCCAGGAGATCTTTGAATTGACTCCGCGGCAGGCTCCGCGTTTCGTCACGAAGTTGTAGATCCCGCCTTTGCCGTCGGCATCGCCGGCGTACCAGTTCTGCACGGTCGAGTACTTGATCTCGGCATCGTCCAAGGCGACGAGTTCGACGACCGCCGCGTGAAGCTGGTTCGTGTCGAACTGAGGAGCCGTGCAGTTGTGAACGGCAAAGCCCTTCACGAGATAGCTATGTGACTCATCAACGTCGATGTTGAACACGAGATCGTCAAACTGCTCGCGAACGACCTCGCGTACCGGAACAATGAAATGCGTATCGGTCTCGCGAACCATATCCCACTTCTTGTCCGCCGTGTAGCCAACGTGATAAAGCGGTTGTCGATTGACGATCCGATCCGGTTCATTCTTGGAGAACGCCGATTCTCCGCCGTCACGAACCTGGATCCAGGCTTGAATGTCCAGTTTGTTGAGCAGCATCTGAACCTGCTGCGCCAAGCTTTCCGAAATCGTGCAGAATCGAATCATTGTCGAATTCTGCCGTTCGCTTATGTTCCCGTCGCCGGCGAGATACGCATCGAGAAACACTTTGGCCTGCCGCGGAGACACGTTCATCAGCTCCGGACTGAGCTTCTTCTCGCCGGCGTATTTGCCGCAATGCAGCGTGAACCAGTCAGAGAACTCGGACGAATAAAACTGAACATTCGCGCCGTTTCGTTCCTCATTTTTGACTACGTATGCGCGCTTTCCGGACAAACGCTCGATCAGTTCACGCGTTCGCTCGATGAGTCGGTCTTCGGCAATTCCAAACGCAAACGAGTTGACGAACTGTTTGTTAAGCTTGTTGAAACAGGTCGATCCTTCGGCAAGATAGTAGCCGAGCAGCTCCAGTTCATCGTCGGTAAACTTGCCGGAATCATCACGATGAAGTTTCGGGACCAAAACAAAATCGCCTTTTTCCAGTTCGTTCGCTTTGATGAATTTCGGTGTTGCCGAAACGAGTTTCTTGGTATCGACCTCGGGAAGCCAACCGTTTCTCGGTTTACGGGCTTTCAGAACATCAGAGCGCTTGATCGCGTAGACCGGATGCTCGGGCGTGAGCTTGAACGAATTGTAACGGGACATCGGGCGAACCGTTATCATCTCACCCTTGAATTGCCGCACCATCGCGGCTCGAACCTTCTGAAGCCGACCATTATGATCGAACACCTTGTCGCCGGCTTTGATCGATTCGATGTTCCGCCAGCCCTCAGCCGTCAAAACCTGCTCGCCGGCCGGATGGCAACCTTCGTTGTATGCGACGTAAGCGCCTTCTTCTGCAACAATTAACGTTCTTTCAAATTGCCCTGATTCCTGGGTGTTGATGCGGAAATAGGTCGAGAGTTCCATTGGGCAACGGACACCCTTCGGAATGAAAACAAACGATCCGTCCGAGAAAACAGCGGAATTCAAAGCGGCATAAAAATTATCGCCTACCGGGACCACCGAACCGAGATAGCGCCGGATCAGATCCGGATGCTCGACGATCGCTTCGGAGAACGGCATAAATATCACGCCGGCCTTTTTCAATTTCTCTTTGTAGGTCGTCGCGACGGAAACCGAATCAAAAACCGCATCGACGGCGACGTTCGCGAGCATCTTCTGCTCCGTCAACGGTATCCCAAGCTTCTCGAAGGTCTTCAAGAGCTCCGGATCGACCTCTTCGAGGCTCTGCTTCTTCGCTTTCTGTTTCGGCGCAGCGTAGTAAGTGATGCTTTGAAAATCGATGTTGGGATAAACGAAATTCGCCCACGAGTCCGGCTGCTTCATCGTCATCCACTGACGAAACGCCTTGAGACGGAATTCGAGCATCCAATCAGGCTCGTTCTTTTTCGAACTGATAAGCCGGATCGTGTCTTCGGTCAGACCCTTCGGGATCGTTTCCGTTTCGATGTCGGTAACGAAGCCGTACTTGTACTCACGGTTTGCGAGATGCTCCAATGTTGCGGTCGATGACATAACTCTTAATGCTTGTGTCCGTTAACGTGCGACTGAAGCGTCCGGTGAATCCCCTGGATCTGGTGGAACATCGCATCGACGTTCGCTTCGCTTCCGACGAGTTGCTGAAGCGTGATCCGCGAGAGCGCGTTCTGGACGATCTCGTGAAGTCCGAGGATCACCGGCCTGATCCCGCAATCACCCTTGTGGACGCAGTTTTCCAAAACACCCTTGTAGCTTTCGCAGTGGGCGTTGATCTCATCTTCTTCAAGCACCTTGATCACTTGGTTGAGATAGATGTCGCTTGCCGGACGGGCGAGCGAGTAACCGCCTTTGGTGCCGCGCGTCGCCTGAACGAATCCGGCCTTGTTCAGGATCCACATCAACTTTCCCGCGTTCGCGGTCGAGATTCCCTCTCGCTCGGCAATTTGCGGTAGCGTCAGGCTCTCGCCCTCATTCAAGAAAGCGAGCTGGAGCAAGCACCGCAAACCGTATTCTTCCTGTGCCGAAATCTTCATTACACCCTAACCAATTTCAGAAAATGACCCGCTTGAGCAATTGCTAGAATCTCAAATCTTTACTTTTCTGTCAAGATTGCTTGGATGAGAACTACGAAGCTGTGTCTGACGCCGAAGAATTAGCTTCAGAAAACGCGAGGACCCAAATTGAGCCCCGCGCGAACGATTCTGGTCCGGGCGACAAAACTCGGCCTTAAGATCTATTTGCCGAACTTCGTGCGGATCTTTACCGACCTCTCCAACAGGTCCGAATTCTCAAGGATCTTCAAGCGCAGATCCTTGTCGAGACCCGGAGTGTTATCAAGAAATCGATTTACCGTCGCGAGTGCCCTTTCGTCGCGCTGGCCGCCGATGAACGATCCGAGCCAGCCGTTGACGAAGAAGATCTTCCGGTTGCGCTTCAGGTTCGGCAATTCGGCAAGCGCGCGTTCGAGGTACGGCGCCGTCAGATCGGTATGCCGCGGGTTGTTGAAGACGGCAAACGCCCCCTCGATCCAGCTCTCGGAAATCTCTTTGTTGTTCACGAAATCGTTCCAGTACTTCCCCTTGCTCTCAGCCGTGCCGATGCCCGCCCGCGCCGCGTACGCGTAACGGCGCGCGTCATCCGACGTTTCCGTTTTTTCAAGTTCGCCGAGCAATTTCAGCGCTTCCGGATCGTCAAGGACGATGAGCCGCGTCACGATGTCGAATTTGTCTTTCGTTCGCAGCTCGAACCTTGCGACGGTCGATCTTCCCGCCAAGATCTCTTTCAGTACCTTTCGCGCGTTCGCGCTCGAGCCGAGGTTGAGGAACGCTCGATAATACGTGATCCGCTGTCCCATTGTCGTCGCCTTCGCCAATCGATCAAGCAGAACCGTTTCGATCTTGGATCTTAGATCCTGGATCTTTAACTGAGACGTCGGATTGTCCGAGATGTAGTAGTTCAAAGCAGTTCCGACACGGCCGAACAGCGTCTGGATCGTCGATTCGTCGGTCTCGACCGCGATGTTCTTCGCGACGAGGTTCACATAATCACGGGGATCAAGATCGCCCTCGCGCACCGAATCCCAAAGCGCGCCCCACATCATCGCCCGCAGGAAATCGTCCTTTTCCGACTGGATGTTCTTCAACACATAGGCGCGGCTGCGATCATCGAGCAGGAAGATACCGTAACCGAAATCCTCAAGATTGGGAAAGATCATCAACGGCGTTTCGACCGACGGATTGAGCCGTCCAAGTGTGATGACCCAATACGATGCAAACGGGACGCCTTTTTCCTTTGAGACCGAAACTTCCTTCTTCTCGTCGTGACGCGCGTAACGAATCAGAACACGTGTCTTGAAGTTCCAGAGCTTTCCCTCGCCGATCGCATCGGTTTGTTCAAACGTATAGGTTTCCTGAGTATCGTGAAGACCGCCGCCGGTACGACCGATCTCGTAGCGTGGACGATACGCGCGGACTTCTCCGATTCGGATCCGAACGATCGGAAGACTCCGTTGCAACACCCAATTCTGCGCCCATTCGGGAACGCTGATCCCGCGCGTTTCCTTGAAATCGCTGCCCGAAGCGGCTTCAAATTCGGCGACCAGATCCGACCAGGTCGCGTTTCCGAACTCGTGCTTTCTTAGAAATCGGCGAACGGCGTTTTTGAATACTTCCTCGCCCAAATAAAACTCTGCCTGTTTCAGAAACGCCGGGGCCTTGTTGTAAACGATCGCGCCGTAAGCCGACTTTGCCGCGCTCAGATTGCTGATCTCCTGATAGATCGGCGTCGTCCCCTTAGTCGAATCGGTCTGGTAAGCGCCCTGTTTGGTTCGCTCGTAGAAGATCTTCCACGAATTATATTCGGGCAAAACCCGCGCCATCGCCTTGTATGCCATGAACGTCGCGAAGCCTTCCTTCAACCAGAGATCGTCGAACCATTTCATCGTTACCGTGTCGCCGAACCACTGGTGCGCGGCCTCGTGAAAGATCACGCTCGCGCGCGCGACGAGATCGTTTTTGGTCGGCTCAGACGGAAAGATCACCGATGATTCGCGCAAAAATGTCGCGCCGGCGTGCTCCATACCGCCGAACGGAAATTCGGGAATCAGGACAAGATCGTATTTCGGAAACGGGAACTTGTAATCGAAGTAGTCTTCAAGATATTTGACCGCTTCGCGATTGAGACGGAAAACTTCTTGAATGTGAGGTTCCAGTTTTTTGATCTGCGATCTTCGAACGAAGATTCGGCTTGCGAGTTCCTTCTTGGCAATTGGTTTTGAGCTCTTATCCGGGCTGCCTCCTAGTCCCAGGTTCCGTTCGTTCGGGAAGTCTGGGGAAACTGCCGCAAAATCACCTGCCGCAAAGGCGAAAACATATGTCGAAATCGGATCGGTCCAGTTGAAACCTTGGGTGTAACTTCCCGGCGTTTGCGAGTCTCCACGATAAAGATTGGTATTCGTAACTGTTGACCATTCTCTCGGTGCCGTCAAGGTCAGTCGGAATCGAGCTTTGAGGTCCGGTTGATCGAAAACCGGAAAGGCCATGCTCGCGTCTGACGGAACGAACAGTGAATAGATGTACTCGCCGCCGTCCTGCTTGTCGATATAGCGCGTCACGGCCGCACCGCTCGTCTTGATCGGCGATGCGAACTCGATCTTGATCGTGTTCGTCCCGTATCTGAGCAGCCCGTTCGGGATCACCAGGTGTTCGGACTGGAGCGAAACTGACTGGAGCGCAAGCGTCCCGCTTGCATCGCGCGATTCGCGCGAAAGGCCGTTCACTTCCAGCACCGTCGCGTACGGCTGATCCTTGTCGTTCGCAAACGGCGTCGTCCGCCAATCAAGCACAAGCGGATATTTCGCACCCTCTTCGGTGATGTCAACGCTGATCTCGACCTTGCCTTTCATCAACGGCGCACCCTTCTCGAGCGCAATGTCGAGCTTGTAACGCACGTTCGAATAATTTGCCGCCCGCCATTTCGCCAATGCCAACGGCACACCAGGTTCGATCGCCGGCTGCTGCGCGTTCACCAAACCGATCAGGCCAACGATCGACAACAACAACGCCACAAGATATTTCTTCATCGTGAACATAATATGCCGTTTGGTCCACGAATCGAAGAAGAACCAAACTCGCCGATGCCAAACGTCGCGAAATACCGGAAATCATATCGGCAATAGTCGACTCCAACATCAGAGCTAAACTCAACTGAAATTTAGCTTTATTCGATTTGAACTAGCGGCAATGATACCGGCAGAATCGCCGGAAAGCCGAAATTTGATGATGATCTGTGTCGAAGCCTACTGTTTCGCCAGCCGTTCACCGGTTCAAAAAAGATTTTTCGAAATCGCCCGTTTCATCTTGATTGTCTGCACGACCATCGATCCGTCCGATGGTCGGTAATGGCAGCCGCCGAGAAACGCGCTCAGAAAATAGAGCGGCTCATAGCCATCGGCGGTGATCCGCATCAGAAACGGCGTGTCGTCGGTTTCGGTTGTTTTGAGGTCAATGCGGCCGTTCTTGAAGGCGCCCGCCAATTGCGATTGATGATGCCGGCGCCATGACTCCGGAGTGCGGAACAAATTGCTGTGATCTTCCTCTTTGTATTCCTTGATGAACTTTTCGGCACGGTCCGCAGAAACTACGAGCAACGGAGCGCGGTCGTCGAATCCGAACCAAAAGTAGCGTTCGCCGCGTTTCGGATCGCCGTAATAGAACTCCGAAACATGCGCTGAAAGCTTCTCATCTCCGAGATCTTCAGGTTTTGCGCCCGCCGGGAGCACGTAATAAAGGTTGTAATTCGCCACGGGAACGGTTTTGACGTCTGCGGGGAATTCGAGCTGGAGCGAGCGGACCGATCCGCCGCAAGCCTGTCCGTAGGCGGACGCCGTCACGGTGCAGAGTATGATCGCCGCAAGAATAATCAATCTATTCATCGAGACCTCCATCAGTCTATCGATCATAGAACGGTTGAAAGACCGGTGTTTTGCGCTCGTTCGGCCGCGAACATTGGCCTAGCGATCGGCAGAGTCTCGGATGCCCTCGATGAACCAGCGCATCAGACGCGATGCATTCTCTTCCGAAATGCCCAGCATCGGGAAAATTGCCGAGTCATATGCCATAGCGATCAGGATCTCATCAACCGTTCCCGGCGTCGGTTCGCCGTTTCTGAATGCGCTGACGAACCGCCCACGAATCTCATCGATCAACGCGTCGGCAGCCGCATTGCCATGCTCGCGCCGCAAATGCGGCAAAGGATTGTACGCGTTTGAAAACCCGATCATCTCCGCAAGCGATGCGTCGGGCCCAGGAAGCGATGACAAATCAGGAGCGCCTCCGAAGACGCCAAATGATTCGCCGCAGTCGGGACAAATCGTCGTCAAATCGCGCTCATGCGTATTGACAATGATTCTCCGGCCGCAAGCGCAACCAAATGAAAACGGCGCAAACTTAAGTTCCATCTCCACAATTTCCGCGAGAAGCTATTCTGAAAATGAATGAGGTTACACTTTCCCGACATACGAGTTCCCGTAAATTTGGTCAATTGTATCGCTTGATATCAGACGCGGGTCTCGAATGAGCTTTTCCGATTCATCAAGTTTGGAATTCAAATACAAGGCTCCGGGGCGATTTGTGAGTGATGCTTTAGTTTTTCCTGTAAGGGTTGTCATTGAAGCCTCCTTTTGCGGAAAATTCTACACGAATACAGGTCGACGAACAACGATATTTGAGAAGGAATTTTTCTGCGTTCGAACGCCCATACCGCCATTTACAAACCGCTCGCTCAGCCATATACTCTTAATTAATAACCCAAGCTGTTGGGTTTAATCTCACGTTAGAAAAATGGGGACTGAATGCCGAAGGTTTGGGAGCAGGAGGGGTTCAGGTTCATTATTTATCCGGATGACCATATGCCTTCACATATACACGTCATGAAGGCTGGTGAAGAAGTGGTGATCGAACTCGGCAACGAAGATGAACCGCCCGATTTTCGGGAGAACCGGGGAATGAGGACGAGGGACGCCTTGCGCGCGCTCAGGATTTGCTACGAACTGCAAGAGCACTTTCTTGCGGCGTGGAAGACTATTCATGGACAAGAAGATCTCTAAATGGACATTTTCTGACGAAGCGGTTTCAAAGAGTTTGGAATCGGCCACGAAGCGCGGACAGAAATTCCTCGACTCGGCGGCAAGAGCGTCGAGCGCGGTCTTCGACCCGGAACGGAACCTTATCGTGATAGAACTAACGAACGAGTGCGTGTTCGGCTTCCCGCCGCACTTTATTCGCGAGCTTCAATCAGCTTCAGCCGACGAAATCGCGAAGGTATCGATCACCACGCAAGGCACCGCGATTCACTGGGAAGATCTCGACGCGCATTATCGGCTGGTCGGGCTGTTGAACGGTATTTTCGGCACCAAGACGTGGATGGCCGAACTCGGACGCAAAGGCGGACGCGTCTCAACCGAGGCAAAGTCAAAAGCGGCGCGGCTCAACGGCGCAAAAGGCGGCCGGCCGCGGAAAGGTGAGATTCCCGAGAAAGCTATTCGAAAGAGGAAGCTTGTTGCGTAGGATTCCAATTCAAAACCACGCTTCAAGAAGAGGTTTGCATGTTGTTACTTGTCGTCGGTTTCGCTTCTTCGCCAGTTAACGATCGCAGAGTTATACTTCCCGGGGTGACTGGAGAATTCTTCATAATAAATACGGTTCTTTTTGACCCCCAAATACAGTGCCTCTTCTGTATTTCGGTAAATCCACTCTGGCTGTAATCTGCGATCCAATTCATCTTCCGTCTGCGGCGCGGTTTTGAAGATAAAGAACTCAATTTCGGGATGAGTTTGGGTCGAAATGAGTTTCTTCAGTTGTTCCAAAGAATTGACTGATGATGAGTGACCGGCTCCGCCACTATGTGGCATTTCCAAATGAACAAAAATGCTCCCCGATTCTGCCAACCAATCTTGCAGCAGGGCAATAAGCGCAGGGGTGAACAAATCGAGATACATAATACGAGCCAAAGTAAATTGTTCCGGAATTAGATTCAGATGACGCGTCGAAAGTCCGGAAATCGGATCTGGCATTTACGCCGCCAAAAGCGGTTGAATTCTCTCGACGTCACTTCCGATCGCCTCGTTGGCTTCCCAAAGGTCGACGGCACGCTACGCGTTCAGCCAAAATTCGGGACTGTTCCCAAAAAGGCGTGACAGACGCAACGCCATTTCCGGACTCACCGAACGTCTTTCACGCAGCAATTCGTTTACCGTCTGCCGTGACACCCCGATTGCATCCGCGAGTCCGCTCACAGTCAGTCCATAATCCGGCAGAAAATCTTCCCGGAGCATCTCACCCGGATGTGACGGCCGGCGTTTGATACTGTTCTTTACAATTCCCATCCTTTTCCTTCTCAAGCCCCAAAAAATTCATCGTGAAGCCGTTTGACGACGTCGGTGACGACTTCGTCCTTGACGACGAACGTCAGGTTGA